>JBBIJT010000029.1:0-30384 GCA_037445795.1 Betaproteobacteria bacterium | reverse complement strand
GAGGGCGGCGCCCTTGTTGCCGCGCTCGTCCTTGTCCACCTGCACGATCATCTCCTGGCCCACCTTGAGGTGGGTGGCCATCTTCGAGCGGCCGAACTCGCCGCCGTCGTTGACCATGAACTGCTTGGAGATCTCCTTGAACGGAAGGAACCCGTGGCGTTCGGCGCCGTAGTCGACGAACGCAGCCTCGAGGGAAGGCTCCACGCGGGTGATGACACCCTTGTAGATGTTGCTCTTCCGCTGTTCCTTGCCGGCGGACTCGATGTCGAGGTCGATGAGCTTCTGACCGTCGACGATTGCGACCCGGAGTTCCTCCGCCTGGGTCGCGTTGAAAAGCATTCGCTTCATCGTTCTTTTCTCCCGCGCTCAAAACACGGAAGAGGGCCCGTCACCGGGGGCCCGGGACGAGAGGACTCAGGAATCGATTCTTGACTGCATCAGGTTCGTGCGAGTGAAGGGGCGATGTCGCTGAAGGGCTTTCGTCTGGCGCGCCGCGGGTCGGAGCGGGCGGCACGCCGGGAATCTTTAGCGTGAAATCGAGCGCGTCAATTCGTTTACCATCGCTGCTTGGCATGGCCGGTGAGCGAAGTTAACCGGCTTCGGGGCCCTTGTGCGGCACCCGTGTCGCGTCGACCTGTGGCAGGCGCCTTGGCGCCGTCCCGCGGGCAGGTTGGCCCGCGAGGCTTCCAAATCAACGACATATTAGTATAGCGCCCATGACGGTCGAAGGCAAAGACGCTTCCGCCGCCCCGCGTTCCGCGCGCTGGCTGGAGGTGGACGAGGGCGGAGCCGGGCAGCGGATCGACAATTTCCTCGTCTCGCGCCTCAAGGGCGTGCCGAAGAGCCACGTCTACCGCATCCTGCGAAGCGGCGAGGTGCGCGTGAACTCGGGGCGCGTGGCCGCCTCGCACCGGCTCCAGCTGGGCGACCGCGTCCGCGTGCCCCCGATCCGCGTGGCGGAGCGGGAGGCCGGGCCGGCCCCGGCGCCGGCCATGGAGCTGCCGGTGCTCTTCGAGGACGACCACGTGCTGGCGGTGGACAAGCCCGCCGGCCTCGCCGTCCACGGCGGAAGCGGCGTGGCCCACGGGGCCATCGAGCGGCTTCGCTCCGCCCGCCCGGAGGCGAAGTTCCTCGAGCTGGTGCACCGCCTCGACCGCGAGACCTCCGGGGTGCTGCTGCTCGCCAAGAAGCGATCGGCCCTCGTCGCGCTGCAGGACGCGCTGCGCGAGCGGGGCATGGACAAGCGCTACCTCGCGGCCGTTGCCGGGCGCGTGCGCGACGAGTTGCGGCGGGTGAAGGTGGCGCTTCGCAAGTTCGCCACCGCCGAGGGCGACCGGCGCGTGGCTGTCGACGAGCGGGAGGGCCGCGCGGCCGAGACCGTCTTCCGGCGCCTGGCGCGAAACGACGAGTTCAGCCTGCTCGAGGCCGAGCTCCTCACCGGCCGCACGCACCAGATCCGCGTGCACCTCGCGCACATCGGGAACCCGATCCTGGGCGACGCGAAATATGGCGATTTCGCGCTCAACAAGGCGCTGCGCAAGCGGGGACTCAAGCGCATGTTCCTGCACGCCGCACGGCTCGCGTTCACGCACCCCGCCACGGGCGAGCGCGTCGTCGTGCGCTCCCCGCTGCCGGCGGAGCTGGAGGCGTTCCGCCGGGAGCAGTTCGGGGAGGAGGGCGCGTGAGCACGTACGAGCTCGTCATCTTCGACTGGGATGGGACCCTCATGGATTCCACGGGCCTCATCGCCTCGTGCATCCAGGCCACGTGCCGGGACATGGGGCTCGCGGTGCCGCCCGAGAGCGACGCCAAGTGGATCATCGGACTCGGCATCGCGCAGACGATGGAGCGCATCGCGCCCGGGCTCGATGCGCCGGGGCAGCGCGAGTTCGCCGACCGCTACCGCGGCCACTTCCTCGCGCGCGAGGACGAGGCGCCGCTCTTCGCCGGGATCCCGGAGCTCCTCGCGGAGCTGCGCGGCCGCGACCGGCGCCTCGCCGTGGCCACGGGCAAGTCGCGCCGCGGCCTCGAGCGCGCGATGGGCGCCTCGGGGCTGGGCGCCTTCTTCGAGGCGACGCGCTGCGCGGACGAGGGGTTCCCGAAGCCGCACCCCGACATGGTCCTCGAGATCCTCGGGCGCACGGGCGTGGAGCCCGCGCGCGCGGTGCTGGTGGGCGACACCACGCACGACCTGGAACTCGCGGCCAACGCCGGCATCGACGCCGTGGCCGTCTGCTACGGCGCGCACGGCGAGCCGCTCCTGCGCGAGCGCGCGGCGCGCCACTATGCGGCTTCCGTGGAGGACCTGCGCCGGTGGCTGGCGGACCACGCGTGATCTGCGAGTCGTCGGCGCTCGCCGAGGGCGGGACCGGCGTGCGCTTCGCCTGGGAGCCGGCCGGGGGCGAAGGCAAGGGGTTCGCCGTGCGCTTCGGCGGCGAGGCGCGGGCCTTCGTGAACCGGTGCCCGCACCGGGGCGTCGAGCTCGACTGGCTGCCCGGGGAGTTCTTCGAGGAATCCGGGCTATACTTGATTTGCTCGACGCACGGCGCGACTTTCGATCCGTCGACCGGCTTGTGCGTCGCGGGCCCGTGCCGCGGCGCCCGGCTCCAGGCGATCGCCGTCCGGGAGAGCGCAGGCCGCATCCTCATCGACGACGAACGCCCGGAACCCCTCCCCGGGGAGGGGCTGCGAGACTGCACATGAACGAGCCCGCACCGCCCAGCTGGGAACGCGCCACCCTCGAGCGGATCGCGCTTCGCGCGCTGGACGAGCAGAGGCGGGCCCGGCACTGGTCCACGCTCATCCGGCTTCTCTGGCTCGCGCTCCTCTTCCTCGTCGTGGCGGCGGCCCTCGGGTGGATCGGCGGCACGTCCAAGGAGCCCATCCGGACGGGCCGGCACACCGCGCTCGTGGAGCTTCGCGGCGTGATCGGCGTGGAGTCGCGCGCGAGCGCCGACAAGATGATCTCGGCCCTCAACGCGGCCTTCAAGGACCGGCACACGCAGGGCGTCGTGCTCCGGATCAACAGCCCCGGCGGCAGCCCCGTCCAGTCCGGCTACATCAACGACGAGATCCGCCGCCTGCGCGCCAAGTACCCGGACATCCCCCTGCACGTCGTCGTGCAGGACCTCTGCGCCTCCGGCGGTTACTACGTGGCCGTGGCCGCCGACCGCATCTACGTCGACAAGGCGAGCCTCGTGGGCTCGATCGGCGTGATCATCAACGGCTTCGGGTTCACCGGCACCATGGAAAAGCTGGGCGTCGAGCGGCGCGCCTACACGGCGGGCGAGAACAAGGACTTCCTCGATCCCTTCGCGCCCGAGAACCCGGCGCACCGCGCGCACGCCAAGGCGATGATCGAGGAGATCCACCAGCAGTTCATCAAGGTGGTGCGCGAGGGGCGCGGCAAGCGCCTCAACGAGTCGCCGGAGATCTTCTCCGGCCTCGTGTGGACGGGCGAGCGCGCCGTGCAGCTCGGCCTCGCCGACGGCTTCGGCAGCCTCGATTCCGTGGCCCGCGACGTGATCAAGGCCGAGACCGTCGTCGACTTCACGCTCGAGGAGAACTACTTCGAGCAGCTCTCCAAGCGCCTGGGCGCGAGCGCGGCGGAGTCCGTCGTGCGCGCCCTCTCGGACATCGCCGCGCGCGGCGCCTCGGTCGTCCGGTAGGCCCGTGGACATCCTCAGGCGCGCCCTCCAGGAGTTCCTCCGCGGCGGGGAGGCACCAGCCGCGGAGGCGACGGACGAGATCGCCCTCGTGCGGGAGGCGTTCGACCAGGCCTCGGTCGGGATCACGCTCGTTTCGCTGGAGGGGGAATTCTTCCTTGCGAACCGGGCCTTCTGCGAGCTTTCCGGCTACGCCAAGGACGAGCTAACGGGCAGGAGCTGCTGCCTGGTGGCCCACCCCGACGACATCGACGCCGACAAGGCCTCGCTCGCGCAGGCGGGCAGGGGAGTGCCGCCGCCCTCGATGGAGAAGCGCCTGATGCGGCGCGACGGAACGGCCCTCTGGGTGCGGCGCAACTCCGGCCTCATGCGCGACGCCGGCGGCACGCCGAAGTTCGTGATCTGCGCCTACAGCGACCTCACGGAGCAGCGCGCGCGCGACCGCGCGCTCCAGTCCACGAACCGGTTCCTCACCGCCATCGTCGAGACCTCGCCCATCGCGATCTACGCGACGGACCGCGACGGCCTCATCGCCCTCTGGAACCCGGCGGCCGAGCGGACCTTCGGCTTCAGCCGCGCCGACGCGCTGGGCCACCGGGCGCCCTTCGTGCCCTCCGACAAGAAGGAGGAGGCGGCGCAGCTTCGCGAGCGCACGCTCGCCGGCGAGGTGCTCACGAACCTGGAACTCCACCGCCAGAGGGCCGACGGCACGCCGATCGTCATCAACGGATCGGTGGCCCCCATGCGCGACGAGGAGAACCGCATCGTGGGCATTCTGGTCATGTGCTTCGACGTGACCGAGGCGAAGCGCACGGAGTCGGCCTTCAAGGAGCAGCTGCATTTCACGCGGGCGCTGCTCGACGCGATCCCGAACCCGGTCTACTTCAAGGACCGCGAAGGCCGCTACCGCCTTCACAATCGCGCGTGGCAGGAGGTCTGGAAGCGCGACCAGGTCGGCAAGACGGTCTTCGAGCTGTACGAGGACCAGGAACTCGCCAAGCGCCACCACCTGCGCGACCAGCCGCTGCTCGAGGCGCCGTCGGCGGTTCGCTACGAGGAGCGCGTCCCCACCGCCAACGGGGAACGCGAGATGCTCTTCCACAAGGTGAGCTTCGTCGACCAGGCGGGCCGGGTCGCGGGCCTCATCGGCACGGTCACGGACGTGACGGGGTACAAGGAGACCGAGAGGGCGCTCGAGGCGAGCGAGGCGCGATTCCGGGTGCTCACCGAGAGCGGCCTGGACCTCATCTCGGTGCTCGCGGAGGATGGAACGATCCTCTACCAGAGCCTCGCGCTGCGGAACCTGCTGGGCTACGACCCCTCCGAGACCGTCGGGCGGAACGTCTTCGACCTCGTCCACCGGGAGGACGTCGACGGCGCGCGCGCCGCCTTCCGCCGCATCCTCGAGACGCGCCATTCGCGCGAGGGCATCGAGTTCCGCATCCGCCACCGCGACGGCCAGTGGCGCACCTTCGAGTCGCTGGGCACCAACTGCATCGAGAACCCTCACATCCGCGGCGTCGTCTTCAACTCGCGCGACGTCACCGACCGCAAGGCGATCCAGCAGCGCATCCAGCACCTCGCCTACCACGACAACCTCACGGGGCTGCCCAACCGGGGGCTCCTGCAGGACCGCCTCGGTCACTCGATCGCCCGCGCCGAGCGCAGCGGCCGCAAGGTCGCCGTGCTTTTCATCGACCTGGACAACTTCAAGAACATCAACGACACGCTGGGGCACGACGTGGGCGACGAGCTGCTGCGGCAGGTGGCCCAGCGACTTTCCGGATGCGTGCGCGCGGGCGACACCATCGCCCGCCAGGGCGGCGACGAGTTCATCGTGCTGCTCGACAACCTCGACGACGGTCGTGGCGCCTCGGTGGTGGCGCAGAAGATCCTGAACTCCCTGCGCGCGGCTTTCCAGCTGGGCGGCACCGAGCAGCACGTGAGCGGCTCGGTCGGCATCGCCGTCTTCCCCGAGGACGGCCGCGACGCGCAGACCCTCATGAAGAACGCCGACACGGCCATGTTCCACGGCAAGGGCGTCGGCAAGAACACCTACCAGTACTTCACCGCGCAGATGAACGTCGCGGTCAAGCGCCGCATGACGCTCGAGTCGGCGCTGCGGCGCGCGGTGCTGAACAAGGACTTCGTGCTCCACTACCAGCCGCAGGTGAACCTCGAGACGGGCGAGATCGTCGCGGTGGAGTCGCTCGTGCGCTGGCGATCGGAGGACAGCGGCGTGGTGATGCCCGGCGACTTCATCCCGCTCGCCGAGGAGACGGGGCTCATCAGCGAGATCGGGGAGTGGGTGCTGCGCGAGGCGTGCCGCCAGAACAAGGAGTGGCAGAACCGCGGGCTCGCCCCGCGCCGGATGGCGGTGAACCTCTCGGCGCGGCAGTTCGCGGACAAGGGCTTCCTCGACACGGTGTTCCGGGTGCTCCAGGACACTGGCCTCGAGCCCCGGTGGCTCGAGCTCGAGATCACCGAGAGCCAGGTGATGCGCCAGACCGAGGGCATGATCATGCTGCTCAACCGTCTCGCGGAGATGGGCGTGCACCTGGCGATCGACGACTTCGGCACGGGCTACTCGAGCCTTTCGTACCTGAAGCGCCTGCCCATCCAGAAGCTCAAGATCGACCAGTCCTTCATCCGCGACGTCACGGTCGACCCCAACGACGCGGCGATCGTCGTGGCCATCATCAACATGGCGAGGAGCCTCGACCTCGACACGATCGCCGAGGGCGTGGAGACGGCGGGGCAACTCGCGCTCCTGCGCTCCAAGGGCTGCGGCGTGGGGCAGGGGTTCTACTTCTCGGCTCCGGTCGCGGCCGATGCCGTCTACCTGCTGCTCAGGCAGAACAACCTGTACGCGCGCGAGGCCGCCCGCGGGCCCTAGCGGCGCGCCGGCCGGGCGAGCAGGAGGAAGATCGCCGGGCGCTTTCCCGGAGGAGAAGACCGGGCCCGCCACTCGGCCACGCTCGCCGTGCGCACGCTCTCGGTGCTGCCCGTGAGGTCCGCCGCCACCGTGAGCCGGGTGTCGTCGCGGCAGGTCCTGGCCACGTCCGCGAGAAGCGCGTCGTTCCGGTAAGGCGTCTCGATGAACACCTGGGTCTCGCGAGCCGCCGCCGAGCGCGACTCGAGGTCCCGGATCGCCGCCACGCGCTCGGCGCCGGGCACCGGCAGGTAGCCCGCGAAGCGGAAGCGCTGGCCCTCGAGGCCCGAGGCCATGAGGGCGAGGAGGATGGAGGAGGGGCCCGTGAGCGGCACCACGCGCAGGCCTTCCGCGTGGGCGGCGGCCACCAGCCTCGCGCCGGGGTCGGCGACGGCCGGCGCGCCGGCCTCGGACACGAGCCCCAGCGCGCGCCCGGCGCGAAGCGGTGCGAGGAGGGCGGGCACGTCGGCCTCGCGCGTGTGCTCGTCGAGGACCTCGATGCCGAGCGAGGCGATGGGCCCGGGGTGGGCGCAGGCCGACAGGAAGCGGCGCGCGCTCTTCGCGTCCTCGGCCACGAAGTCGCGCAGCGAGCGCACCCGCTCGAGGACCGCGGCCGGAAGCACGTCAGCCGGGGCCGAGTCCCCGGCGAGCGGCACCGGGATCAGGTACAGGGCGGGCGCGTCGGTCACGGTACCGGGAGACCCTCGGCGCGCAGCATCGAGGAGAGGGCGATGAGGGGCAGGCCCACGAGGGCCGTCGGGTCGTCGCCGGCGAGGCTCTCGAGGAGCGAGATGCCGAGCGCCTCGCTCTTGGCGCTGCCGGCGCAGTCGAAGGCGGGCTCGCGGTCGAGGTAACGCTCGATCTCGGCGTCCTCGAGCCTGCGGAACGCCACGCGAGTGGGCACGACGGCCTCGTGCGCGCGTCCGTTGGCGAGCAGGCAGAGGCCGGTGTGGAAGGTGACGGTCCTGCCTCGCATGGCGCGAAGCTGCCGGCGGGCATTGTCGCGGTCGCCCGGCTTGCCGATGGGCGCCCCGTCCAGTTCGGCCACCTGGTCGGAGCCGATCACCCAGGCGCCCGGGAAGCGGGCGCGCGCCGCCTCGGCCTTCAGGCGCGCGAGCCGCGCGGCCGTTCGGGCGCATGATTCGCCGGGCAGGGCCGACTCGTCGACGGCGGGCGACCAGGCCTCGAAGGGCAGCCCGAGGCGCCCGAGCAGCTGCGTGCGGTACGGGGAGCCCGAGGCCAGTATCAGGGAAATATCTTTCAAATCAATGTTCTGTTGACGATTTTTCAAGCGAACTCTATCATGGCATTCCATGACTGACCAGCCACTCATCCACCTCGACCGCCTGGGCCCCAAAGATACCGTGTTCGAGGGCGTGCTCCGCCCCGGCGACCTGGAGAACCTGGCCGAGGAGCTCGCCTCGCCCGAGGGCGAGCTGCGCTATCGCGTCACGGCGCGCCTGGACGGTGCGCGTCGGCGCGTAGTGTCGTGTATAATCAACGGCTTCGTCTTTCTCACGTGCCAGACGACTTTCGAAGCTTTCCGGCACGAGGTGGCCGTCGACGACCGGCTCGTGCTGGTCGGCTCGGAAGGGGAGCTTCCCCCGTTCGAGGAAGAGGGCGACCAGGAGGACTACGTGGTGGCGACCGCCCCGATCGATGTCCGGGGCATGGTCGAGGAGGCGGTGATCCTGGCCCTGCCCATGGTTCCCCGGAAGCCCGGCACCGAGCCGGCCCCGGAGCCGGCGCAGTCCGAGCCGGGCAAGCCCTCGCCGTTCGCGGCGCTGGCGAACCTCAAGCGGCCGAAGCCGGACTAGAATTTTCCAGAATCGAAGGAGACAACATGGCTGTCCAACAGAACAAGAAGTCGCCCTCCAAGCGCGGCATGCACCGGGCGCACGACTTCCTCACGACCCCGCCGACGGCGGTCGAGCCGACGACCGGCGAGACGCACCTGCGCCACCACATCTCGCCCTCCGGCGTGTACCGCGGCAAGAAGGTCCTGAAGACCAAGGACTGAGCGTCGAGCGACCGGCTCGCCCGCTCTCGCCCCTCGGCCACGGGCAGCGGCTGCCATGAAGACCGTCATCGCCGTCGACGCGATGGGGGGGGACCGCGGTCCCTCCGTCACCGTCCCCGCCTGCCTGGATTTCCTCGCTTCGCGTCCCGAGGCGATGCTCCTGCTGGTGGGCATCCCCGAAAGCCTGCAGGCCGAGCTCGCGCGGCACGGCGCGGGCGACCGCGCGCGCGTCGAGATCGTGCCCGCCACCGAGGTGGTGGGCATGGACGAGGACATCCGCACGGCCATCCGCACCAAGCGCGACTCGTCGATGCGCGTCGCGATCGACCTCGTGAAGGGCGGCCGCGCGCAGGCCTGCGTGAGCGCGGGAAACACGGGCGCCCTGATGGGCACGGCGAAGTTCGTCCTGAAGACCCTGCCCGGCATCGACCGCCCCGCGATCTGCGGCGTGCTGCCCACGCGCAAGGGCGTGGCGTACGTGCTCGATCTCGGCGCCAACGCCGAGTGCGAGCCGGAGCACCTCCTCCAGTTCGCCGCGATGGGCGCCGCCCTGGTCGAGGCCGTCGAGGAGCGGCCGCGCCCGAGCGTGGGGCTGCTCAACATCGGCTCGGAGGAGATCAAGGGCAATGCCACCGTGAAGAAGGCCGGCGAGCTGCTCAAGGCGAGCCCGCTCAACTTCCACGGGAACGTCGAGGGCAACGACATCTTCAACGGCACGACGGACGTCGTGGTCTGCGACGGCTTCGCCGGCAACGTCGCCCTCAAGGCCTGCGAGGGCCTGGCCAAGATGATGGGCGACTTCCTCAAGGAGGAATACTCGAGGAACGCGCTCACGAAGCTCGCCATGCTCGTGTCGGCGCCCATTCTCATGGCATTCCGCCGCCGCGTGGACTACCGCCGCTACAACGGAGCCACGCTCCTGGGCCTGCGCGGGATCGTGGTGAAGAGCCACGGCTCCGCCGACCGCCTGGCCTTCGCCACGGCGCTCGCCCGCGCCGAGTCCGAGGTGGCCCACGGGCTCAACGAGCGCATCGCCTCGGAGATCGAGCGCCTGCACGGGCTCGGCACCCTCGCCGGGCGCGGCCGGCCCGCCGCCGAGGAAGCGGCGGCATGACGGCCATCCGGTCGCGCGTCGCGGGAACGGGCAGCCACCTCCCCGACAAGGTCCTCACGAACCGCGACCTCGAGTCGATGGTGGACACGAGCGACCAGTGGATCGTGGAGCGCACCGGCATCCGCGAGCGGCACGTCGCGGCCGAGGGCGAGACGACGAGCGACCTCGCGCTCGCCGCCTCGCGACACGCGCTGGCGGCGGCGGGACTGCGCCCCGGCGACGTCGACCTCATCGTGCTGGCCACGTCGACGCCGGACATGGTGTTTCCCTCGAGCGCGTGCCTCCTGCAGAAGAAGCTGGGCATCCGGCACGGGGCCGCCTTCGACGTGCAGGCCGTCTGCTCCGGATTCGTCTACGCGCTCGCGACCGCGGACCAGTTCATCCGCTCCGGCATGCACAAGCGGGCGCTCGTGGTGGGCGCCGAGGTGTTCTCGCGCATCCTCGACTGGAAGGACCGGGGCACCTGCGTCCTCTTCGGCGACGGCGCGGGGGCGGTGGTGCTCGAGGCTGCGGCCGAGCCCGGAATACTCTCGTCCCACCTTCACGCCGACGGTGCCTACGCCGACATCCTCAGTGCCCCGGGCCACGTGAGCGGTGGCGGGGTCCTGGGCGATCCCACCCTCAAGATGGACGGGGGCGCCGTCTACAAGCTCGCGGTGCGCGTGCTGGAGGAGACGGCGCGCGAGGCGCTCGCCGCCAACGGCCTCGGGGTCGGGGACCTCGACTGGCTGATCGCGCACCAGGCCAACATCCGCATCCTCAACCACACGGCGAGGAAGCTGGGCCTGCCCCCGGAGAAGTGCGTCGTGACGGTCGACCGGCACGCGAACACTTCGGCCGCGTCCATCCCCCTCGCGCTGGACGTGGCCGTCCGCGACGGCCGCATAAAGCGCGGCGACCTCGTCCTCCTCGAGGGCGTGGGCGGCGGCGTCACGTGGGGCTCCGTACTCATCCGATGGTGACCGAATGAAGACAGCGGTGGTGTTTCCGGGGCAGGGCTCCCAGTCGGTGGGCATGATGAACGGCTTCGCCGGCTCGCGCGCGGTGGAGGAGACGTTCCGCGAGGCCTCCGCCATCCTCGGCGAGGACCTGTGGGCGCTCGTGGCGAATGGCCCGGCCGAGGCGCTCAACCGCACCGTCGTCACGCAGCCCCTCATGCTCACGGCGGGCGTCGCCTGCTGGAGGGCGTGGCGCGAGCGGGGCGGCCCCGTGCCGGCTTTCTTCGCCGGGCACAGCCTCGGCGAGTACTCCGCGCTCGTGGCGACGGGCGCGCTCCGGTTCGAGGACGCGTTGCCGCTCGTGCGGCTGCGTGCGCAGGCCATGCAGGAAGCCGTGCCCGAGGGCACGGGCGGCATCGCGGCGATCGTGGGCCTGGAGGACGCGAAGATCGCCCTCGTGTGCGAGGAGGCTGCGCAGGGCGAGGTGGTCGAGCCGGCCAACCTCAACTCGCCCGGCCAGATCGTCATCGCGGGGCACCGCGCCGCCGTCGAGCGCGGCATGGCCGCGGCCAAGGCACACGGCGCCAAGATCGTGAAGATGCTTCCGATGAGCGCCCCGTCGCACTGCAGCCTGATGCGGCCGGCGGCCGAAAGGCTGCGGGAGCGCCTGGAGGGAGTGGCCGTCGCCTCCCCCCGGGTGCCCGTCGTTCAGAACGCCGACGTGGCATGCTACTCGGACCCGGCGCTGATCCGCCGGGCGCTCGTCGAGCAGCTCTACCGCCCCGTGCGCTGGGTGGAGACGGTGCGCTACCTTCAGGCCGAGGGCGTGGCGCGGATCGTCGAATGCGCTCCCGGCAAGGTGCTCGCCGGGCTCGTGAAGCGCACGGTCGACGGCGTCGTGGCCGTCGCCATCACCGACTCGGCGGCGCTCGAGGCCGCCGCCACTGCCTGAGGACGCCATGCTGAACGGACAAGTCGCCATCGTGACCGGGGCCTCGCGCGGGATCGGCGAGGCGATCGCCGTCGCCCTCGCCAGGGCCGGGGCCACCGTCGTCGGGACCTCCACCTCGGACAAGGGCGCCGAGCACGTCTCGCGCACCGTCGCGGAGGCGGGAGGCCGCGGCGAGGGGCGCGTGCTCGACGTGCGCGACGCGGCAGCCTGCGCGGCCTTCGCCGACCGGGTGGCGGCCGATTTAGGGCCGGTGGCGATCCTCGTGAACAACGCGGGGGTGACCCGCGACAACCTCCTCGCGCGCATGAAGGACGAGGAGTGGGACGAGATACAGGCCACCAACCTGAGGAGCGTGTTCGTCCTCTCGCGCGCGGTGCTGCGGGGGATGATGAAGGCGCGCTCGGGGCGCATCGTGAACATCACCTCGGTGGTGGGTTTCACCGGCAATCCCGGCCAGGCCAACTATGCCGCCGCGAAGGCGGGCATCGTCGGGTTCTCGAAGTCGCTCGCCCGCGAGGTCGGCAGCCGCAACATCACGGTGAACTGCGTCGCGCCGGGCTTCATCGAGACGGACATGACGCGCGCGCTCGCCGAGGAGCAGGTGAAGAAGCTGGTCGAGAACGTCCCGCTGGGGCGGCTCGGCCGCGTCGAGGACGTCGCGGCGGCCGTCGTCTTCCTGTGCTCGCCGTCGGCCGCCTACGTCACCGGCTCGACCCTGCACGTGAACGGCGGCATGTTCATGGACTGACGTTTCCCGGGGCCGGGGACCCGGGCCCGTGTGGTAAAATGCGCCGATTTCAGAATCGAAGCAGAAGACCCGAAAAAACAGCGGAGGATCCGGATGGAAAACATTGAAGCGCGCGTCAGGAAGATCGTGGCGGAGCAGCTCGGCGTCGCCGAGGCCGACGTGAAGAACGAGTCGTCCTTCGTCGAGGACCTGGGCGCCGACTCCCTCGACAACGTCGAGCTGGTGATGGCCCTCGAGGAGGAGTTCGAGTGCGAGATCCCCGACGAGGAGGCCGAGAAGATCACCAACGTGCAGCAGGCCATCGACTACGTGAAGGGCCACCTCAAGCAATAGGCGCGCGGGGCCCCTCCCCGATCCCCGGGAGGCCGCGTCGCCGGCCTTCCTCCCGCTTTCCCCTCCCGCTACGCCCCGGACGAACTCCATGACCAAACGCCGCGTCGTCGTCACCGGCCTTGGGATCGTCTCCCCTGTCGGAACCGGTCTCGCCCAGGCCTGGGACAACCTCGTCAACGGCAGGAGCGGCGTCGGACCGATCACCCGGTTCGACCCGGCGCCCATTTCCACGCGAATCGCGGCGGAAGTGAAGGGCTTCGAGCCGACGCGGTGGATGCCTCCCAAGGAAGTCCGCCGCTCCGACACGTTCATCCATTTCGGCATCGCGGCCACGAAGATGGCCCTGGAGGACGCCGGCCTCGCGATCGACGCCACGAACGCCGAGCGCACCGGCGTCGTCGTCGGCTCGGGTATCGGCGGGCTGCCCATGATCCAGGACAACATCCTGGAGATGGGCGCCAAGGGGCCGCGGCGCATCTCCCCCTTCTTCGTGCCGGGCTCCATCATCAACATGGTGGCGGGCCTCATCTCGATCCAGTTCGGCGCCAAGGGGCCCAACGTCTCGATGGTGTCGGCCTGCACGACCAGCACCCACTGCGTGGGCGAGGGCGGCCGGCTCATCGAGTACGGCGACGCCGACATCGTGATCGCCGGCGGCACCGAGGCCACCATCTGCCTCTCCGGCATGGGCGGCTTCTGCTCGCTCAAGGCGCTCTCCGAAAGGAACGACGACCCGGCCACGGCCTCGCGGCCCTTCGACCGCGACCGCGACGGCTTCGTCCTGGGCGAGGGCGCCGGCATCCTGATCCTGGAGGAGTACGAGCACGCGAGGAAGCGCGGCGCGCGCATCTACTGCGAGCTCGCCGGCATGGGCATGAGCGCGGACGCGAACCACATCACGGCGCCCGACATGGACGGCCCGCGCCGCGCGATGCTCGCGGCGTTTCGCAACGGCGGCGTCAACGCCGACGAGATCCAGTACCTCAACGCCCACGGCACCTCGACGCCGCTGGGCGACGCCAACGAGACCGCCGCCATCAAGGCCGCCTTCGGCGACCACGCGCGCGCCCTGGCGGTCAACTCCACGAAGTCGATGCACGGCCACCTGCTGGGCGCGGCCGGGGGGGTGGAAGCGCTCATCACGGTTCTCGCGATCCACCACCAGGTCTCCCCGCCCACGATCAACCTCGCGAACCCCGACCCGGCCTGCGACCTCGACTACGTCCCGAACACGGCCCGCGACATGAAGATCGACGTGGCGCTGTCCAACTCCTTCGGGTTCGGCGGCACCAACGGCACGCTCGCGTTCAGGCGCCTTCGCTAGGCAAGGCCCGTCCGGCCGCACGCGATGGCATCGTTCCTGGTCAACGGGTGGCCCGCGCAGTCCGTCGACGCGGGCGACCGCGGCTTCCTGTACGGCGACGGCGTCTTCCGCACGATCGTCGTGCGCGCCGGCCGCATCCTCAACTGGGCCATCCAGTTCCGCCTTCTCGCGCACGACTGCGGCCGCATCGGCCTTCCCGTGCCCGACGAGGGCATCCTGCGCGGCGAGGTGGCGCGCGTGGCGCCGGGCGACGCGGTGGTGAAGGCGATCGTCACCCGGGGCGCCTCGGGTCGCGGCTACGCCTATCCCACCGACATTGCGCCGACGCGCATCGTGGCGGCGTACCCCCTGCCCGAGCCGGCGCCCGGCACCCCGGAGCAGGGCGTGCGCGTGCGACGCTGCCGCATGGCGCTCGCGATCCAGCCGGCGCTCGCGGGCGTGAAGTCCCTGAACCGGCTCGAGAGCGTCCTGGCCCGGGCGGAGTGGCGCGATCCCGACATTCGCGAGGGGCTCCTCGCCGACGCCGATGGCCGCCTCGTCGAGGGAACGATGAGCAACGTCTTCATCGTCCGGGGCGGGGTCCTGGTGACGCCGGCGCTCTCCCGGTGCGGGGTGAACGGCGCGCAGCGCGAGCGCGTGCTGGAGTTCGCCCGCGACGCCGGCATCGCCTGCGAGGTGCGCGACGCGGCATTCGAGGAGCTCGATGGCGCCGACGAGGTCTTCCTCACCAACAGCGTCATCGGCCTGTGGCCGGTGGCCGCCTTCGAGGAGCGTCGCTGGAGCACCGGCGCGCTGACCCGCCGGCTGCAACGCCTGGTCGTGGAGGCCGATGCGAGCGGCGCGTAGGCTTCTCCTCGCGGCCCTGCTCGGCGCGCTCGCGCTGGCCGCGTGGGCGGCGTGGTTCTGCCTGCGGCCGGTCGAGCCCCCCTCGGTTCCCTTCGACTTCACCGTGAAGAGCGGGGCGAGCCTGCGCTCCGTCGCCCGCCAGCTCTCGGAGGCGGGCGTCCTGCCCGAGCCCTACACGTTCTGGCTCGCCGGGCGGCTCTCGGGCAAGGCGTCGTCGCTGCAGGCGGGCACCTATCGCCTCGCCGGCCCCCTCACGCCGCTCGAGCTGCTGGACAAGCTCGCGCGCGGCGACGTGCTCCCCATCGAGATCGTGTTCGTGGAGGGAATGACCTTCCGCCAGTGGATGGCGCAGATGCGCAGCCACCCGCACCTGCGCGCCACGCTCGCCACGGAGGCCGAGGTCCGCGCCGCGCTCGGGGTGCCGGAGCCCTCGCTCGAGGGGCTGCTCTTCCCCGAGACCTACCGGTTCCTCTCGGGGACGACGGACGTCGAGCTGCTGCGGCGCGCGCGCGGCGAGATGGCGAAGCGTCTGGCGCGCGCCTGGGACTCGCGCGACCCGACGGTGCCGCTCGCGAGCCCGTACGAGGCCCTCATCCTCGCCTCGATCGTCGAGAAGGAGACCGGCCAGCCGGGCGAGCGGGCCACGATCGCCTCCGTGTTCGTGAACCGCCTGCGAAAGGGCATGCGCCTGCAGACGGACCCCACGGTCATCTACGGGCTGGGCGAGCGCTTCGACGGCAACCTGCGCAAGCGCGACCTGCTGGCCGACACGCCCTGGAACACCTACACCCGGGACGGGCTCCCGCCCACGCCCATCGCCATGCCGGGCGCCGCCGCGATCGCCGCCGCGCTGAATCCCGCGGCGACGGACTACCTCTACTTCGTCGGCCGCGGCGACGGCACGCACCAGTTCTCGCGCACGCTCGAGGAGCACAATCGCGCGGTGGCAAGATACCAGCTGGGGCGATCATGACGACGGGCCGGTTCATCACCGTGGAGGGCATCGACGGGGCGGGCAAGTCCTCGCACCTGGAGTTCCTCGCGTCCGCGATCCGCGGCCGGGGGGCGGAGGTGGTCGTCACTCGCGAGCCGGGGGGCACGGCGCTCGGCGAGAAGCTGCGCGAGCTCGTGCTGCACGAGCCGATGGAGGGCACGACCGAGGCCCTCGTCATGTTCGCCGCGCGCCGCGAGCACCTGGTGCGCGTGATCGAGCCCGCGCTCGCGCGCGGGGCGTGGGTCCTTTCCGACCGCTTCAGCGACGCGACCTACGCCTACCAGTGCGGCGGGCGGGGCCTCGACCGTGCGGTGTTCCGCGCGCTCGAGGCGCTCGTGCACCCGAACCGCAACCCCGACGCCACGTTCCTCTTCGACCTCGACCCGGCCGTGGCCGCCGAGCGGCAGCGCGCGCAGAGCCGCAACCCGGACAAGTTCGAGCGCGAGGCCGAGGAGTTCTTCCGGCGGGTGCGCGACGCGTACCTCGAGCGCGCGCGCGAGCAGCCCGCGCGGGTCCACGTGGTGGACGCCTCGGGCAGCCTCGAGGATGTCCGCGAGCGCCTCGCCCGCGCCTTCGGAAAGGCCTTCCCGTGACCGCGCTGCCCTGGCACCGGCAGGACCTCGAGCGGCTGCTGGGCCGGCGCGACCGGCTGCCGCACGCGCTTCTCGTGTCGGGGCGCCCCGGCATCGGCAAGGTCGAGTTCGCGCGCGAGTTCGCGCGCGGCCTTCTGTGCGAGTCGCCCATCGACCGGCTCGCGTGCGGCCAGTGCCCCTCGTGCCACTGGTTCGGCCAGTCGAACCACCCCGACTACCGCGAGATCGTCCCGGAGTCGCTCGAGGAGGGCGAGGGCGACGCGCCGGAGGCCGACGCCGGCAAGGAGGGGAAGAAGAGCCTCGCCATCAAGATCGACCAGGTGAGGGCCATCCGCGATTTCGTCGCCCTCTCGACGCACCGGGCGGGGCACCGCGCCATCGTGCTGCACCCGGCGGAGTCGCTGCAGCCGGCGGCGGCCAACGCGCTGCTCAAGACGCTCGAAGAGCCGCCGCCCGCCACCGTGATCCTGCTCGTGAGCGACCGGCCGGCAAGGCTCCTCGCGACCATCCGAAGCCGCTGCGAGTCGGTGGTCCTGCGCGCGCCCGGGCGCGACGAGGCGCTGGTCTGGCTGCGCTCCGGTGGTGCGCAGGAGCCCGAGGCCTCGCTCGCGCTGGCGGGCGGGGCGCCGCTCCTCGCCGCCGAACTCGCCCAGCCCGAGGAGCGCGACTGGCGCAGGCGCGTCGTGGCTGAGCTGTCGCGGCCCGAAGGCGCGCACGCCCTCGCGTTCGCGGCGTCCTTCGACCGCGCGCTCCTCGAGCGCACGCTGTTCGTGATGCAGACCTGGGTGCACGACCTGGTGCGCATGAAGGTGGGAGGGGAGCCGTCCCACCACGGGGAATCGGCCGCGGCGCTCAGGGCCAAGGCGAGGCGCGCCCGCCTCGACCGGCTGCTCGCGCTCGACCGCGAGCTCCTCGAGGCGAGGCGGCTGGTGGCCCATCCCCTGAACGCGCGCCTGGCGGCGGAACACTTGATGATGGCCTACAATCGCGCCACACTTGGCTGAGACATGAACGACATCGCCACCGATCCGGCCATCGCCCGTCCCGGGGTCTTCTCCCTGGTGATCCGCTCCAAGGCCGCGCTGTACGCGTCCTGGATGCCGCTGCTTCGCGGCGGGGGGATCTTCATTCCGAGCACGCGGGAGCACCGGCTCGGCGAGGAGGTGCTCGTCCTCCTGTCGCTGCTCGACGACACCGTGAAGATCCCGATCCAGGGGCAAATCGCCTGGGTCAATCCCGCCCACGCCGCGAGCAACCGGCCGCAGGGCTTCGGCGTGCAGCTGCCGGACACCGAGACGTGCCGCGAGCTGCGCAAGCGGGTCGAGGGGCTCCTCGCCGGGGCCCTGCAGTCCTCCCGTCCCACGCATACGCTCTGACGCCCGGCGCCCGGGGCCGCGCGCGCCGGTAGAATGCGCGCCATGCTCGTCGATTCCCACTGCCACCTCGATTTCCCCGAGCTTCGCTCCGGCCTCGACGCCGTCCTCGAGCGCATGTCCGACCACGGCGTCACCCACGCGCTCACGATCTCCACGACGCTGGCCGGATTTCCGGGAGTCAGGGAGGTGGCCGAGTCGCGGCCGAACCTCTGGTGCACGGCGGGAGTCCACCCCGACGAGAGGCGCGACGGCCGCGAGGCGACCGTGGAGGAGCTCGTGGGGCTCGCGAGCCACCCCAAGGTCGTGGCGATCGGCGAGACCGGCCTCGATTACTTCCGCGTCGAGGGCGACCTGGATTGGCAGCGCAGCCGATTCCGCACGCACGTGCGCGCGGCGCGGGCGTGCGGCAAGCCGCTCGTGATCCACACCCGCGAGGCGGCGGAGGACACGCTGCGCATCCTGCGGGAGGAGGGGGCCGCCGAGGTGGGCGGCGTGATGCACTGCTTCACGGAATCGATCGACGTCGCCCGCGCCGCGATGGACATGGGCTTCCTCATCTCGTTCTCCGGCATCGTCACGTTCAAGAACGCGGCCGCCCTCAAGGAGGTGGCGCGGGAGGTGCCACTCGAGCGCATGCTGGTCGAGACCGACGCGCCCTACCTGGCGCCCGTGCCGCATCGGGGCAGGACGAACGAGCCGGCCTTCGTGCGCCACGTGGCCGAGGAGATCGCCCGCCTGAAGGGCGTGGGCGTGGAGGCGGTGGCCGAGGCGACCTCTCGCAACTTCTTCGCGCTCTTCCACGGCGCGCGCCCCGCCCCCTGAGCGCCGGGCCCGTCCCGTGACCGCCGCCAACCTGCTCGCCTACTGCCGGGCCGGGTTCGAGAAGGAATGCGCGCAGGAGTTCGCGGCGCTCGCCGCCGAGGCGAGGGTCGACGGATTCGTGAAGGCGCGGCCCGACTCGGCCTTCGCGGTATTCCACCCGCACGACCCGGCCGGCGCCGAGGGATTCTCCCGCCGCGTGGACGCGACCGCCCTCGTCTTTCCGCGACAGGTGGTGCGTTGCGGCGAGCTCCTCGCGGACCTGCCGGTAGGCGACCGCGTGGCGCCCATCGTGGCCGCGGCGGCGGGCCTCGGCAGCGCGTTCCGCGAGGTGTTCCTGGAGACTCCCGACACGAACGACGGCAAGTCCCTCGCCTCGCTGGTGAGGCCGCTGGAACCGCACCTCCTGCGGGCGCTCGCGAAATCCGGCGTGGCGCTCGGCGATCCCGAGGCCCGCGAGCGGCTGCACGTTTTCTTCGTGGGAGGCACCGCCTGCCACGTGGGCACGTCCCGCGTGGGCGCGTCCTCGCCCTGGCCCATGGGAATCCCGCGGCTTCGCATGCCGCGGGAGGCGCCTTCCCGCTCGACGCTAAAGCTCGCGGAGGCGCTCGCCTTCTTCGTGGGCGAGGAGTCGCTGGCGACGCGAATGCGCCCCGGCATGACGGCCGTCGACCTCGGCGCCTCGCCCGGGGGCTGGACGTGGCAGCTCGTGCGGCGCGGTCTCACCGTGACCGCCGTCGACAACGGGCCGATGGACGAGGCGCTGCTCGAGACCGGGCAGGTGCGCCACCGGCGCGAGGACGGATTCCGCTTCCGCCCGGCGCAGCCGGTCGACTGGATGGTCTGCGACATGGTGGAGAGCCCGTCGCGCGTCTGCGCCCTGGCCGCGGAATGGGTCGCGCGGGGCTGGTGCCGCGAGGCCGTGTTCAACCTGAAGCTGCCGATGAAGAAGCGCTGGGAGGAGGTGGCCCGGGCGCGCGGGATCGTCGACGAGGCGATGGACGGCGCGCCTTTCCGGCTCCGGATCCGGCACCTGTACCACGATCGCGAGGAAGTCACCGCCTGGCTCGCGGCGGGCAGGCGCTGACGCGTGCTAGACTCGCGGCGCCCCCGGGACCAAATGCAAGGTCGAGCGAGCATGCAGCGAATCGTCATCTCCGAGAACATGGACGCGCCCGCCGTGGCGCTTCTCGCGCGCGACTTCGAGGTCGACTATCGCCCGGGGCTCGTCGACGATTCGGCCGCGCTAGCCCGGGCGCTCG
This sequence comes from Betaproteobacteria bacterium, assembly GCA_037445795.1. Taxonomy (GTDB): domain Bacteria; phylum Pseudomonadota; class Gammaproteobacteria; order Burkholderiales; family Usitatibacteraceae; genus FEB-7. Next base: position 10,468 of record JBBIJT010000029.1, on the reverse strand, counting down.
CCGGGGCGCAAGCCTGGATCGTGCGCAACCGCACCCAGGTTCGCGGCGAGGCGCTCGCCGCCGCCGACCGCCTTCGGGTCGTGGGCCGGCTCGGCGTCGGGCTGGACAACATCGACCTCGAGGCCTGCGCGGCGCGCGGCATCGAGGTGATCCCGGCCACGGGGGCCAACGCCGAGTCCGTCGCCGAGTACGTCCTGGCGATGGCGATGATCCTGCTGCGGGGCGCGGCCTACCTGTCCACGTCGGCCGTCGCGGCGGGGCGGTGGCCGCGCCAGATGCTCTCCCAGGGACGCGAGATCTCGGGCAAGACGCTGGGGCTCGTGGGCTTGGGCGGCATCGGCCGCGTCACCGCGCGCAAGGCCACCGCCCTGGGCATGCGCGTGGTCGGGTTCGACCCCGCGGTGGAGGCCGGCTCGCCCCTGTGGGCGCAGTTCGGCGTCGAGGCCGTCGCGCTGGACGAGCTCCTCGCACGCTCCGACGCGGTGTCGCTGCACGTGCCGCTCGCGGAATCCACGCGAAGGATGATCGGGGAGGAGCGGCTCGCGCTCATGAAGCCGGGTGCCGTCCTCGTGAATTCCGCCCGGGGGGGGATCGTCGACGAGGCCGCGCTCGCGCGCGCCCTGCGGGCGGGCCGGATCGCCGGGGCGGCGCTCGACGTGTTCGAGGACGAGCCGCTCGCGGCCGGCAGCGTGCTGGCGGATGCGCCCAACCTCATCCTCACGCCGCACATCGCGGGGGTGACCGCCGAGTCGAACGAGCGCGTGAGCGGGCTCATCGCCGAGCGCGTCGCGGACCACCTGAGGGGGCAGCCCCGCGCGGCGCCTAGTGGCGCCACACCTGGATGAGGTTGTTGTAGGCGTCGGTCCAGAGCCGCCAATCCGGCTGCGGGGCCACCGGCTCCGTGGCGCCGACGATCTCCGGGCGCAGGATGAGCGGCTTGTGGCGCGTGAGGAGCACCCAGTCGCTCGTGGTGCTGCCCTGGTCGCCCTTCTCGTGGACGTAGGCGTACTCGAGGCCGTGGCGCTCGGCGATTGCGAGCAGCACGGGCTTCAGGTCCAGGAACCGGTTCGACACGTGGAAGGCGATGACCCCGGCGGGCTTCATGTGCCGCAGGTACGCGCCCACCGCCTCCAGCGTGATGAGGTGCACGGGGATGGAGTCGCCGGAAAAGGCGTCCACGGCAAGCACGTCGAACCCCTGCGCCGGCTCGCGCTCGAGGTTTAGGCGCGCGTCCCCGAGGACGATCTCGATTCGGGCCGGGCTGTCGGAGAGATAGGTGAACTTCTCGCGGGCGACGCGAGGCACCGCCGGGTTGATGTCGTAGAACCGGTAGGTGTCGTCGGCATCCCCGTAGGTCGCGAGCGTGCCCGTCCCGAGGCCGATCACGCCGACCTTGATGGCCTTCCCCTCGTGCGCGAGGATCACCATGCCGATGCCGGAGGAGGTCTTGTAGTAGGTGGTGGCCGCGCGGCGGTACTTCTCGGCCATCCACTGCTCCCCGTGCAGGATCGCCCCGTGCACGAGGGAGCGGTAGCGCGTCTCGGGGTCGCCCTCGCGGGCGAGCGTCTCCTTGACGCGCAGCACGCCGTAGAAGTTGCGCTCGATGAGGACCGTGTCCTCCATCAGGTGGTCGACCCGCCAGGCGGCCGCGCCCGTCGTGAAGGCCACGACCAGGGCGAACATCGCCACGATGGGCTTCGGACGGTCGATGTTGAGGACGAGCGCGAGGAACGCGACCACCGCGAGCGCGATCTCGAGCTCGAGGAACCCCGGCAGCGTGAGCGGCGCCACGATGCCCACGAGGACGCCGCCCACCACCCCGCCCAGGGAGACCACGAGGTAGAAAAGGGTCAGGTGGCGCGGCCCCGGGCGCAGGCGGGCGAGCTCGCCGTGGCAGAACATGCACACGACGAACAGTCCCGCGGCGAAGACGGCGACCTGCCAGACGAGCTCGAACTGCAGCCGCTTGTCGGACAGGAACCATGCCATCACGCAAAGGATCCAGACGAGGAACCCCAGGTAGGCGTCGCGAGGGTACCAGCGGGTGCCCTCGAAGCAGAGGATGAAGGTGAGCAGGTAGATCGCGAGCGGGATCACCCACAGGAGCGGGATGGAGGAGACGTTCTGCGTCAGGTGGTTCGACACGGCGAGGAGCGTCACCGACCCCATGGAGGCGAGCGCGAGCCACAGGGCGATCGAGCGCGCGGAGGGGCGCGGCTGCGCGGCCTCCTCGGGCGAGGGCGTGGCCCGCTCGAGCGGCGGAAGCGCGCGGCTTCTCCACGCGAGCGCGCCGCACAGGATCGCGAAGATGGCGTAGCCGCCGGACCAGGCCCACGACTGCTGCGGCGTCGCGAGCCACGGCTCGAAGAGGAACGGGTAGCCCACGAGGGCGAGCATCGAGGCGAAGTTGGAGAGCGCGAAGAGGCGGTACGGGCTCGAGCCGGGGAACTCGCGCGCGAACCACGCCTGGACGAGCGGGCTGGTGGTCGACAGCAGGAAGTAGGGCAGCCCGACCGTGGCGAACAGCAGCGTCAGGATGAGCACCACCGGGTTCTCGTCGCCGGCGGGCTTCCAGCCGTCGCCGGGCAGGATCGGCAGGAAGGCGAGGCTCGCGGCCAGCAGGGCCACGTGGATGCCGTTCTGGCGCGGGGAGCCCACGCGCGTGGCGATCCAGTGGGAATAGGCGTAGCCCAGCAGGAGGACGAACTGGAAGAAGACCATGCACGTGGTCCAGACGACCGCCGTGCCGCCGAACCAGGGCAGGATCTGCTTGGCGAGCACCGGCTGGACCAGGAAGAGCAGGAACGCGCTCAGGAAGACCGTGGCGGCATGAAGCAGCATCGCGCTTCTCGGTTCTTGTCGTGGTGCGTGGAGGGCGCCGGCATGTTATCACGCGCTCCCGGGCGGCCCGGCGGCCGTTGCTATACTCGGCCCGAATGATGGCTGCCATCGTACGCGTCGCGCTGCTCGTCGAACTGGCCGCCTGGTGGGCCCTCGGCGCTTGGCTTGCGGGACCCCGGGGGTGGGGCGGGCCCGCGGCCGCCGCCGCCTGCCTCTCCGGCGCCGCCCTCGCGCGCCTCGGGGTGATCTCGGTCTCGTTCGCCCTGGCCCACGGTGCCCGATCGCCGCGCGAGCCGGGCCAGCGGCTCGGGCCCATCGGCACGGCGCGCCTCGTGGCGGGCGAATGGCGCGCGATGCTCTTGAACAACTTCTGGTGGCTGCCCTTCGAGCGCCTGGCGCTGCGGCGCGATCCCCCGCTGGCAGCCTCCGGCCGGATTCCCGTGATCGTCGTCCACGGCTACGTGTCCAACCGCGGCACCGTCCGCGCGCTTGCCCGCGCCCTCGACCGCGCGGACGTGGGGCCGGTGTTCGTGCCGACGCTGCCCAGGGTGTTCGCGCCCATCGGCGAGTTCGCGGCGTGCCTCGACAAATTCCTGGCGCAGGTCACGGCGGCGACGGGCCAGCCCAAGGCGATGCTCGTCTGCCACAGCATGGGAGGTCTCATCGCCCGCGCGCTCATGGCCGCGGGCGGGGCAGGGCGCGTAGCCGGCGTGGTCACGCTGGGCAGCCCCCACCACGGCACCGCGCTCGCGCCCCTCGGCCACGGCGAGAACGCGAGGCAGATGCGGCTCGGGGCGGAGTTCCTGCGCGGGCTGGAAGCGGCGGAGGGGCCGACGGGGCCCGGCATCGCCGCCCTCAGCGTCTACACGGTCCACGACAATCTCGTCTCGCCCCAGGACTCGAGCCGGCTGCCCTGGGCACGCAACGTGGCGCTTTCCGGCGTGGGCCACCTGGCCATGCTGGCCGACCCGCTCGTGCAGGCGGCCGTCGTCGAGGAACTGCGGCGACTCGGCGCGGGCGCGCCCCCGGCCTAGAGCAGGGCGAGAACCTCTTCGGCGTGGTTGGCCGCGTCCGGCCTGTCGATCACGTGGGCGATTCGGCCCTGGCCGTCGATCACGAACGTGACCCGGTCCGAGATGCCGACGAGCGCCTTCGCCGCAGCGAGCAACCCGCCGCCGCCGATGGTCCCGTAGGCGCGCCCGACCTTGCCGCCGTGGTCGGCGAGAAGAGGGAAGTTCAGCCCGTACTTCCGCGCGAACTTCCGGTGCGAGTCCTCGTCCTGCGTCGAGACGCCGAGGATGGCGGCCCCCTTCGCCGCGATCTCGGCGTTATGGTCGCGAAGGGAACAGGCCTGCTTCGTGCAGCCGGGCGTGTCGTCCATCGGGTAGAAATACAGGACGAGGGTGCGCCCGCGATAGTCCGCGAGCCGCGCGCGGCTGCCGTCGGTCGTGACGCCCTCGAAATCGGGGGCCGGGTCTCCCGCCTTGGGGCGCACGGTCCCTCCTACCAGTGGATGCCCTGGGTAATCTGGGCGAAGGCGACCTGTTCGGGCGTGAGCTCGACCTCCCGTGGCGCGCCCTCCTTCCGGCCCTGTGCCGCGGTGGAGTCGGGGAACATGCGGAAGGCGGTGTTGAGGATGATCTGCGTGGCCTTCGGGGCGACGGCGTGCAGCAGGGCGCCGAAGACGCCCAGGCGCGTGGCGATGCGCACGGGCTTGTAGACGATCGCCTCCACCACGAGGTCGGCCGCCTGCTCGGGCGTGAGCGTCGGCACGCTGTTGTACAGCTTGGTGGGCGCGATCATGGGAGTCTTCACGAGCGGCATGTTGATCGTCGTGAAGGCGATGTTGTTGTCGGAGAACTCGCTCGCCGCGCAGCCCGTGAAGGCGTCCAGCGCCGCCTTCGAGGCGACGTAGGCGGAGAAGCGAGGCGCCTGAGTCAGCACGCCGATGGAGGAGATGTTGATGATGTGGCCGTGCCGGTGCTTCATCATGGCCGGCAGGAACCCCATGATGAGACGCAGGCTCCCGAAGTAGTTGAGCTGCATCGTGCGCTCGAAGTCGTGGAAGCGGTCGAACGACGAGGCGATGCCGCGACGTATCGACCGGCCGGCGTTGTTCACCAGGTAGTCGCAGCGGCCGAAGTCCTTGAGCACCGCGGCCACGAGCCGGTCGCAATCGGCGATCTCGGCGAGGTCGCAGGAATAGAACTTCGCCTTGCCCCCCATCGACTTGATGCGCGCCATCACCGGCTGCGCCTTCTCCGGGTCGCGCGCCACGAGGACCACCTGCGCGCCGGCCTCGGCCATCTTGTAGGCCGTCGCCTCGCCGATTCCCGAGGTGCCGCCCGTCACGACGATGACCTTGCCCTTCACCTTGCCGGCGAGCGACCGGTCGATGAAGAGGTCGGGATCGAGATGGCGCTCCCAGTAGTCCCAGAGCCGCCAGGCGTAGTCCTCGAGCGGCGGGACCGCGATCCCCGACCCCTTGAGCGCCCTGGCGCACTCGCGGTTGTCGAAGCGGGTGGGATAGTTGACGAACTTGAACATGTCCTTCGGGATCCCCAGGTCCGCCAGGACCTGCTTCTGGATCCGGCGCACGGGAGCGAGGGACATGGCCGAGTCGATGACGAAGTCGGGGATGAAGCCGAGCATCTTGGCGTTCAGCCGCATCGTCATCTGCGGCGCGTGGGCGGCCTTGGCGAACAGGTTCAGGATCTCGCCGATGCGGCGCGGCTCCGGGTCCGTCAGGTGGAAGCAGCCGCCGTCGAGTCCCTTCTGGTGGGCGATGTGGTCCATCGCGTCCGCCACGAAGTCCACCGGGACGATGTTGATCCGCCCGCCCTCGATGCCCACCGTGGGCATCCACTGCGGCAGGGCCTTGCGCATCTTCTGGATGAGCTTGAAGAAGTAGTACGGCCCGTCGATCTTGTCGATCTCGCCGGTCGTCGAGTGGCCGACGACGATCGCCGGGCGGTAGATGCGCCAGGGCCGCTTGCACTCCGAGCGCACGATGCCCTCGGAGTCGTGCTTGGTGCGGAAGTAGGGGTGGTCGAGTTCCTCGGCCTCGTCGAACATGTCCTCGCGGAACACGCCGTCGTAGAGGCCGGCGGCGGCGATCGAGCTGGTGTGGTGGAAGCAGCCCGCCTGGATGGCCTCGGCGAACTGCACGGCGTTTCGCGTGCCCTCGATGTTGGCCTTCTCCTGGCTCTCGGCGTCGGCGGAGAGGTCGTAGATCGCGGCGAGGTGGAAGACGTGCTTCACCTTGCCCTTGAGCTTCGCGAGGTCCGCGGCGGCCACGCCCAGCCGCGGCTTGGCCAGGTCGCCGACCACCGCGACCACCCGCTTCCCGTCGGCGCCCCACCGCGGGCGGAGCGCGTCGAGCTTTCGCACCGAGTCCTTGCGCACGAGCACGTGGATCGTCCCCTCGCGGGCGAGCAGCCTGTCGATGAGGAATCGGCCGATGAAGCCGGTGCCGCCGGTGACGAAATAGGACATTCTTCCCTCTCCTCGGTCGCTTGGGTCCGGGGCGAATGATACACTCGCGCCCCTCGCGGGCCGGCCGGCCGGCGGGCCCCGGGGTTTTAGTGTGACCCCTCTAATCCTTTCGCCTAGTCTGGTTCACATGCCGAGGGCATTTTCGCCCCGGAAGGCCGCCAAACCGGAAGTGGGCGGCGGTTCGCAACCGACGATGAAAGGACGAACAATGGCTACCACCTCACGTACCCGCAAGACCCGTGCGCCTGCGGTCACCCCCGCGAAGGCGGTCCGTACGATTCGCACCTCCGCGCGCAAGGCGCTCGACGCCGGCGTGCAAGCGGCCACCGGCGTCCGCCAGGCGGCTTCGGGCGTTCGCCAGTCCGCCGTGGGCGCGTTCGACGCGCTCGTGAAGCAGGGCGCTGCGCTCGAGGCGCGCAGCCGCCGCGTGGCGCTCGCGCGTGCCGGGAAGGCCCGCGACGCGGCCTGTGCCCGCGCCGAGGAAGCGCGTGCCAGGACGGCCGAGGCCGTCTCCCACCTCGAGAAGATCTTCGAGCAGCGCGTGTCCAAGGCGATCTCGAAGCTCGGCGTGCCGACGGCCCGCGACGTGCGGGCGCTGTCGCGGCAGGTGTCGCAACTGCAGGCGAGCGTCGACCAGCTCAATCGCGCGCGCGCCCGCGCGGCGCGGTAGGGCATGTCGCGCGGCCGGTCCCCGGCCGGGTCCCCAGGCAAGGCAAAAGGGGGCCGCAGGGGGGCCGTTCGCGCGAATTCCCGCTCCCGCATGGGCCTGGCCCTCGCGGGGGGCGGGCCCTTCGGGGCGATCTACGAGATCGGCGCGTTGATGGCCCTCGAGGAATCGGTCGAGGGCCTGGACCTCGCGGGACTGGACGTCTACGTGGGCGTGAGCGCGGGGAGCTTCCTGGCTGCCGCGCTCGCGAACGGCATCCCCGTCTCCGAGATCTACGGCATCTTCATCGACGGCGAGGAGTCGGAAGGGGCGCTCACCCCGGAGGTCTTCATGAAGCCGGCCCTCCGGGAATACCTGGAGCGCGCCCGCTCGGTGCCGCCGCTTCTCGCGCGCTCGATCCTCCAGTACGTCCGCCAGCCCTTCTCCCGTGGCGCGCTCGAGTCCTTCGCCGCCCTGGGGCGCGCCATCCCGACCGGCGTGTTCGACAACCACACGATCAACCAGTACCTGCATGCGGTCTTTACCCAGCGGGGGCGCAGCAACGACTTCCGCGACCTCGCCCATCGCCTGTACCTCGTCGCCACGGACCTCGACACCGGCGAGAGCGTGAGCTTCGGCCGCCCGGGCCACGACCACGTCCCGATCTCCCAGGCGGTACAGGCCAGCGCGGCGCTGCCGGGGCTCTTCCCGCCGGTCGAGATCGACGGGCGATTCTTCGTCGACGGGGCGCTCAAGAAGACGCTGCACGCCTCCGAGGCCCTGGACGACGGGGCGAAGCTCGTTTTCTGCGTGAACCCCCTCGTTCCCTACGACGCGAGCCTCGCCGCCGAGAAGGGGCGGGGCCGCCACCGCAGGCTCGTGGACGGCGGGCTTCCCGTGGTGCTGTCGCAGACCTTCCGCGCCCTCATCCACTCGCGGATGGCGGTCGGCCTCTCCAAGTATCGCCGCCAGTACCGCGGCGCCGACGTCGTGCTGTTCGAGCCGGACTCGGACGACAGCGAGATCTTCTTCACGAACATCTTCAGCTACTCGACGCGCACGCGCCTGTGCGAGCACGCCTACCAGCGCACCCGCCGCGACCTCCTGAGGCGCCGCCTCGAGCTCGAGCCCATCCTTGCCTGCCACGGGCTCGCCCTGAAGGTCGACCTCCTCAAGGACCGCGACCGCCGCATCGGGCGGCGCCCGCGCTACCCGCCGGGCGCGCTCGCGCCCTGGCAGCTGCCCGAGGCGGCCGGCGACCTTCGCGACACGCTGGTGGAACTGCGGCGGTGGCTCGCCGCGAGGCAGCGCACCGCGGCGTGATAACCTCTCCGGCCATGGCGAAAGCTCCCGCCGGCCGGCCCGCCCTCGACGGCAACGCCGTGCGCACCCAGCGCACGCGGGAGCGCATCCTCGCCGTGAGCCTCGAGCTCTTCAACGGGCGGGGCGAGGCCCACGTCACCACCGGGATGATCGCCGACGAGCTGGACATCAGCCCCGGCAACCTCTACTACCACTTCCGCAACAAGGACCAGATCGTCGAGCGCCTCTTCGAGCGCTTCGAGCAGAGGATCTCGATCGACCCCCCGGCCTCCGCCGGCGCGGCGGCGATCGAGGACCTGTGGCTCTACCTGCACCTCATGTTCGAGGCGATCTGGGACTACCGCTTCCTCTACCGCAACCTCGACGACATCGTCGGGCGCAACCGCCGCCTGCGGGACCACTTCGACCGGATCGTGGGCAACAAGCTCGCGGCCGTGGAGGCGCTGTGCCGCGGGCTCGTCGCGGCCGGGCTCATGCGGGCGAGCCGCGCCGAGATCCGCGCGCTCGCCCTCAACGTGCTCGTCGTGTCCTCCTACTGGCTCAACTTCCGCGCCATCCGGGCCGGCCCGGGCAAGGCGGACCCGCGCGATTCGGGCAGCGGCGCCTTCCAGGTCATGTCCCTGGTGGCGCCTTACCTGAAGGGGGAGGCGCGCCTGCACTTCGAGCGCCTCGGGCGCGAGTACGTCGAATAGCGAGGAGACCGCAGCGATGGCGAAGGCGAAATGGCATCCCTTTCCGTACCCCGACAACGCCTACACCTACGCGGGCGAGGCGCTGAAGAAGAACTGGGACCGGCTGCACCGGGGCGATTGCGAGCCCTTCCCGAAGGACCCGCGCGTCCAGGAAGCATGGCGGGCGTACCACCGCGGCGCCTTCGGGGAGGCCGTCGCGCTGGGGCTGGAGGCGGGCGGGGCCGGCATCACGGTGGCCAACAAGGCGAGGTCGATCTACGCCAACAGCCTCGAGAAGAAGGAGGCCGCGCGCCTCGCGCTCCTCGAGGAATCGATGGCCCAGGCCGAGGCGCAGATCGTCGCCGACGGGAAGTACGCCAACGCGCACTACCAGTTCGCCTACGCGGCCGGGCGCTACAGCCAGGGCATCTCCGTGGCGAAGGCGCTGGCCCAGGGGCTGGGCGGGCGGGTCCGCGCGGCGCTGGAGGCCACCCTCAAGCTCGCCCCAAGGCACGCCGAGGCCCACACCGCGATGGGGACATACCACGCGGAGATCATCGACAAGGTGGGGGCGCTGGTCGGGGGGCTCACCTACGGGGCCGGCAAGGCGGCAGGCGAGGAGCACTTCCGCAAGGCGATCAAGCTGGCGCCCGATTCGCCGATCGCCCACGTCGAGTTCGCCAACGGCCTCGTGATGATGCACGGCAAGAAGGCGCTCGCCGATGCCGCCGCCCTCTACGCCAAGGCGGCCGCCCTCGAGCCGAAGGATGCGATGGAGAGGCTCGACGTGGAGGCCGCCAAGGCGGAACTCGAGTGAACGACCGCGCCCTCGCTCGCTGTTGCACGACGGCGACGCAGAGCGAGAAAAGCGCGTTTTCAGAGTGAAAATCCATTGACAAACCGTTTTTGGCGTGTGCATTCTCTCGCCTGTCACGCTCTCGCGAGCGAGATCTGCTGAACCAAACGTCACCATCAGATTGGAGGATTTCCGAATGGCAGCGAAGAAAGCCAAGAAACCCGCGGCGAAGAAGCCGGCGGCGAAGAAGCCCGCCGCGAAGAAGGCGGCCAAGAAGCCCGCCGCGAAGAAGCCGGCGGCGAAGAAGGCCGCTCCGAAGAAGTCGGGCGCCAAGCGCAAGCCCAACGCCGCTTTCATGAAGCCCCTCACGCCGAGCCCCGCGCTCGCCGCCGTGATCGGCGCCGCCGCACAGCCGCGCACCGAAGTCACCAGCAAGCTGTGGGCCTACATCAAGAAGAACGGCCTGCAGGACAAGGTCAACAAGCGCAACATCAACGCGGACGACAAGCTGCGCGAAGTGTTCGGCGGCAAGAAGACCGTCTCGATGTTCGAGATGACGAAGCTCGTTTCGAAGCACCTCAAGTAATCGCCGCACGGGAGCCGGCCGAGGCCGGTTCCCGCGCAGCCTGGAAGGGCCGGCATCGCAGACTGTGTGAGAAGTCTGCCGGCCGGCCCGAAGTCAGACACCCCGAGGCG
>JBBIJT010000028.1:0-30787 GCA_037445795.1 Betaproteobacteria bacterium | reverse complement strand
CGGGGTGTCTGACTTCGGGCCGGCCGGCAGACTTCTCACACAGTCTGCGGGGGCGCCCTTTTTCATGGGCGTCGCCGCAGGACCGAGGCGGCCGCGAGGGCCAGCAGCGCGAAGAACGCGGGGATGGTGAACTCGATCTCCAGCGCCGTGCTCATCGCGAAATCGACGGCGAAGTTGGGCTCGACCTTGCGCAGGGAAACGGTCGTCCCGCGGCCGGCCGCGTCGGCGAGGATGCAGCGGCCGGAGCCGGAGGACGTGCCGCTGCTTCGGCCGAGGTAGGGGTAGTCCAGCCCGCGGTACTGCAGGCCGTGCTCGGCGGCGTGGCGCTCGCACAGGGGCGCCGCGTAGCGGTGCTCGGCGAAGAGCGCCAGGCCCACCGACAGCGCGACGGCCAGCGCGCCGATGACCAGGAAGCGTCGCAAGCCGACCCACCAGGTCCGGGCGGCGGCCACGACCTCCGGCGCCCGCCGGCGCATTTCCCCGCGCGCGAATTCGCGGGCATCCGCTTCCATCTCCTCGGGCGACAGTCCGCGCGACCGGCCGTCCTCGATGCGCCGCTTCATCGCGGCCACGAACGCCTCGCGGTCGTTCAAGGGGTCACGCCCGGCTCCGGAATCGCTGCCCATTCGCCCTTCCCGGCCGGGACAGGCACCCGGCAACAGCGCAGGACTGTAGCGCCGAATCGCGTCCCGCACAAAAGCGGCGCCCGATCGCCGCGACGCCAACGCGCTATCATCGAAGGGCCACCCCACCGCCACAGGAAACGCCATGAGCACCTCGCTAGTGGTGACCGTCATCGGCCCCGACCGCCCCGGGATCGTCAACGAGCTCTCGGACGTCGCGCAGCGCTGCGGCGCGAGCTGGGCCGCGAGCCGCATGGCCAACCTCGTCGGGCAGTTCGCCGGCATGGTGCACCTGGAGGTGCCCGCGAATCGCGCCGACGAGCTGGCTCGCGAGCTGGGCGCCCTGGAGTCCCCGCGCTTGCACGTGGTCATCGCGCGAAGCGACGCGGCCGCCTCCGCGGGTACCGTGCGCCGCGTCCGCCTGGAGCTCGTGGGGCACGACCGGCCCGGCATCGTCCGCGACCTCTCCGGCGCCCTTGCCCAGCGGGGCGTGAGCATCGAGGAGCTGGAGACCCAGGTGGGAAGCGCGGCGATGTCCGGCGAGAGCCTCTTCAAGGTGAAGGCGGTGCTCGCCGTGCCCGCGAGCCTTCCCGACGCGGAGCTGCGCCGCGGGCTGGAGGCGCTCGCCAACGAGATGATGGTCGACGTCGAGCTGGGATGACGTCGCCGCGCAGGCGCCCGCCATGCGCAATCTCTTCGAACCCCGGCTGGTGAACGACGCGTTCGGCGATCCCGCGCTCTACGTGGATTTCGTGGACGAGCGGCGCGCGGTCCTCTTCGACCTGGGCGACGTCTCGGCGCTGCCGCCGCGCAAGTTGATCCGCCTCACGCACGCGTTCGTGAGCCACGCGCACATGGACCACTTCGCCGGCTTCGACCACCTGCTGCGCGTCGTGCTGGGGCGCAAGGAGCGCCTCGTGGTCGTCGGCGGGCCCGGGTTCGCCGCGAGGGTCGGCCACAAGCTCGCCGCCTACGACTGGAACGTGGTGCACCGCTACGAGCCGGAGCTCGTGATCGAGGTCCTCGAGGCCCGGCCGGACGGGAGCGGGCTGCGCGCGTTCTTCTCGAGCAAGTCGAGCTTCGCGCGCGAGGACGGCGGCGCCTGGGAGCGCGCCGGCGACGTGCTGCACGAGGACGCGACCATCCGCGTGCGCGGGCGCTTCGTGGACCACGAGCTGCCGTGCCTCGCCTTCGCCTTCGAGGAGAAGGCGCGGATGAAGGTGGCGCGGGACCGGCTCGAGTCCATGGGCCTCGCGACGGGGCCGTGGCTGCGAAACCTGCGCCAGGCCGTGCTCGCCGGCGCGCCGGACGACACGCCCATCCGCGTGCGCTGGCACGACCGGTCGGGCGAGCACGATCTCGCGCGCCGCGTGGGCGATCTGCGCCCTGCTGTCCTGGAAGTGGTGGCGGGGCAGCGCTTCGGCTACGTGACGGACCTTCGCCACACGGAGGCGAACGTCCGCGCGCTGGTCGAGCTCCTCACGGACGTGGACGTCCTCTTCATCGAGAGCGTCTTCCTGGAGGAGGACGGCGACCACGCCGAGCGCAAGAACCACCTGACGGCGAGGCAGGCGGGCGCCATCGCGCGAAGGCTCCGTGCGCGCGCCGTGGTGCCATTCCATTTCTCGCCGCGCTACGAAGGGCGTTCGGCGGCCCTCGTCGCCGAAGTGCAATCGGCCTGGTCCGGCCCATCCACGGAAGGAGGATCCCCATGAGCTTCAAGATCGCCTCGGCCGCGTTCGCCGCGGACGGCCCCATCCCGGCGCGCTACACCTGCGAAGGCGAGAACATCTCGCCGCCGCTCGCGTGGAGCGGCGCCCCCGCCGGCACGAAGAGCTTCGCGCTCGTCGTCGACGACCCCGATGCGCCGGACCCCGCCGCGCCGCGCATGACGTGGGTGCACTGGGTGCTCTACGACATTCCCGCCTCCGCGGGCGGGCTCTACGAGGACGTCGGCTCCGCGAAGCTGCCGGCCGGCACCCGGGAAGGCGTGAACGACTGGGGCCGCACGGGCTACGGCGGCCCCTGCCCTCCCATCGGGCGGCACCGCTACTTCCACAAGCTCTACGCGCTCGACACGGTGCTGGGCGACCTGGGGCGGCCGAAGAAGGCCGCGCTCGAGAAGGCGATGAAGGGCCACGTGCTGGCCGAGGCCGCCCTGGTCGGCACCTACAAGAAGGGCGGTTAGCAAGGCACGGGCGTGGCGCGATCCGGGCGCCCGGCGCCGGCACGGGCAAGGCGGGAACTTGCGCCGGGGGCGGATCATGGCGACCATTGGGGTCCGCGCACCGAAAGGACGGAGGCACCATGTACAAGCGCATCCTGCTTGCCTACGACGGCTCCGAGCCGGGGCAGAAGGCCCTGCTCGACAGCCAGGAGATCGCGCACTGGAGCAAGTCCGAGGTGTTCCTCGTAGCCGTGATGCCCTCGCCCGCCGCCTTCATCGGGGCGGAGGGCGGCATCTACGACGCGGGGGCCGAGGAGCGCGACCGGCAGCAGTACCAGGCCGTTCTCGACGAGGGCCTGCGGCGGCTGGCCGAGGGAGGCCACCAGGCGAGCGGCGAGGTGCTGGTCGGCGATGCCGTGGACGAGATCGCCAAGTGCGCGAAGCGCGTCGGGGCCGACCTCATCGTGGTCGGCCACCGTCACCTCGAGGGCTGGGCGGCCCGCTGGTGGCGCGGCTCGGTGTCCAAGACCCTCATCGAGCACGCGCCCTGCAGCGTGCTGGTCGTCATCACCCGCTGACCCTTTCCCGCGGCGGCGCCGTTTCATGTGCTGACCCCGCCATTCCGGCCGGGGCAGCCACGAAAGGAGCCGCCATGAAGCGCTTCGCCCCCCTCGCCGCCGCCCTCCTCGCCGCGCTCGCGCTTCCCGCCTGCGCCAATGGGGTGGGCGGCCTCGCCCGCGTCACCGTCATCGACCGCGCCACGAACGCCGAGCTGCCCGTCCACTGGAAGGAAGGCCGCGCCTACATCGCCGGCCAGCCCGGCAACGAGTACCAGGTCCGCGTCCGCAACGTCGCGGGCGAGGACCTGCTCGCCGTGGTGAGCGTCGACGGCGTGAACGTGATCACGGGCCAGACGGCGCAGGCCGCGCAGAGCGGCTACGTGCTGGGCTCCTACGCGTCGATGGACATCGCCGGCTGGAGGAAGGACATGCGGCGCACGGCCGCCTTCTACTTCACGACGCTGCCCGACTCCTACGCCGCGCGCACGGGCCGGCCCGACGACGTGGGCGTGATCGGCGTGGCCCTCTTCCGGCGCAAGCCCGCCGAGCCCGTCGCCGTGGAGCCCTATCGGCCCATGCCTTTCGCCAAGCAGGAATCGTCCGGAAGCGCGCCGGCCCCCGCGGCGCCCGCCGCCGGCACGCTGGCCGACAGGAACGACTCCCGCGAATCCGCCGCGAAGCGCGCGCAGGCGGATTCGCCCCTGGGCACCGGGCACGGCCGGCAGGAGAGGAACCCCGCGCGCTGGACGGAGTTCGAGCGCGCCACGCCCTATCCCATCGAGACGATCGCCATCTACTACGACAGCGCGAGGAACCTCGTGGCCCAGGGCGTGATCCCCGCGGCGCCGCGGCCGCGCGACCCGAACCCCTTCCCGGGCTTCGTGCCCGACCCCGTTTCGCAGCTCCGCTTCTGGCACCGCCCGCCGGGCGCGTGAGGCGGGCCGCCGCGTCGCCGGCGCGCGGAGGGTAAACTCCCCGCGTGCCCGAGACCGACGAGCAGCTCATGGTCGCGTTCGCGCAGGGGGATGCCGGCGCCTTCGACCGACTCTACGCCCGCCACAAGGCGACGGTGTTCCGCTTCGTCGCGCGCTCGCTTGCCTCGCGCGCCGACGCGGAGGAGGTCTTCCAGGACGTCTGGATGAAGGCGATCGAGGCGCGCGGGCGCTACGAGCCCCGGGCGAAGTTCACGACGTGGATCTACGCCATCGCCCACAATCGACTCGTGGACCTGTGGCGCAGGAAGGGGCTCTCGCTCGTCCCCATCGACGACGGCGACGACGGGCGCCCCGCGCTCGACCCGCCCGACGACCCCGCCAACGAGCCCTTCGCGCAGGTCTCGAGCCGCGAGGCCATGGCGCGGTTCGCCGCCGCGTTCGAAAAGCTCCCGCCGGCGCAGCGCGAGGCGTTCGTGATGAAGGAGGAAGCGGACATGTCGATCGCCGAGATCGCCGAGGCCACGGGATCGGACCCCGAGGCGGTGAAGAGCCGCGTGCGCTACGCCACGGCGAGGCTTCGGGAGGCCCTTGATGGCTGACCCGCGCGACGACCGCGTCGGCGCCGCCTATCGCGGCCTGCCCGACGAGGGGCCGCCCCCAGCGCTCGACGCCGCCATCCAGGCCGCGGCGAGACGTGCCGTGGGCTCGCGGCCGGGCGGCGCCCGCCGCTGGCAGGTCCCGGTTTCGATCGCCGCGGTCCTGGCGCTCGCCATCGGCATCTCGCTGCACGTCGAGCGCGAGAAGCCCGTGGTCGTGGATGGCACGCCGGTCTCCTCGGGCAGCGCGGAGTATCCCGTGCCGCAGCCGGCCCCGGAGAAGGGGGATCACGCGGTCGCGGCTCCCGCTCCGGCGCAGGCTCCCGCCGCTCCGGCTCCCGCGCCCGCCAAGCCACCGAAGCCGGCCGCGAACGAGGAGGCGCCGGCACCGCGGATGCCTGCGGCGCCGCCGCCGGAAGCCAAGCGCGTCGCGCCCGATACGCTTCGCGCCGAGCCCGCTGCCGCTCCGGCACCGGCGGAATCGAGAGCTGCGCCGTTTCAGGCGCCGCCCGCACGCGCTGACGCTCCTGCGTCGCCACCCGCCTCCGTTCCGCCACCGGCGCCCGCGAGCGCGCCGCCTCCCGCCGCCGCGGGAGCCACCGTTTCCAGCGAGGCGTTGCGCGCCCCGCCGCAGGCGGCCAAGCGCGCCAAGTCGGAGCTCGCGCGCGAGCAGACGCTGCAGGAAAAGGCGATGGCCGATGCGCTCGAGACACCCCAACGCCGGCTGGAGCGCATCGCCGACCTGCGCGCCAAGGGCCTGCACGACGAGGCCGACAAGCAGCTCGCCGAGTTCCGCCGCGCCTATCCCGACTACCGCATTCCCGAGGAATGGCTGCGCCGGGTGCAGCGCCCGTGAACGACCGGCTGGTCCTGGCGGTGCGCGCCGTCGCGGCCGCCAGCGCCGTGGCCACGCTCGCGCTCATGGCCTGGGCCATGACCTTCTCCTGGAGCGGGCTCGCCTTCGTCGCCGGCCTGATGGCGTGGTGCGTCTCGCCCTACGCCGTGCTCGCCTTCGCGGCGGGGGGGATGCGCGCATCGAGGCGCGGCCTGGTCACGCTGCTCGTGACGACGATCCTCGTGGCCGCCGCGGCGGCCGCCGCCTACGTCGACGCCTTCTTCATCCACCTCGACGCCCAGGGCGCGTTGATCCTTCTCTTCATGCCCGTGTGGCAGTGGGTGGCCGTGGTGATCGGCCTCGTCGTCGCTTCCCTTCTCCACTCCCGCTAGCCTCGGGACTACGCGACCAGCGAGCTGCCCTTCTTCCTGAGCAGGTCGACCAGCCTCGTCGCCGCCGGCGAAAGGTAGGCGTCGCGCCGATGGACGAGGTCGAACCTGCGGCGCATCGTGGTCTCCTTGAGGCGAACTTCCCGCAGCGTGCTGCCCGCGTCGTTCCTGCCGACGTGCAGGCGCGACGTGAACGTGAGCAGGTTCGTCTGGTGGATGAGCGAGGGCATCATCAGGATCAGGTTGGTCTCGATCTGGACGTCGGGCTCCGGCAATCCGCGCTGCCGGAACACCCGGTCCAGCCACTGGCGCGTGCCGACGGTCGGCGGCGCGAGGACCCAGCGATAGGCGAGCAGGTCCATGAGCCCGACCCTTCGCCGGGCGAGGATCGGATGGCTCCGGCTCGCGATCACGACGGCGTCGTCCTCGAGCACCGGCTCGGACACCAGTTCCTCCGAGGCCTGGGTCCCCGTGGTGAGGATCAGGTCCACCTCCCCCGCGTCCAGCCGCTCGCCCAGGACGTCGTTCTGGGCGATGACCGTGCGGATCTGCACGCCCGGCGCGTCCCGGAGGAAGACACGGCACAGCGGCGGCATCAGGAAGCGCGCGAGCGTGGGCAGCACGCCGATGCGCACCTGCCCCGCGACCCCGGCGCCGATCTCCGCGATCTCGCGAACGGCATCGTCGGCCGACAGGCGCAGCGACCGCGCCCGGCGCGCCAGGGCCTGCCCCGCCGCCGTCAGGCGGATGCCGCGCCCCGCCTTCTCGAAGAGCTTCGCGCCCAAGGCCTCCTCGAGCCGCCGGATGCAGCCCGTCAGCGCGGGCTGCGAACGGTGCAGCACCGCCGCCGCCCGCCCCAGCCCTCCCGTCTCCGCGATGGCCTCGAAATAACGCAGGTCGCGCAGGTCCAATTCATTAGCCATGTTTATGGATTCCAAGGAAAAACCAAATGGACGCGATGGATTGTCTCACCGATGATGGCGAGGAACCAGTCGACCCGGGACCCAACCCGGGCGCCCGCCCAACCGCCAGGAGGAACGCCATGAAACGTCGATCCCTCGTCGCCGCCGCTGCGGCCGCGTCCGTACTCGCCATCGCCCCGTGGGGCCTCGCCCAGGCCCAGTCGGGCTATCCGGACAAGCCCGTCCGGCTCATCGTGCCGTTCCCGCCCGGCGGCGGCACCGACGTCGTGAGCCGCATCGTGGGCGACAAGCTCTCGTCGACCCTCGGCTGGAAGGTCGTCGTGGAGAACAAGGCCGGCGCCGGCGGCACCGTCGGCCTGGATGCCGCGGCGAAGTCGAAGCCCGACGGCTACACGATCGTCATGGGCCAGACGAGCAACCTCTCGATCGCGCCGTCGCTCATGTCCGGCCTGCCCTACGATCCGGTGAAGAACTTCACGCCCGTGACGCTCGTCGACGCGGCGCCGGTCGTCATCACCGTGGGGGCCAACTCCCCGATCAAGTCCGTGGCGGACCTCGTCAACGCCGCCAAGGCGAGCCCGGGGAAGCTGCTCTTCGCGTCGCCGGGCAACGCGACCGTGGCGCACCTGGCCGGCGAATACTTCCAGAAGGTCGCCGGCATCAAGTACACGCACGTTCCCTACAAGGGCACCGGGCAGGCGTTGCCGGACGTGATCAGCGGCCGCGCCTCGTTCTTCATCGCCTCGCTCGAGTCGGCGATGTCGCCGGTGAAGTCGGGGCAGCTGCGCGCGGTCGCGGTCATGTCCGCAAAGCGCGTCCCGCAGTGGCCCGACGTGCCCACCGTGGCCGAGTCCGGCTACCCCGGCTTCGAGGCCATCACCTGGTTCGGCATCCTCGTGCCGGCCGGCACTCCCGAGCCCATCGTCGCGCGCCTCACCAGGGAGATCACCAAGGTCCTGCAGATGCCGGACGTGAAGGAGCGCCTGGGCGGCGAGCTCACGACGGGGCCGGCGGCGTTTTCGGCGCTCATCAAGAGCGAGCACGACAAGTGGGCCGGCGTGATCAAGGAAGCGGGCATCAAGGGGCAGTAGCCCGGCCCCCTTCCGGCCGCGGAGCGATCCATGAAGACCCGCCTGCTCGACAACCGCGACTTCCTCGCGGGGGCCCTGTTCGTCGCCATCGGCGCGGGCGGGTTCGGCATCGCCCTCGCCTATCCCTTCGGGACCCTCCAGCAGATGGGGCCGGGCTTCTTCCCGCGCGTGCTGGGCGCGATCCTCGTGGGCTTCGGCCTCGTGACGATCGCCCGCGGGCTGCGCTCGGGCGAGCGCGTGGAGGGCGGGTGGGGCTGGTTCCCACTCGCCATGCTCACGGTCTCGATCGTGGCCTTCGGCTGGCTCATGGAGCGCGTGGGCCTGGTTCCGTCGCTCGTCGTCCTGGTGGCGGCGAGCGCGTTCGCCGGGCGCGAGTTCCGCTGGGGCGAGGTGGCCGTTCTCGCCGGGGTGATGTGCCTGCTTTCGGTCGCCATTTTCATCTGGGGCCTGGGCCTGCCCTACCCGCTCTTCGCCTTCGAGTTCGGACCCTAGGCCCATGGACGTCCTCGCCAACCTCGCGCTCGGCTTCGGCGTCGCGCTCACGCTCAAGAACCTCGCCTACTGCTTCCTCGGCGTGCTGCTGGGCACGCTCATCGGCGTCCTGCCGGGCGTGGGTCCGCTGGTGACGATCGCGATGCTGCTGCCGATCACCTTCGGCCTCGACCCGGTGAGCTCCCTCATCATGCTCGCCGGCATCTTCTACGGCGCGCAGTACGGCGGCTCGACCACGGCCATTCTCGTCAACATGCCGGGGGAGGTGTCCTCGGCGGTGACGGCGATCGACGGCTACCAGATGGCCCGGCAGGGGCGAGCGGGCCCCGCGCTCGCGACGGCGGCGATCTCGTCCTTCACGGCGGGCATCCTCTCGACGCTGGTGGTGGCCTTCTTCGGCCCGATGGTGGGCCACCTGGCCCTCGAGTTCGGGGCCGCCGAGTACTTCTCCCTCATGCTGATGGGCCTCGTCTTCTCCGCGGTGCTCGCCCACGGCGACCTGGTGAAGTCGCTCGCGATGGTGGTCGTCGGGCTCATGCTCGGGCTCGTGGGCACGGACGTCACCTCGGGGCTGCCGCGCTTCTCCTTCGGCATCCCCGAGCTGCTCGACGGCGTGGGCTTCACCGTCGTGGCGGTGGGCCTCTTCGCGGTGTCCGAGATCGTCCTCAACCTGGCGCGCTCCGGGCCCGTCGAGGTGTTCGCCAAGGACGTGAAGGACCTCATGCCCACCTGGGCGGACATCAAGGCGTCCACGATGCCCACCTTGCGGGGCACGGCGCTGGGCTCCTTCTTCGGCGCGCTGCCGGGCGTGACCGCCTCGGTCGCGTCCTTCTCGGCCTACATGCTGGAGAAGAAGCTCGCCAAGGACCCCGACCGCTTCGGAAAGGGCGCGATCGAGGGAGTCGCCGCCCCCGAGGCCGCCAACAACGCCGCCGCGCAGACCCACTTCATCCCGACGCTCACCCTGGGCATCCCGGCCACCGCGGTGATGGCGCTCGTCCTGGGCGCGCTCACCATGCAGGGCATCCAGCCCGGGCCGCAGGTGATGACCACGAAGCCGGAACTCTTCTGGGGCCTGGTCGCGAGCATGTTCGTGGGCAACGTGCTGCTGCTCGTCCTGAACCTGCCCCTCGTGGGCGTGTGGGCGCGCCTCACGCAGGTGCCCTACCGGTGGCTCTTCCCGGCGATCCTCGTCTTCGCCTCCGTGGGCAACTACAGCCTCAACAACAGCGCCGTCGACGTCTACCTCTGCGCCGTCATCGGCGTGTTCGGCTACGTGCTCGCGAAGCTCGAATGCCAGCCCGCGCCCCTCATCCTCGGCTACGTGCTGGGGCCGATGCTCGAGGAGAACCTGCGGCGCGCGCTCCTCATGTCCGAAGGCAGCTTCACCGTCTTCGTGACGCGTCCCATCAGCCTCGCGTTCCTCGCCATCTCGGCGGCGTTGCTCGCCGCGATGGTCATGCCCGCCGTGAGGCGGGGGCGGGCGCGGGCTACGGACGACGCCGACGCCGGCTGACCGGCCCCATCCATCCCTCCCCGCACGATTCGAAAGGACTTTCCATGAGCGATGCCAATCTTCCCGACGTTCGCCGCGACATCGAGCGCGTCCCCCCCGACATCGTGGCCGAGGCCGCCCGGTACCAGGCCGCCATCCTCGCCGACGTGGCCGGGCGCCGCGGGACGATCGACGGCGTCTCGGCGCTGGCCCCGGCGATGACGCTCGCCGGCCCGGCCTTCACGGTCGAGGTGCGGCCGGGCGACAACCTCATGATCCACGCGGCCATGGCGATGGCGAAGCCCGGCGACGTCCTCGTCATCGACGGCAAGGGCGACACGAGCTGCGCGCTGATGGGCGCCCTCATGATGAACGGCTGCAAGGTGCTCGGGCTGGGCGGCGTGGTGATCGACGGCGCCGTGCGCGACACCGAGGAGCTGCGCGAGCTGGGCTTCCCCGTCTTCGCGCGCGCCGCCAATCCCAACGGGCCGACCAAGTTAGTCCCGGGCCGCGTCAACTGGCCCGTCTCCGTAGGTGGCGTCGCCGTGCGCCCGGGCGACCTGGTCGTGGGCGATGCCGACGGCGTGGTCGTCGTCGAGCGCGAGAAGGCGGCCTCGCTCCTGCCCCTGGCCGCGAAGAAGGTCGCGGACGAGACGAAGCGCCTGCAGGACATCCTCGCCAGGCGCGCGCTCAAGCCGGGGTGGCTCGACGCGTCGCTGCGGGCCGCCGGCGTGATCAGGGAGGGGGAAACGATTTGAGCGCGAAACCCGCGATCCTCGTCACCGGCGCCGACCTCGCTCCCCAGGCGATGGCGCTCCTTGCCGGCTACGAAGTGGTGTTCGCCGGCAAGACGCCGGAAGAGGACGGCCTCGTCGCGCTCTGCGCGAAGCACCAGCCCGTCGCGATCATCGCGCGCTACGGGAAGATCACCGCCCGCGTGATGGCGGCCTCGAAGGCGCTTCGCGTCGTCTCGAAGCACGGGGCGGGCATCGACACCATCGACTCCAAGGCGGCGGCGGCGCAGGGCGTCGCCGTGAAGGCCGCCATCGGCTCGAACGCGGACGCCGTGGCGGAACACGCGTGGGCACTGATCCTCGCGTGCGCCAAGAACGTGGTGGGCCTGGACGCCCGCATGCGCGCCGGCTTCTGGGACAAGGCCACCCACAAGAGCCTGGAGCTGCGCGGCAAGACGCTCGGGGTCGTGGGCATCGGGGAGATCGGGCGCCGGGTGGCCGCGCTCGGCGTCGCCTTCGGCATGGAGGTCCTCGCGTTCGACCCATTCGCGAAGCAGGCGCCCGCGGGCGTGACGCTCGTCGCGCTCGACGACCTCCTGGCGCGCTCCCGCATCGTGTCGCTCAACTGTCCCCTCACCGACGAGAACCGCGGGCTCATCAACCGCGACTCGATCGCGAGGATGCGCGACGGGGTGATCGTCGTGAACACGGGGCGCGGCGGGCTCGTCGACGAGGCGGCACTGCTGGAAGCCCTGGCGAGCGGGAAGCTGCGCGCCGCGGGGTTGGACGCCTTCGCCACCGAACCTCTCGTGGGGGAGCACGCGTTTCGCGCCGTCCCCAACGTGATCCTCTCCCCCCACATCGGGGGGGTGAGCGAGGACGCCTACGTCAACATGGGCACCGCGGCGGCCCGCAACGCGCTGGAAGTGCTTTCCCAACCACGACCGGTGGTCGCCTGAAGGCCCGTTCCACGGTGCCCTGGGGCAGGACCCCTCACTCGGAGACAACATGAAGAGACTCGCTTTCCTCGGTGCCGCCCTCCTGCTCGCGACCGCCCTCG
Source organism: Betaproteobacteria bacterium (assembly GCA_037445795.1). GTDB lineage: Bacteria > Pseudomonadota > Gammaproteobacteria > Burkholderiales > Usitatibacteraceae > FEB-7. The sequence continues at coordinate 18,887 of JBBIJT010000028.1, read as the reverse complement.
ACGCCGCCGCGCAGGCGTGGCCCTCCAAGCCGGTGAAGATCATCGTGCCCTACCCGCCGGGCGGAGCGGTGGACGTGATCTCGCGCAAGGTCGCGCAGAAGCTCGCCGACCAGCTCGGCCAGCCCTTCGTCGTCGAGAATAAGCCCGGCGCCACCGGCACGATCGGCATGGCGCTCGCCGCGAAATCCGCCCCGGACGGCTACACGCTCGCGGCGAACGACATGACCTACTCGCTGCTGCCGCACGTGTTCAAGAGCCTGCCCTGGGACTTCGAGAAGGACCTCGTGCCGGTGACCACCACCGTGTTCGTGCCCTACGCCATCGCCGTGCGCGCCGATTCCCCCTACAAGACGCTGGGCGAGCTGCTCGCCGCGGCACGGGCCAACCCCGGCAAGCTCAACTACGGCTCGGGCGGGCCCGGCACGGCGCCCCACTTCGCCACCGAGTCGCTCATGCTCACGGCCAACGTGAACTTCACGCACATCCCGTACAAGGGCGCGGGGGAGGCGATGACCGCATTGATCGGTGGCCAGATCGACCTCTTCATCGCCTCCACGGCCTCCCTCATGGCGCAGACGAAGGGCGGCAGGGCCCGCATCCTGGCGGTGAGCGGCGACAAGCGGCTCGCGGCCCTGCCCGATTCCCCGACCTTCGCCCAGGCGGGGCTCCCCAGCTACGGCATCCTCAACTTCAACGGCTTCTGGGCGCCGAAGGGCACGCCCCCGAACGTCATCGCGAAGATCCAGGCCGAGGTGGCAAAGGCGGTGGCGAGCCCGGAAATGGTCGCCTTCGCGGACTCGCAGGGCGGATTCCCCGGCGGAACGAAACCAGATACCTTCGCGAAGATCGTGGCCGACACCACGAAGATGTGGGGCCCCGTGGCGGAGAAGGCCAAGGTCGAACGCCAGTAAGGAAAGGGAAGCCGCCGATGTTCACGCTCGCGCCGCCGCCGGTTCGCGACACCGAGGTCTTCACCCGCCTGCCGGACCGGTTCCGCCAGGCGGCGGTCACCGACTGGTCGCGGGCCAACCGGGGGGGCGCGGCGCTCGACTCCTTCCTGGAGGCTCCGGCCTTCGACTCCGCCGGCAACCTCTACGTCTCCGACATCCCCTTCGGGCGCATCTTCCGCATCGATCCGGCCGGCGAATGGACCCTCGTCGCGCAGTACGGCGGCGAGCCCAACGGCATGAAGTTCGTCTCCGACTCGGAGGCCGTCATCGCCGATTACCGCAACGGCCTCATGCTGCTCGACGTGAAGCGCGGCACCGTGCGCGAGCACCTCGAGCGCCGCAACTCCGAGCGCTTCAAGGGCCTCAACGACCTGATTTTCGATTCCAGCGGGGCGCTGTACTTCACCGACCAGGGGCAGACGGGACTGCACGATCCCACCGGCCGCGTGTACCGCCTCCGACCGGACGGAACGCTCGACCTGCTGCTCGCGAACGTGCCGAGTCCCAACGGAGTCGCGCTCTCGCGGGACGAAAAGATCCTCTACGTGGCCGCCACGCGCGGCAACAGCGTCTGGCGCGTGCCCCTGATGGAGGACGGTGGCGTGGCCAAGGTGGGACAGTTCTTCACGTCCCGCGGGCCGAGCGGTCCCGATGGGCTGGCCGTCGACGAGGAGGGGAAGCTCGTCGTGGCGAATCCCGGCCTCGGCGTCGCGTGGGTCCTCGACGCCCTCGCGCAGCCCGTGGAGGTTCTGCGGAGCGTCGCGGGCAGCTCGCTCACCAACCTCGCGTACGGCGGGTCCGACAGGCGCACCGCCTTCTTCACCGAATCGGCCACGGGAACGATCCTGCAGGCCAGGCTCGGAACGCCGGGACTGGCGCTCGCGCGGCCCGCGCACCGCTGACCCCGGGACCGATCAGAGCAGGCAGGAAAGCCGCTCCTCGCGCAGCGTGGCGAATCCGTGGCGCTCGTAGAAGCGGCGCGCGCCCGGATTGTCGAAATGGGTGGCGGTGTCGATGCGGGTCACGCCCGCGCGCCGCAGCTCGTCCTTGAGCGAATCCATCATCGCGGAGCCGATGCCCTGCCCCTCGAGCCCGGGACGCACGTTGACGTCGTCGAGCTTCGCCACGAGCGTGCCGCGGGAAGTGGAGATGGCGAAGCAGGCGACGCAGCACGCGACGACCTCGCCGCCGCGCCGTCCCATCCACACGAAGCCGAGCTCGGGCCGCTCGACCAGGAGGTCCATCGCTCGCCGAAGCGCCTGCGGCCCGCCATCGCCATAGGTGGCCGCGACGTCGAGGTAATGGGGATCGGCCTGCAGGAACGCGAGGAAGAGCCCGAAGGCGGCCTCGCGGTCGGGCGCGCCCATCCGCGCGAAGGCGAGCTCGTCCGCCATCACTTCGCCCCGGCGACGCCGTACGCCCCGATGCGACTCTCCGACAGCGTGAGGGCCTCGAAACGCCGGTCGAGGCGGTCGTAGTCCGCCTCGTGCTCGCCGACGAAGGCGCTGAAGGCCTCCTCGCTCTTCCAGCGGTCGATGGTGACGTACTCGCCCGGGCGCTCGTCGTCGGCCAGCAGCTCCGTGCCGAGGTAGTCCTCCGCCGAGGAGAAGAACTTCGCCCACTCGCCCTTCGGCCCGTAGGCCTTCACGAACTTCGCCTCCTGGGCGGGATCGACGCGGTAGCGCCAGATGACGACGTACATCAACCGAGCCAGGCGCGCGCGTTGCGGAACATCCGCATCCAGGGCGAATCCTCGCCCCAGCCGTCCGGGTGCCACGACATGAGCACGGTGCGGTAGACGCGCTCCGGGTGCGGCATCATGATCGTGAAGCGGCCATCGGGCGTGGTGACCGCGGTGATGCCTCCCGGCGAGCCGTTGGCGTTGTAGGGGTAGGCTTCCGTGGGCCTGCCGCGGTTGTCCACGAAGCGCGCGGCCACGAGGTACTGGCAGGCCTCCAGCGACTTCGCATCCTTGAAGGTGGCCTTGCCCTCGCCGTGCGCCGTGACGATGGGGATGCGGCTTCCCTCCATACCGGCGAGGAGGATCGAGGGCGACTTCTGCACCTCCACGAGCGTGAAGCGCGCCTCGTACTGCTCGGAGAGGTTGCGCTCGAAGTGCGGCCAGTTCTGCGCGCCGGGGATGATCGACTTGAGGTTCGACACCATCTGGCAGCCGTTGCAGGCGCCGAGGGCGAAGGAGTCGGGGCGGTTGAAGAACCCCTCGAACTCGTCGCGTGCGCGGGGGTTGAAGAGGATGGACTTGGCCCACCCCTCGCCCGCGCCCAGGGTGTCGCCGTAGCTGAAACCGCCGCAGGCCGCGAAGCCCTTGAAGTCGGAGAGTTTCACGCGGCCCGAGATGATGTCGCTCATGTGCACGTCGAAGGCCGCGAAGCCCGCGCGGTCGAACGCGGCCGCCATCTCCATCTGCCCGTTCACGCCCTGCTCGCGCAGGATCGCGATCCTGGGCCGCGCGCCCTTCGCGATGAAAGGCGCCGCGATGTCCTCGGCCGGGTCGAAGGCGAGCTTCGCGTTGAGCCCCGGGTCGCTTTCGTCCAAGAGGCGGTCGTATTCCTGGTCCGCGCAGGCCGGGTTGTCGCGCAGCCGCTGGATCGCGTGCGTGACGCTCGACCAGGCCCGGTGCAGGTCAACGCGCTTCTCGGCGAGCACGGGCTTGCCGTTCACGATGACGCGCACCTGCCCTTCGGCGTTCGGGTGCCCGATGACGTGCGATTCGCGCGACAGCCCCGCGTCGCGCAGCGCCAGCATCACGGCCGCGCGGTCGGACCGGCGCACCTGCAGCACCGCCCCCAGCTCCTCGTTGAAGAGCACCGCGAGGATGCGCTCCGAGAGGCGGCCCGCGAGCACGTCCGTCTGGCGCTCGTGGCCGTCCACGTCGAGCTGCTTCGGGTCGATGGCGAGGTTGTCGAGGTAGAGCGTGACGCCGGCGCGGCCGGCGAAGGCCATCTCGCACACGGTAGCGAAGAGGCCGCCGTCGGAGCGGTCGTGGTAGGCGACGACCTGCCCGCGCGCGTTGAGCAGCTGGATGGCGCCGAAGAATGCCGCGAGCTTCTCCGGGTCGTCCACGTCCGGCGCCGCATCGCCGAGCTGGCCGTGCACCTGCGCGAGCGCGGAACCGCCCAGGCGGTTCCTGCCGCCGCCGAGATCGACGAGGACGAGCTCCGTCTCGCCCAGGTCGGTGCGAAGCTGCGGCGTGAGGGTCTCCCGCGCGTCCACGACCGGCGCGAAGGCCGACACGATGAGCGAGAGCGGCGCCGTCACCGCCCTGGCCTCGCCCGTGGCGGCGTCGCTCCACGCCGTCTTCATCGACATGGAGTCCTTGCCCACCGGGATCGAGACGCCGAGCGCGGGGCACAGCTCCATCCCCACGGCCCTGACGGTATCGAAGAGGGCAGCGTCCTCGCCGGGGTGGCCGGCCGCGCACATCCAGTTGGCGGAGAGCTTGACGTCGCCGATGGCCGCGATGCTGGCCGCGGCGATGTTGGTGATGGCCTCGCCCACCGCCATGCGGCCGGACGCCGGGCCGTCGATGAGCGCCACCGGCGTGCGCTCGCCGATGGCCATGGCCTCGCCGAGGTTCGTCGCATAGCCCATGGTGGTGACGGCCACGTCGGCCACCGGCACCTGCCACGGCCCCACCATCTGGTCGCGCGCGCACATCCCGCCCACGGAGCGGTCGCCGATGGTGACGAGAAAGGTCTTGTCGGCGACCGTCGGCAGGCGCAGCACGCGGTAGGCGGCCTCCCGGAGGTCCACCTTCGAGGCGTCGAACGGCGCGAGCCTCCTCGCGACCCGCTTCACGTCCCGGTGCATGCGCGGGGGCTTGCCGAGCAGCACGTCGAGGGGCATGTCCACGGCGCGGTCGGCGAAGAGCGTGTCCTCGACCACGAGGCTTCCGTCCATGCGCGCCATGCCCACCACCGCGTAGGGGCAGCGCTCGCGCTCGCAGAGGGCGCCGAACTCGTCGATGCGGGCCTCGGGGATCGCGAGCACGTAGCGCTCCTGCGACTCGTTGGACCAGATCTGCATCGGCGACATGCCCGGCTCCTCGATGGGCACCTCGCGCAGCTCGAAGTCGGCGCCGACGCCGCCGGAGTGCGCCAGCTCGGGCAGCGCGTTGGACAGCCCCCCCGCGCCCACGTCGTGGATGGAGAGGATCGGGTTGCGATCGCCCATCTGCCAGCAGGCGTCGATGACCTCCTGGCAGCGGCGCTCGAGCTCCGGGTTGGCGCGCTGCACGGAATCGAAGTCGAGCGCCTCGGTGTTGGTGCCGCTCGCCATCGAGGAGGCGGCGCCACCGCCCAGGCCGATGAGGAAGCCGGGCCCGCCAAGCTGCACGAACACGGTGTCCTCGTGGAACGGGTGCTTGCGGACGTGCCCGGCGGAGAGGTTGCCGAGGCCGCCGGCCAGCATGATGGGCTTGTGGTAGCCGCGAACCTCGCCGCCCGCCTCCATCTCGAAGGTGCGGAAATACCCCGCGAGGTTGGGGCGCCCGAACTCGTTGTTGTAGGCCGCGCCGCCAATGGGCCCCTCGACCATGATCGCGAGCGCCGAGGCGATGCGTCCGGGCTTGCCGTAGCTCCCCTCCCATGGCTCGGGCTGGCCCGGCAGGCGGAGGTTGGAGACCGAGAAGCCGGTGAGCCCCGCCTTGGGCTTCGCCCCGGTGCCCGTGGCGCCCTCGTCGCGGATCTCGCCGCCCGCGCCCGTGCCCGCGCCCGGATGCGGCGCGATGGCCGTGGGGTGGTTGTGCGTCTCCACCTTCATGAGGATGTGCGTGAGGTCGCGCCGGAAGCCCCACCCGTGGGCGCCGTCGGGGAAGAAGCGCTCGATCTCGGCGCCTTCCATGACGGCGGAGTTGTCGGAGTAGGCGACCACGGTGCCGCGCGGGCTCTTCGCGTGCGTGTTGCGGATCATCTGGAAGAGGCTCTTGTCCTGCGCCTCCCCGTCGATGGTCCACGAGGCGTTGAAGATCTTGTGCCGGCAGTGCTCGCTGTTGGCCTGCGCGAACATCATGAGCTCGACGTCGGTGGGGTTGCGCCCCATCTTCCGGAAGTTCTCGGCGAGGTAGTCGATCTCGTCGGGCGCGAGCGCGAGGCCCATGGCGACGTTGGCCTCCTCGAGCGCGCGCCGGCCTCCGCCCAGCAGGTCCACCGTCGCGAGCGGCGCGGGCGGGTGGTGCGCGAAGAGCCGCGACGCCTCGGCGAAGGACTCCACCACCGTCTCTGTCATGCGGTCGTGGATGGCCTCGGCCAGCGCGCGGTGGGCCTCCCCGCCGAGGGGCCTGCCGTCCTTCGGCGCGAAATGCCAGGCCACGCCGCGCTCCAGGCGCACCACCTTGGCGAGGCCGCAGTTGTGCGCGATGTCGGTGGCCTTGGAGGACCACGGCGAGACGGTGCCGAAGCGCGGCAGCACGACGCGAAGCTCGCCCTTCGGCTCGTCGCTTCCCGGCGTGCCGTAGGTGAGGATCCTCGCGAGCACGTCGGACTCCGCGGCCGTGAGCGGCTCGGCGAGCAGCGCGAAGTGGACGAAGCGGGTGTCGACGGAGACCGCGGCGCGAAGGCCCGGCTCGAGGCCCGCGACGAGCTTGTCGACGCGGAACGGAGAGAGCGCCACGCTGCCGTGCAGCGTGAGGAGGAGCTGCTCGGGCGCAACGGGCGAATTCATGCGCGAATTATACCGTCAGCGCCATCGGAGAAGGACGCGCAGGCGGCGGAAGGCCTCCGCCTCCACGGCATCCGGCACGACGAGCACCGTGCGCGCGATCCACGCTCCCTCGGGCTTCCAGCGGACGATGGTGAGCCACGGCGCCACGAAGGAATCGCTGGCGACGCGGCCGGCGACGACGCGGCCTTCGGGGCCCTCGACCTCGACGCGGCCCGCGAGGTCGACCGTCAGGCGGCGGACGGCGCCGGCACCCTCCCGCCACACTTCGCGGCGGGCGGCGCGGACCGCGGCAGCGGCCAGCGCGAAGCCGCCCGCGGCCTTGGCGAAAGCGGGCAGCTCCGCGGAGAGCGTGGCGGCCAGGCCCGCCACCGCGGCGGCGATGATCCATGCCTCCACCCGCCGCGAAGGCCCCACGGCGATGACCACACGCCAGGCGGGGTCGTTGTCGTGCGGCGCGCCGCTATACTTGAACGCAGAACGTACCGCCGCCATTTCCCCCCGGTGACCTCCGACCTTCCCCGCGTCTGCGACCTCTCCCCCCTTAACGCCGTGCTGCGCGTTTCGGGGGACGACGCCGCCGATTTCCTGCACAACCAGTTCACCAACGACGTGAAGGCGCTCACCGTGGGCGCCGCCCAGTGGAACGGGTGGTGCACGCCCAAGGGCCGGCTCCTCGTCACCTTCGTGCTGGCGCGCGACGCGCAGGGCTACCTCCTGGTGCTGCCGGCCGCGTTCGCCGAGGCCACCACGAAGCGCCTGCGCATGTTCGTGCTTCGCTCGAAGGTGAAGGTCGAGGACGCTTCCGTCGCCACGCCGCCCTTCGGCCTGTGGGACGGCTCGATTCCCGAGGGGGCTTTCCGCCTGGGAGGCTCGCGCGCGATCGCGTTCGGCGCCGCCCCCGCGGGGCGCGCCGCCACGCTCGACGAGTGGGCGCTCTCGCTCATCCGCGACGGCATCGTGCAGGTGGTGCCCGGCACGCAGGAGGAGTTCGTGCCGCAGATGGCCAACTACGAGCTGGTGGGCGGCGTGAGCTTCAGGAAGGGCTGCTATCCCGGCCAGGAGATCGTCGCGCGCACGCAGTACCGGGGCATCCTCAAGAAGCGGGCCGTTCGCGTGACCAGCGCCACGCCGCTCGCCCCCGGCGACAGGGTCTTCAGCGAGGCGTTCGGCGACCAGTCGGCGGGCACCGTCGCCAACGTGGCGCCTTCCCCGGAGGGCGGCTTCGAGGCGCTCGTGGTGGCCCAGCTCGAGGCCATTGCAAAAGGCGATCTCCGCCACGGCTCCCCGTCGGGCACCCCCCTGCCCATCCAGGCCCTCCCCTACCACTTCCCCTGACCCCGGCGACCCCGGTACCAGGTACATGTACCCGGTGCTTGTACCTGGTACGAAAAGCGGGGTAACCCTGACGAAGCTCAAGTGCCCGCCAGCCGAGTTGGGCCACGCTATGTTACCGGTAACATGGGAGGGGGTGCCGAATGGGCCGCGCGGAGAGGATTGCCGCCGCCATCGTGATCGCGGGCGGGCTGGCGGTGGCGTGGCATGCCTACGCGCACCTCAAGCTGGGCATGATGATCTCCCCCGGCGCGGGGTTCCTGCCCTTCTGCGTCGGCGTGTCGCTCGCGGTGCTCGGCGCCATCTGGCTAGGGATGTCCCTCACGGCGGCGCAAGCGCAGGCCGCCCCGGCCGAGGAAGCGCCGGCGGAAGCACCGGCCCGCCACCCGGTCATCGCGCGCCTGGTCCCCGGCGTGATCCTCGTGATCGCCTACGGGTGGTTCTTCGAGCGCATCGGCTTCTTCCTCGCCACCGTCCTCTTCATGATCGCCTGGCAGAAGGGCATCGAGCGCGAAGGCTGGGGGAAGACGCTCCTCATCTCGTTCGTCTGCGCGGGGGCGATGTACCTGCTCTTCAACTTCCTGCTGAAGGGCGTGCTGCCCACGGGCAGCTGGTTCGGCTAGGCGCGCCATGGACATCTTCTCCGGGCTGCTCCAGGGCTTCGCCATCGCGTTCACGCCGATGAACCTGCTGTTCGCGTTCATCGGCGCCGTCCTCGGCACCGCCGTCGGCGTGCTGCCCGGCCTCGGGCCGGCCGCCACCATCGCGCTGCTGCTGCCGGCCACCTACTCGATCTCCTCGCCCGTGACCGCCATCATCCTCATGGCCGGTATCTTCTACGGGTCGATGTACGGCGGCTCGACCACCTCGATCCTGCTGAACCTCCCCGGCGAGGCCGCCTCCGTCGTCACCTGCATCGACGGCTACAAGATGGCGCAGCAGGGCCGCGCCGGCGCGGCTCTCGGCATCGCGGCCATCGGTTCCTTCGTGGCGGGCACGGTGGGCATCGTCGGCATGACCTTCTTCGCGCCCGCCATCGCCGGGTTCGCGCTGAGCTTCGGGCCGCCGGAGAAGTTCTCGCTGGCGGTGGTGGGGCTGCTCCTCGCCGTGACCCTCTCCGGCGCCTCCATCGTGAAGGGACTGATCATGATGGCCACGGGGCTGCTGCTCGCGAACGTGGGCCTCGACCCCATCTCCGGCAAGACGCGCTTCGCCTTCGGCGTCACCGAGTTGAACAGCGGCTTCGACTTCGTGACGCTCGCCATGGGCGTCTTCGGCCTGGGCGAGATCTTCTACGGCCTCGAGCAGACCATGAAGGGCGAGCTCGTGACCACCAAGGTGGGCCAGGTGTGGCCCACGATGAAGGACTGGGTGGCCTCGCGCATGGCGATCCTGCGCGGCACCCTCATCGGCTTCTTCATCGGCGTGATCCCGGGGGGCGGCGCGGTCATCTCCTCGCTCGTCTCGTACGCCGTGGAGAAGCGCGTCGCGAAGGACCCGTCGCGGTTCGGCCACGGCGCGATCGAGGGCGTGGCGGGGCCGGAGTCGGCCAACAACGCCGCCTCCAGCTCCTCTTTCATCCCGCTCCTCACCCTCGGCATCCCGGGCAACGCCTCCATCGCGATGATCTTCGCGGCGCTCCTCATCAAGGGCGTGACGCCGGGCCCGTTCCTCATCCAGGAGCACCCGGAGATCTTCTGGGGCGTGATCGCCTCGATGTACATCGGCAACGTGATGCTGCTCGTCCTCAACCTCCCGCTGGTGGGGCTCTGGGCGCAGCTCGTGCGCGTGCCGTTCGCGATCATGGCGCCGGTGATCATCCTCTTCACCGCCATCGGCTCCTACAGCGTGCAGGGGCAGGTGTTCGACATCTACAGCCTCGTGGGCTTCGGGCTCTTCGGCTATGCGCTTCGCAAGCTGAAGATCGAGGCCGGCCCCCTGGTGCTCGCGTTCGTGCTCGGCCCCATGGTCGAGTCGGCGATGCGCCAGTCGCTCCTCATGTCGGGAGGCAGCTTCGCGGTTTTCGTGACGCGGCCCATCTCTGCCACCCTCATCGGCCTGTTCGTCGCGCTCGCGATCGGCCAGGCCGGCATGGCGCTGTGGAAGCGGCGCCGCGCGACGACCGGCAACAGCAACCGCACGTGAAAGGAGACCCCTGAAATGAAACGACTTGCCGCATCGCTCACCGCCATCCTCGCCGTCGCGGCGTTTTCCGCGACCGCGATGGCCGCGGACTACCCAACCAAGCCCGTGCAGGCCGTCGTGCCGATGGCCGCCGGCGGATCCACGGACCTGCTCGCCCGCGCCGTCGAGAAGTACTGGGCCAAGTACTCGAAGCAGCCGATGGTGATCGTGAACAAGCCGGGCGGCGGCGGCGTGGTGGGCACGGAAGGCGTCGTGCGCTCCAAGCCCGACGGCTACACGCTCTACATCGGCTACGGCTCGGGCCACGACGTCGTCATGCCCACGCTGCAGAAGATGCCCTACGACCCGCAGAAGGACCTCGTCGCCGTGTCGCGCGTCTCGATCCACTCGGTCGTCATCCTCGCCGGCGCGAACGCCCCGTACAACAACATCAAGGAGTTGATCGCCTACGCGAAGAAGGAAGGCAAGCCGATCACCACCGCCGTCTCCGTGAAGGCCGGCGCGGTCGACCTCGCGCTCACCGCCTTCGGCAAGGCCGCGGGCGTGAACATCGTCACGGTGCCCTTCTCGGGCGGCGCGGAAGCCACGACGGCGCTGGCGGGCGGCCACCTGATGATCGGCGGCGGCCACCCGTCGGAAGTCATCCCGCACATCAAGGCCGGGCGCTTCAAGGCGCTGGCCGTGGCGCTGCCGGAGCGTGACCCGTCCATGCCGAACGTCCCGACGCTCAAGGAACAGGGCGTGAACGTGGGAACCTGGGGCTCCATCAAGGGCCTCGCCGCCCCCGCCGGAACGCCGAAGGAAGTCGTGGCCCAGATCGACGCCACCATCAAGAAGATCTGCGACGACCCCGAGTTCAAGAAGACGATGGCCGACCTGAACCAGCCGATCCTGTACCAGAACAGCGAGGACTTCGCCAAGTTCATCAAGCAGGCGACGGCCGACTACGCCGCGCTCATCAAGGAACTCAACATCAAGATCGATTGATCGAACGCCCCTCATTCCCAGCCTTTCTCCCCGGGGATCCCCATCTTGGTGGGGCCAGCCCATGGGAGAGGGGTCGGGGGTGAGGGTTTCTTCCTACAGCCCCATCCGCATCCCGACGTGCGGGATGCCGGCCTCGAGGTACTCCTCTCCCTCGGTCGTGAAGCCGTGCCGCGCGTAGAAGTCCTTCGCGTGCACCTGGGAGTGCAGGTACACCTCCGCGAAGCCTCGCCGCCTCGCCTCCGTCACCAATAGATCGAGCAGCGCCGCGCCCACACCGCGCCCACGCCAGGTCGCCAGCACCGCCATGCGCCCGATGCGGCCGTCCGGCATGAGGCGCCCCGTGCCGACGGCCTCGCCCGAAGCGTCCTCGGCGATCGCGTGAACGCACTCGGGGTCGCGCCCGTCGATCTCGATCCCCGGCGGCACGCCCTGCTCCCCCACGAAGACCGTGGTGCGGATGCGGGTGAGGATAGGGGAAGCGTCCCGCCAGTCGACGAGGCGCACGCGGAAAGTGGGAGTGTTCGTCATGGTAGAGTCGCCGCTCGCCGCGATTCTAACGCCCGCCCCGCATGAGCTCCCGATCCGCCCCGCTCGCCGCCATGGCCGCCATGAGCGCGATCTGGGGCTATTCGTGGATCGTGATGAAGATCGCGCTGCGGCACGCGCACCCCTTCGACTTCGCGGCGCAGCGCCTGGTGCTGGGCGCCCTCCTGCTCTTCGCCATCATCGCGGCGACGGGCCGCCGGTTGACCCTCTCGAGCTACCGCATGGCCGTCGTGCTGGGGCTCGTGCAGGTGGGCGCCTTCGTGATCCTCTCGCACTTCGCGCTCCTCACCGCGGGCCCGGGCAAGACGAGCGTCCTCACCTACACGATGCCCTTCTGGATGATCGTGTTCGCCTACCTCGTGCTGCACGAACGCATGCGCGGCGCGCAGTGGTTCTCGGTCGCGCTCGCCTTCGCGGGCCTCGTGCTCATCGTCTCGCCCTGGCGCCTCACGAGCCTGGAGGGAAGCCTGCTCGCCGTGGCCTCGGGCGCCGTGTGGGCCATCGCGGCCGTGATGTCGAAGCGCTGGCCCACGAAGGACGCCGAGCCCCTCACCTTCACGGCGTGGCAGCTCGCGGTGGGCTCGGTGCCGCTGGTGCTGCTCTCGCTCCTGCACCCGCACGAGGCCACGCGCTGGAACGGCGAGTACGGGCTGGCGCTCGCCTACTCGACCATCTTCGCCACGGCGGGCGGCTGGTGGCTGTGGACCTACGTGCTCTCGCACGCGCCGGCGGGCGTGACCGGCCTCAACACCCTCGCGATCCCCGTCATCGCGGTGATCGCCTCCTGGCTGCAGCTGGGGGAGCGGCCGCCGCCGCACGAGCTCGTGGGCATGGCCCTCATCGGCATCGCGCTGGGCCTGCTGGCGTGGCTGGGCCTTCGAAGGCCCGGAAAGCCCGAGGCGACCCCGGTCGACTGACGCGGCGCTAGGCCTTGCGCCGGGGGGCCTTGTATCGCTTCACGCTCCTCAGGATCTCGGCCTTCGCCTCCTCCGGCCCTACCCAGCCCTCGATGCGCACCCACTTGCCGGGCTCGAGGTCCTTGTAGTGGGCGAAGAAGTGCGTGATCTGCTCGAGCATCAGGCTCGGCAGGTCGCGCGGGGTCTCGATGGCGCGGTAGAGGGGCGTGAGCTTGTCGATGGGCACGGCGAGGAGCTTGGTGTCGCCGCCCGCCTCGTCGGTCATCTTGAGCATGCCGATGGGGCGGCAGCGCACGACGACCCCGGGGATGAGCGCGAAGGGGGTGATCACGAGCACGTCCGCCGGGTCGCCGTCGTCGGACAGCGTGTGCGGGATGTAGCCGTAGTTGCACGGGTAGTGCATGGACGTCTGCACGAACCGGTCCACGAAGAGTGCGCCGGTGGCCTTGTCCACCTCGAACTTGATCGGGTCCGCGTGCGCGGGGATCTCGATGATGACGTTGAAGTCGTTGGGAAGGTCGGTGCCGGCGGTGACGCGTTCGAGGTACATGGCGTGTGCTTTCGGTGGGCGCCGCGCTTGCGCGAGCGAGCGCTGACATTCGGATGTGGTAAATTGCGGGGGTTCGCGCTGCATTATCGCAAGTTCCCGATTTGACTGGCAAAAAGCCGCATCAAAACGATGAACCGAGCGCTTCCCCTCATTCTCACGCTGGACCAGCACGGCGTCCCCCACCGCTGGGTGACCTGGCAGCAGGCGGTCTGGTACTACGCCAAGGAGCGCGTGGCCTGGGAGACGGGCCGCGAGGCCTTCACGATCCGGGGCGGGCGATCCCACCTCACCGGGCGGCAGTCCTTCATCACCGCCAACTCGATCATCGCCATCCGCGGCAAGGCGCTCGCGATCAAGGGCTTCCACCAGACGCCGCCGCTCAACAACCGCGAGCTCTTCCACCGCGACCGCGCCGTCTGCGCCTTCTGCGGCGACCTCTTCCCGCCGCTCAAGCTCACCTGCGACCACATCCTGCCCATGTCGCGGGGAGGGACCGACACCTGGATGAACGTGGTCACGGCCTGCCGCTCCTGCAACCAGAGGAAGGGAAGCCGCACGCCGGAGGAGGCGCGCATGCACCTGCTCTACGCGCCCTACGTGCCCAACCGCGCCGAGTTCCTCATCCTCGCCAACCGCAAGATCCTGGCCGACCAGATGGAGTTCCTGAAGCAGCACGTGTCGGCCAACTCGCGGCTGCACGAAAGCTGAGCCCATCGGGCCCGGCATCGACCGCCATGAAGTGGAACCTCCTGCCCTCCTACGCCACGATCGTCGTGGGGGCCATCATTCTCGCCAACCTCGCCTCCGCGTGGGTGATCACGCTCACGATGGGCAAGAACAAGGGCGAGTTCTACGACCAGGGGCCGCCCTGGATGGTCGCGCTGAGCATCCTGACGCTGCTGCTGTGCTGGTACGACCTCTTCCTGCCCATCGAAGTCTCCTTCTGGGGCGCGACCGCGTTCGCCGGCTTCGGCCTCTGGGGCGCGTGGGCCGACTACACGCACCTGCTCGACCACTACCGGGACCAGAAGCGCGAGAAATCCCGCAAGCCAACCTGATCAGATTAGATTTTCTAATCTGATCAGGTTGGCGCCCAGTCCCGCTTCACCTTGGCTCGGTCGGGCTTGCCATTGGCGAGGCGAGGGATGCGTTCGACGAGCTCGACGCGGGGCAGCTTGTAGCGCGCGAGGCGGGGTTCGAGGAACGCGCGAAGGTCGGGGGCGCCGGGAACGCGCAGTTCCACCACCGCGAGCGGCACCTCGCCCCACTTCCCGTCCCGCACCCCGATCACCACCGCGTCGGCCACGCCGGGATGCTCGCGAAGCGCGTGCTCGATCTCGGCCGGGTACACGTTTTCGCCGCCCGAGATGATGAGGTCGCCGCGGCGCGAGAGCACGCGCAGGCACCCGTCGGCGTCGATCTCACCGAGGTCCCCCGTCCGCAGCCACCCGTCGCGAAGCGCCGCGGCCGTGGCTTCCGGGTCGTCGAGGTAGCCGCGCATCACGGTCGGGCCGCGAACCTCGATCACCCCGTCGGGCGCGATGCGAAGTTCGATGCCCGGAAGCGCCTGCCCCGCCGTCCGCCGCTGCTCGCGGGGCGCCCCGGGACGCACCAGCGAAGCCATCGCGCACGACTCGGTGAGCCCGTAGGTCGCGATCGCCTGCGGGCACGCATCGACGAGCCCGGGGCTCACGGGCCCGCCGCCCACCACCGCCGCCTTGACGCGCGCCGGCAACGGCCTCCCGTCCCGCGCCTCGAGCATGCGCCGCAGCGTCGCGTCGACCACCGAGACGTGCGTCACCCCTTGCTCCTCGATCGAGCGGTCCAGTTCGTCGGCCGAGAACGAGGCCGGCAGCACCACGCACGCCCCGGACAGCACGCAGCGCTCCACGATGCCCATGCCGCCCACGTGGAAGAACGGCAGCGAGGCGAGCCAGCGGTCGCCGGGCCCGAGCGGCAGCACCGCCCCCGAGGCGCGCGCCGCCGCCAGCTGGTTTCCGCGCGTGAGCACGGCGCCCTTGGGCCGGCCCGTGGTGCCCGACGTGAAGACGATGGCCGCGTCGCGTCGCGGATCGTCGCAGCGGGGCGACGCCGACGGATCGCGTGACGCAAGCGTCCGCCACTCGGCGAGCGACACGACCCGGGTCGCGCTCACGGCGCTGGCCGCCTGCGCATTGCCCGCGATCACCAGGGGCAGGCCGGCGCGCGCGACCTGCCATTCGATCTCCGGCTCCGCGAGTCGCGTGTTGAGCGGAACGAGCACCGCGCCGGCCCGCGAAACCGCGAGCGCGATCACGATCCACTCCACCGAGTTCTCCGCCCAGAGCCCCACGCGCGAGCCTTCGCGCACGCCCAGCGAGCGCAGCCTTCCCGCCGCCGTCGCCACCCGCTCCTCGAGCGCGCGGCGGCCGAGCGTCTCGCTCCAGGCGACGATGGCGGGGGCGTCGCGATTCACGGCGCCAGCTCCCGCAGGCGCACGCCCAGCCCCGGCCCCGGCGGCAGCCGCATCTCGCCGTCGTGGGGATGCGCGAGGCCCTCGACGGGCGCCTCCTCCAGCAGCCCCATCGTCGCGAGGCCGTGCGATCGCTCCGGCCCGGGAAGGCTGGCCGCCAGGTGCAGCGCGCCGGCCACGCCCACCGCCGTGTCGAGGATCGAGGTGACCACGACGCCGATCCCCGCCTCGATCGCCGCCACCGCGAGCTCGCGCGTGGGGCGCACCCCGCCCAGCGCCATGGGCTTGAGCACGAGGAAATCCGCGCCCCGGTCCCGCAGCACGCGCGCGCCCTCCTCCAGCGTCGCGGGGTCGGCCGCCACCGGGATGTTCACCCTCCGCCCCACGGAGCGCAGGTCGCCCTTCACCGGCTCCTCGACGTACTCGATGTCGCACGCCTCCACGGCGCCCAGCACCCTGAGCGCCGCCGCCTCGTCCCACGCGCCGTTGGCGTCGATGCGCAGCGCCACGCCCGCGCCCACGCGCCGGCGCACGGCGAGGATGCGGGCGATGTCGTCCTCCGGCGGCGCGGCGGCCACCTTGATCTTGAGCGAGCGGAATCCCGCGCGCACCGCGCTCTCGGCCTCCGCGGCGAGCGCCTCGGCATCCTGCGCGAAGAGGAGCGCGTTCACCGCCACGCGCGCGCGCGGCGAATCCGAGAGGAGGTAGGCGAGCGGACGGCCGAAGCGCTGCGACTCGAGGTCCAGCGCCGCGAGGTCGAAGGCGGCGTCGCGGAACGGCCCGCTCTCGATGGCCTTGGCGAGCGCGCCGGCGGAATCGAGCCGCGCGAGCGGCGCCGCCTCGCCCAGGCCCACGCGCCCGTCTTCCGCCTCCAGGCGAAGCCAGGCGCCGCGGCGCTCGGCCCACGTGCCCGAGCCCGTCACGACGGGCTCGCGGAAGGCGATGGCGTAGGGGATGAACTCGTGGCGCACGCTCGGGCCCGCGCGCGACGCCCGGTCAGGGCACGCGCCTGAACTTGCCGAAGTTGGGGCGGCGCTTCTCGACGTAGGCGTTGCGGCCTTCCTGCGCCTCCTCGCTCATGTAGTAGAGAAGCGTCGCGTTGCCCGCGAGCTCCTGCACGCCGGCCTCGCCGTCGTAGACCGCGTTGAACGCGCTCTTGAGGCAGCGAAGCGCGAGCGGGCTGTGCTGCAGGATCTCGCGGCACATGGCCACGGTGGCCTTCTCCAGGTCCTTCAGCGGCACCACCTCGTTCACGAGCCCCATGGCGAGCGCCTGGCGCGCGTCGTACTGGCGGCAGGTGAACCAGATCTCCTTGGCCTTCTTGGGGCCCACGAGGTCGGCGAGGATGCTCGAGCCGAAGCCGCCGTCGAAGCTGCCCACGCGCGGGCCGGTCTGGCCGAAGCGCGCGTTGTCGGCCGCGATGGTGAGGTCGCAGACGACGTGCAGCACGTGGCCGCCGCCGATGGCGTAGCCCGCCACCATCGCGATCACGGGCTTGGGGCACGAGCGGATCTGCTTCTGCAGGTCCAGCACGTTGAGGCGCGGCACGCCGTCGAGGCCCACGTAGCCCTTGTCGCCGCGGATGCGCTGGTCGCCGCCGGAGCAGAAGGCGAGGTCGCCCGCGCCCGTGAGGATGATCACGCCGATGTCCGGGTCCTCGTGCGCGTCCTTGAACGCGCGCGTGAGCTCGTTGAGCGTCGTCGGGCGGAAGGCGTTGCGCACCTCGGGCCGGTTGATCGTGAGCTTCGCGATGCCCTCGGCCTTGTGGTACAGGATGTCCTCGAACCGGCCCGCGGACTTCCAGGCGATGCGCGCGGACGGCGCCTTCGCGGCGGGCGACTTGGCCCCGGGCTTGACCTGCGTCTTCTTGCTCATGCGTCGATGCTCCCTTTCAAGAATTCCCCAAGCTCGGCGGCGAAGGCCTGCGCTTGCTCCAGCGGCACGGCATGGCCCGCCTCCGGCACGATGCGCAGCACGGCGCCGGGAATGCGGCCCGCCATCTCGCGCGCGATCGCCGCGAACTTGGCATCGCGCTCGCCGGCCATCGCCAGCACCGGCATGCGCAACTGCCCGAGCTCCTCGTGCAACGGCGGCTGGAATCCCGTCCCGAACGCGCGAAGTGCCGCGGCGAGGCTGGTCGCATCCTGCCCGAGGCGCTGCCGGCGCATCGCGTCGCGAAGCGCCTCCGGCATCGCGGACTGCGTGGCGAAGAGGGGATTCGCCTCCCAGCGGCGGGTGAACGCCTCGATGCCATCCTGTTCGATCGTGGCGGCAAGCTCGAGATCCGCCGCGGCGCGCGCCTCGCGCTCGCCCGCGTCGGCGATGCCCGGCGTGGCGCCCACGAGCGCGAGTGCCGCCACGCGCGTCGGATGCCCGAGGGCCAGCGAAAGGGCGAGCCTGCCACCCATCGAGTAGCCGACGAGCGCGAACCGGTCCGCGCCGAGCTCGGCCAGCAGCTCGGCCAGCGCGTCGGCCGCGCGGTCGAGGCGCCACGATCCGGACGGCACCGGCGCGCCGCTGCGGCCGTGGCCCGGCAGGTCCGGAAGGATGCAGCGCCAGCGCGGCAGCGCGTTCGCGACCGGCAGCCAGAACTCGCCCGTTCCCGTGAAGCCGTGCAGGAAGACCACCGGCAGCCCCGCGCGGGGGCCGCGGCTCCACGCGTGCCACGCGATGCCGCCCGCCTCGACGCGGATGTCGTGCACGCCGAAGCTGCGCGTCAGGGAGCGCTGCTCGCGCACGGTGAGCGCGCGGTTCGTCCGCCATTCGATGACGCGGACCGTGCCGGAAGCGAGCGTCCCGCGGACGAGCGAGTCGACTTCCTCGAGGTTGCCGGCCACGACGTGCGCGACGCCGGCGGCCTTCGAGAACGCGGCGAGGTCGCAGCCGTGCGGCGTGCCGAACAGCGACTCGAAGAGATCCTCGTGACGCGCGACGGGCAGGTGCGAGAAGATGCCGCCGCCGCCGTTCTCGAGCAGCAGGATCGCCAGCGGCGTTCTCAGCTCGCGCGCGGCTCGCAACCCGCCCGCGTCGTGCAGGAACGCGAGGTCGCCGGTGACCAGCAGCGTGGGCCTGCCGCCGCCCTTCGCCACGCCGACCGCCGAGGACACGATGCCGTCGATGCCATTGGCGCCGCGGTTCACGAAGACTTCGACGCCATCCGGCAGCGAGGTCGCGAACATCTCGCCCCAGCGAATGGGCATGCTGCTCGACAGGAAGAGGGCCGCTCCAGGCGGCAGCGCGTCGCAGGCCGTCTCGACGGCCGCGGCCTCGCGGGGTGCGCAGCCAGCCACGGCGCACACGCCGGCCTCCTCCGCGCGCAGCGCGGC
>JBBIJT010000027.1:0-30956 GCA_037445795.1 Betaproteobacteria bacterium | reverse complement strand
GGTTCGGACATCGATGCCCGCGGCAGTTTGACTCGGCCGAAAATCCAAAACGCGAACGTCCAATCGCACCCCTTCTCCTTCCTCGCGACGATCGGTGATAACGGAGTTCTGCCGCCGAGGTCTCCTCAAGCAACGGACACCGTGAAGTGGTGGACGGGCTAGGCCTTGGCGCGGGCGGCGAAGGCCTCGAGCCGGGCGACGAGCGCCGGGTCGAGGACGATGCCGTCGCGGCGGTGGCGCTCGAGGCGGTCGAGCTCGATCTCGCCGGGCAGGAGGACGGGGGAGGCCGGGTCGGCGGGCGGCGTGTCTTGGACGATGGCCGCGAAGTCGCGCATGCGTTCCGACAGCCACTCGGGCGGACCGAGGCGCGAGGCGTCGACGAGGAAGAAGAAGTGGCCGAGGTCCTGGGGTGCGCCGGGGCTGTCGGACCACGAGCTCACGTGGGTGAGGTAGGCGGCGCCCGAGAGCAGGCCCGCGAAGAGGTCCACGACCAGCGCGAGCCCGTAGCCCTTGTACCCGCCGATGGGCAGGAGGAAGCCTTCTAGCGCGGCCTTCGGGTCGGTCGTCGGCGCGCCGTCCCTGTCCGTGGCCCAGGTGGGCGGGATCGATTCCCCGCGCTTCGCGGCGTTGCGGATCTTCGCGCGCGCGACCACCGAGAGCGCCATGTCGAGGATGACGGGCCGCCCGCCCGGGTTCGGGATGCAGAAGCCCACGGGGCTGTTGCCCACGCGCGCGTCGCGGCCACCCCACGGCGCGATGGTGGTGGTGGCGTTGCTGCCGACGATGCTCGCGAAGCCCGCCTCGGCGGCGAGAAGGCAATAGGGGGCGATGGGGCCGAAATGGTTGCTCGCGCGCGCGAAGGCGATGCCCACGCCGCTCTCGCGGGCCAACTCCATCGCCGCTTCCAGCGAGCGCATGCCCACGAGCGGTCCCACGCCGTTGTCGCCGTCCACCCGGGCGATGGCGGGCGCCGCGCGCTCGACGCGGATGTCGGGCCGCGCCTTGATTCCGCCGAGGTCCAGGCGCTCGCCGTAGGACTCGATGCGCCCGAGCCCGTGCGTGGCGAGCCCCATGAGCTCGCCCAGCACCAGGATGCAGGCGGCATCCGCGGCATCGCGCGGGGCGAGGCCGAGCCCGACGAGGGCACGGCTCGCGAGGCCGGCCAGCGCGGCCTCGGTGAAGGGGGAGGTCACTCGGTCTTGATGCCGGCGGTCTTGATGACGCGCCCCCACATGTCGTATTCCTGCCGCATCGTCTTCGCGTGCTCCTCGCGCGTGCTCGGCATGGGCGCGATGTAGTGCTTGGCCAGCTGCTCCTTGACGTCCGGCGAGCCGAGCACCTTCACCAGCTCCCGGTTCCAGCGCTCCTGGATCGCCTCCGGCACCCTGGAGGAGGTGACGAACGCATACCAGTTGTCGGCCACGAATCCCGGGTAGGTCTCCGAGATGGCCGGGACGTCGGGCAGGAAGGGGGTGCGCTTGAGGCTCGTGACCGCGAGCGGCCGCAGCTTGCCGGACAGGATGTGGGGGCCGGCCGTCGAGTGCGTCGAGTAGTAGGCGCCGACGTTGCCGCCCAGGAGGTCCGCCATCGCGGGGCCGCCGCCCTTGTAGGGAACGTGCACGACGTTGATGCCGGCGCGCTGGTTGAGGAGCTCGCCCGCCAGGTGCGAGGCGCTGCCCACGCCCGTCGAGGCGAAATCGAGGGAGCCGGGCTTCGCCTTCGCGAGCGCCACGTATTCCTGGAGGGTCTTCGCGGGCGAGGAGGCCGGCACCACGAGCACGTTCGGCACGCTGACCGCGAGGGTGAGGGGCGCCAGGTCCTTGAACGGGTCGTAGGGAAGCTTGGCGATGAGGTGCGGCGCCACGCACACGGGGCCCATGGATCCCAGGAGGATCGTGTAGCCGTCCGGCGGCGCCGCGGCCACGGCCTGGTGCGCGATGTTGCCGCCGGCGCCGGCCTTGTTCTCCACGACGACCGCCTGGCCGAGGTTCTCGGAGAGCTTCTTCGCGATGATGCGCGCCGTGGTGTCGGCCGCGCCCCCGGGGGCGAAGCCGACGAGCATGGTGACGGTGCGCGTCGGAAACTCGGATTGCGCGGCGGCGGCGCCGGCGAAGGCGAGGGCGGCCGCGGCGGCCAGCAGGTGTTTCATGGGGTCTCCTCCGGTGTTGTTGTCGGGGCGCGCAGGCGCGTATACCATTGTATACACAGAATGACGGCCGTCAACATCCACGCTCCCCGACGCTCCATGGTGAAACCGGTTGCCCGTGCCCGGAAGAAGGCGCCCGCGAAGGCGAAGGCGGTCGCGAGCCCCGCGTCGCGCGCCGACCACGCCTACGACACGCTCTTCGGCGCCATCGAGAGCGGCGCCCTCAAGCCCGGTGCGCGCCTGCGCGAGGTGGAGCTGTCGGAATGGGTGGGCGCGAGCCGCACCCCGATCCGCGAGGCGCTGGGCCGCCTGGAAGGCGAGGGCCTCGTCGCCCGCGATCCCTCGCGCGGCATGGTGGTCGCGGAGCTGGACCACGGGCTGGTCGCCGAGCTCTACGTGATGCGCGAGGTCCTCGAGGGAACGGCCGCCGCGCTCGCGGCCCGCCACGCGTCGGACGCCGAGATCGACGCGCTGCGCGAGCTCGCCCAGCGCGACCGCGAGGTGGGCGACGACCCGGCGCGCCTCGCGCGCCTGAACCGGCTCTTCCACGAGGCGATGTTCCGCTGCGCCCACAACCGCTTCCTCATGCGCGCCGTGCACTCCCTGCGGCAGTCGATGGTGCTGCTGGGCCAGACGACGCTCGCGGTTGCGGGGCGGCCCGGGACGGCGCGGGCGGAGCACGACGCCATCGTCGACGCCATCGCGCGCCACGATGCCGAGGGCGCGGCCACGGCGGCGCGCGCACACATCCGGGCGGCCTACCGGGCGCGGCTGGGACTGATGATGGAGGCCGATTGAGCGGTCCCGTCGACGTCCTCGTGCTGGGCGGGGGCAACGCGGCGCTTTGCGCCGCGATCACCGCCCGCGAGGCCGGCGCCTCCGTGCTGCTGCTCGAGGGAGCGCCGGTCGCCTTCCGCGGCGGCAACAGCCGGCACACGCGCAACATGCGCACGATGCACGAAGGGCCGCTTGCGCCCCTCACGGACGCCTATCCCGAGGAAGAATACTGGCAGGACCTCCTCAAGGTGACGGGCGGCCTCACCGACGAGCGCCTCGCGCGGCTGGCCATCCGCAGCACCGAGAGGCACGTGCCGTGGATGCTTTCCCACGGCGTCCGCTTCCAGCCGCCCCTGGGCGGGACGCTGCACCTGTCGCGCACCAACGCCTTCTTCCTCGGGGGCGGCAAGGCGCTGGTGAATGCCTATTACCGCTCGGCCGCGGCGCTGGGCGTGGACATCGCCTATGAGACCCGGGTGGTGGACCTGGCGCTGCGCGACGGGCGAATCGATTCGGTCACCGTGGAATGCGGCGGCGAGCGGCGGGAGGTGCGCGCCAAGGCGGTGGTGGTCGCCTGCGGCGGCTTCGAGTCGAACCTCGCGTGGCTGCGCGAGGCCTGGGGTCCGCCCGCCGACAACTTCATCGTGCGCGGCACCCCGTACAACATGGGCGAAGTGCTGAAGCTCCTGCTCGCGAAGGGCGCCAGGCAGGTGAGCGACCCGACCCAGGGGCACTGCGTGGCCATCGACGCGCGCAGCCCGCGCTACGACGGCGGCATCGTCACGCGCGTGGACGCGGTCTCGCTCGGCATCGTGGTGAACCGCGACGGCCGGCGCTTCTACGACGAGGGCGAGGACTTCTGGCCCAAGCGCTACGCGATCTGGGGCCGCCTGGTGGCCGGGCAGCCGGACCAGATCGGCTATTCCATCATCGACGTGAAGTCGATGGGCAAGTTCATGCCGCCGGTGTTCCCGCCCGAGAAGGCGCACACGATCCGCGAGCTCGCTGGGAAGCTCGGGCTGGAGCCGGCCGCCCTCGAGAGGACCGTCGCGGAGTTCAACGCGGCCGTGCGACCGGGCACGTTCGACCACACGGTGCAGGACGACTGCCGCACCGAGGGCCTCACGCCCGCCAAGACGCACTGGGCGCGCCCCATCGACACGCCCCCATACTTCGCGTATCCGCTTCGCCCCGGCATCACCTTCACCTACCTTGGCGTGGCCGTGGACGGGCGCGCGCGGATGATCCTTGCCGACGACCGGCCGGCCGCCAACGTCTGGGCCGCGGGCGAGATCATGGCCGGCAACATCCTCGGCAAGGGCTACCTCGCGGGCATCGGGATGGCCATCGGCACGACCTTCGGTCGCATCGCGGGCGAGGAGGCCGCGCGCCATGCACGCGCCTGAAGCGGCCGGCCCCCGCGCAGCCGGGAAGTCCCTGGCGCAACTCGTCGACGAGGCCCAGCGGGTGCTCGCGATCTGCAACGCCTGCCGCTATTGCGAAGGCTATTGCGCGGTGTTCCCGGCGCTGCAGCGGCGCCTCGAGTTCCCCGGGGGCGACATCGACTACCTGGCGAACCTGTGCCACAACTGCGGCTCCTGCCTGTACGCATGCCAGTACGCGCCGCCGCACGAGTTCCAGCTCAACTTCCCGCGGCTGATGGCGCAGGTCCGGGTGCGCACGTGGCGCAAGTACGCCTGGCCCGGCGCGCTCGCGCGGGCCTTCGATTCGAACGGGGTCGCGACCGCGCTCGGCATCGCCGCGAGCCTCGCCTTCATGCTTCTGTTCGCGGTGGTGGTGGCCGGGCCCGGGCGCCTCTTCACCGCCTTCGCGGACTCGCAGGGCTCGTTCTACGCGGTCATCCCGCACGGCGCCATGGTGGCGGTGTTCGGGGCGGTGTCCGCCTTCGTGCTCCTCGCCTTCGCGGTGGGATTGGCGCGCTTCTGGGCCGACATCGGGGAAGCGCCGCCCGGGATCTCCGCCGCGGCGCCGGCCGCGGGAGCGGTCGCGGACGCGGCGACGCTCAAGTACCTCGACGGCGGGGGCGAGGGTTGCACGTACCCGGGCGACGAGCCTTCCTTCGCGAGGCGGCGACTCCACCACCTCACCTTCTACGGGTTCGTCCTGTGCTTCGCCGCGACCGCCACCGCGACGGTCTACCACTACGCGCTGGGGTGGAAGGCGCCATACCCGTTCTGGAGCCTGCCGGTGCTGCTGGGAACCGCGGGGGGAATCGGCCTGCTCGCGGGACCCGCCGGCCTCGCGTGGCTCAAGCGCCGGCGCGACCCGGAGCTCGGGGATCCGGCGCAGGAGGGGATGGAGGCGGGGTTCCTCGCGCTCCTCTTCCTCACGAGCCTCACGGGCCTCGCGTTGCTAGCCTTCCGCGAGACGCGCGCCATGGGGACCCTGCTCGTGGCGCACCTGGGATTGGTGCTGGCCCTGTTCGTCGCCATGCCCTACGGGAAGTTCGCGCACGCGCCATATCGCCTCGCGGCGCTCGTGCGCTTCCACATCGAAAAGCGGCGCCCGCCGCCCAGCGTCGCGCCGGACTGACGCCCGTGGGCGTCAGCGCTCGGTGCCCAGCCGGAAGACGGCGCGCGAGGGCCCGCCGGGCACGCACTTGAACTTGGCCTCGGCCAGCGCCTCGTCGAGGCGCTTGAGGAGCATCTCGGGCCCGAGGCCGAGGCGGTATTCCATCACGGCGCAGGAGACCCGCAGCTCGATGTCCGTCTCCGGCCCGGCGCGGCAGGGCACCGAGTCGATGGCGTGCAGGATGCGGTCGGTCACGAGCTTGGCGCTGCGGTTGCGGTGCAGGCCGAGCAGGAACTGGTCCCCGCCCCAGCGGGCGATCCAGTCGCCGCGGCGCGTGTTGGCGATGAGGTCCGCGGCCAGCTGCACGAGGCACAGGTCGCCGGCGCCGTAGCCGTGCTCCTCGCGGATCGTGTGGAAGCCGCGCAGGTCCACGAGCACGGTGTGGAACGAGGTCTTGTCGCGCTCGGCGCGGGCGACCTCCTCGGCCAGTCGCTTCTCGCCGGCCCTGCGCGTGTAGACGCCGGTCATGTCGTCCAGGTCCGTGAGGTTCTCGATCCGGGCGCCCCAGCGCTCGAGGAGCTCCAGCACGTACTGGGTGCGGCCCATGAGCCGGCCGGCCTCGTCGTAGAAACCGGCGGGAATCTGCGGTGCCTTGCCGTCGTCCAGGTAGCGCTTCATCGCGTCCGAGGACATGACGACCGGGGCAAGGAGCCCCTGGTGCAGCCAGAGCATCGCCATGAAGCCGCCGAGGTAGGTGAGCCCCAGGGCCGGGAGCAGGCGCCGGCCGGTCTCGGAAACGTCGCTGGCGAACAGGGTGTACGCGAGCAGGATCAGGAGCGGGGGCACCACCGCGATGACGGTGGCCGCCGCGAACTTCTGCGCGTACTTGCCCCGAAGGAAGGGGATGCGGTCGAAGATCCCGTAGATGCCGAACCGGGGAACCGCTGCAGCTTCGAATTGCGCGCCTTGGCTCATGTGTCGCCTCCTGGCGCCTCGCGGCCCTCGTCCCGGGCCTGTTGCGGGCGCTACAGTTGCAACATGCGCCATATTCCTGCCTGTTACTGTGAACCAGTTCACATTTCCGGCCGGGAAACCGTGCAAGGCCCCCGGCGGAAACTAACCGAAGTTAGCGGCCCGCCGGGCCGGTCAGAACCGGAACCGCTGCAGCCTCGTGGTCCGCCCCCCGGGCAGCGTGAGGGTGGCCGTCGTCGCGGAGTCGAACTGGATGGAGAGCGGCCCCGCGTTGTCGCTCGTGCGGCTCGCGGGCCGCCACGCCCCGGTGAGCGTCTGCCCGTTGCCGAACGACCACCAGCTGCCGGACATCGCGCGCGGCTCCGGCGTGGCGATCACGCTCAGGTACCAGACCGGGTTGCCCGCGTCGTCGTACATGTAGCCCGCGATGTCGGCGGTGCCGTTCTGCCACTCGATGAAGAAGCCGCGCCCGCTCTCGGCCGGGTTCCACCACCATCCCGACTCGGGCACGTTGGCCTGGGGCGGCGAGGCGAGCCCGTTCGCCACGATGTCGAAGCGCTCGATCGGCACCGAGCCGCCGGGCCACACCATCGTGCCGGCGGAAGCGTTGGCGAAGGCGAGGGTGATCGCGCCCACGCTTCGGGCCGGGGACGGCGGCCGGTAGGCGCCCGCGAGCGTCTGGCCGCCGCTCAACTCGAGCAGCGACCCGGTGAAGAGCGATCCGTCGAGCGAGGTCGGGCCCGCGGCGACGTGCCATTTGGAGCGGCCGGACTCGTCGTAGAGGTACGCGGCGTAGAACAGGTTGCGGCCGTTCGCCTCGATGGAGAAGCCGCGGCCAGCCTCGGCGGGGTTCCACCACCAGCCGCTCTGCGGCGGCTGCGGCCGGCACTCCTTCGCTCCCGGCACCGAGACGACCCCGCGGTTCAGGCCGTTGCCGAGCATCGCGCCCGCGCTCGATCCGTAGCCGACGTAGAACGTGGCGCCGCCGATGTTCACGGCGTTCGCGCCGTTGATGACCGTCACCGCCTGCCCCTGACCGGATAGCACCCCCGTCACGTAGGCCTGCAGCGACGAGGCGGAAACCGCCTGCAGCTGGCCCGCGGAGTTGAGCTGCGCGAGAACGCAGGCCACCGCGTCCGCCTTTCGCCCGTCGCGGTACGCGGCCTTGCCGAGCACGAAGGCGGAGCCGCTGGCCGCGGGCCTCACGATGTCGGCGGGCGCCGACGCGAAGACGAAGAGGGACCCTGTCGTGCCCACGTCCTCGGGCCGGAACCGGACCTGGGCCTTCACGTCGACCGACTCCGGGGAGGCCACGACGAGGAAGACCGGGACGCTGTCGGCCGGTATCGTCGAGGGCACGGACGGGTTCAGGTCGAGGAACCAGTCGTTGCCCGCGATGCTTCCCGCTCCGCCCTCGCGCAGGGCGATGACGGGCAGGCTTCGGTCGACGACCGTGCCGTCGCCCAGCTGGGCCGACTCGTTGAGGCCCCACGCCCACACGCTGCCGTCGACGGCCTCGACGAGGTTGTGGAAGAGGCCGGCGGCCACCGCGGCGGCCTTCGGAAGCCGTGACAGGAGCACCGGAAGCGCGGAGGCTCCGCCGAGCAGGACGTCGCTGCCCCAGCCGAAGACGCGGCCGTCCTGCCCCACGGCCATCGAGAAGCCGCTGCCGCCCGCCACGGAGGCGATGGCGGCCAGGCCCGTCACGGCGACGGGCGTCGTCCGGGACACGGTGGTGCCGTCCCCCAGCTCGCCGTAGAGGTTGTTGCCCCAGGCGACGACGGTGCCGTCGCGCCGTACCGCCAGGGAGTGGGACCACCCGGCGCCGACGGCGATCGCGTCGCCGACGCCGGCGACCGTCACGGGCCGTGAGCGGTTGACGCTGGAGCCGTCGCCCAGCTGACCGTCGCCGTTGTAGCCGATCGCGCGCACCGTGCCGTCGCTGCGCAGCGCGAGAATGTGCGAGAACCCCGTGGCGATCGCGGTGACCTGGGTGAGCCCGTCGATCTGCACCGGCGTCTCCGACCAGAGCGACGGGGCGTTGGCGCCGAGCTCGCCGTAGAGGTTGCTTCCCCACGCCCACACCGTGCCGTCGGAGCGCAGCGCGACGCTCAGGTTGAACCCGGCGGCGATCGCCGTCACGCCGGCGAGCCCGGCCACCTGCCTCGGGGTCGAGCGCGCCGGGCCGGAGCCGGTGCCCAGCGTTCCCAGCACGTTGGAGCCCCACGTCCAGACGGTGCCGTCGCCCCGGAGGGCGAGGGCGAAGCCGTAGCCCGCGGCCACCGCGACGACGTTCGAAAGACCCGCCGCGGCGCCGGGCACGGTCCGGTAGACGGCGATGCCGCTGCCGAGCTGGCCGTCGCTGTTGGATCCCCAGCCGTACGCGCGACCGTCAGCGGCGACGGCGTGGCTGAAGTAGCGGCCGGCGGCCATGCCGGCGATCCCGGCGAGGCTCGCCACGCGGGTCGGGACGCTGCGGTTCGCCGTCGTGCCGTCGCCCAGCTGGCCGTCGCTGTTGAATCCCCACGACCAGAGGCTTCCATCGGAGCGCCGCGCGAACGCGTGCGCGTAGCCGGCCACGATCGAGGTCACGCCGCCGAGGCCCGCCGCCTGCACCGGGACGCGCGACAGCAGGAACGTGGCCCCGGCGTCGCCGAGCTGGTCGAAGAGGTTGTAGCCCCACGTCCATACGGTTCCGTCGGACCGCAGCGCCATGGCGAAGTCCCCGCCCGCCGAAATCGCGGCCACGCCGCCGAGGTTGACCACCCGGACGGGCGCGTTGCGGTTGCCCTCGGCGCCGTTGCCGAGCTGGCCCTGGCCGTTCTTCCCCCACGACCACACCGTGCCGTCGCGCGCGAGGGCGAGGGAGAACCCCTCGCCGGCGGCCACGGCGACGATGTCGGCCAAACCGGGGACCGCCACGGGCCGGGACCGGTCCGTGTTGGTCCCGTCGCCAAGCTGCCCGGTGGCGTTGGCGCCCCACGCCCACACGGTCCCGTCCGTGCGAACGGCGAGCGAATGGTCGTAGCCGGCCGAGACGCCGGCCACGCCCGCGAGCCCCGCCACCGTCACCGGCAGCGAGCGGTTGGCGGTCGTGCCGTCCCCCAGCTGGCCGTTGCTGTTGTCGCCCCAGGCGCGAAGCGTTCCGTCGCCGAGGACCGCCAGGTTGAAGTACGCGCCGGCCTCGATGGCGACGACCCCGGCGAGCCCCGTGACGGGCGCGGGGGTGGAGCGCGCCGAGCGCGAGCCGTCGCCCAGCTGGCCCGCGAGGTTGTCGCCGGCGGCGACCACCGTGCCGCCCGGCATCAGCGCCACCACGTGGATGAGGCCACCGGAGATGGCCTGGGCGCCGTTGAGCGCCGGGATCGGAAGCGGAGTGGCGAAGGCGAGGGTGCGGCCGCTGCCCAGCTGGCCCCAGTCGTCGCCGCCCCAGGCGAGGGCCGTGCCGCCCGGGCCGACGGCCAGGGAATGGTTGCCTCCCGCCGACAACGGCGCCGCCCACGGCGACGTTACCGCGACGATGGCGAGCGCCATCCAGAACAGAACACGTGCCCCGACCGCCGCGCGCATGGCGGGCCCTCCCTGCGGCTATTCTGCTACCGGCGCGATGCCCGCTTCAACGGCTTCTTCGCGGCGCGCGCGGCCTTGCCGGGCGCGACCTGTCCCGCGGCGAGAGCCGCCTGCGCCGCCGCGAGCCGCGCCACCGGCACCCGGTAGGGCGAGCAGCTCACGTAGTCGAGCCCGATGCGGTGGCAGAAGTGGATCGTGGCGGGGTCGCCGCCGTGCTCGCCGCAGATGCCCACCTCGAGCTCGGGCCTCACCTCGCGCCCGAGCCGCACGCCCATCTCCATCAGCAGGCCCACGCCCGCCTGGTCGATCGTGGCGAAGGGGTTCTCCGGCAGGATGCGCCGTTCGAGGTATTCCCTCAGGAATCCCGTCTCGGCGTCGTCGCGCGAGATGCCGAACGTCGTCTGCGTGAGGTCGTTGGTGCCGAAGGAGAAGAACTCGGCGTAGCGGGCGATGTCGCCCGCCGTCAGGGCGGCGCGCGGGATCTCGATCATCGTGCCGAACTGGTACTTCACCGTCACGCCCTGCTCCTTCATCACCGCGCGGGCCTCGGCCTCGAGGATCGCCTCCTCCACCTTGAGCTCGTTGTTGTGGGCGGTGAGCGGGATCATGATCTTGGGCTTCACGCGCACGCCCTCCCGCTTGCACTCGCAGGCCGCCTCGACGATGGCGCGCACCTGCATGCGCACGAGCTGGGGTAGGTGGATGCCGAGCCGCACGCCGCGAAGGCCGAGCATCGGGTTCGCCTCGCGCATCGACTCCACGGCGGCGAGGAGCTTCTTCTTCTGCGACAGCGTTCCGGCGAGGCCCAGGGGGTCCTTGCCCGCGGCGAGCGAGGTTCGCGTCTCCAGCTCGGTCACTTCGCGCAGCAGGTCGTCGTGGCTCGGCAGGAACTCGTGCAGGGGCGGGTCGATGAGGCGGATGGTGACGGGAAGGCCGTCCATGGCCCGGAAGAGCCCCACGAAATCGCTGCGCTGGAACGGCAGCAGCTTCGCGAGGGGCGCCTCGCGCTCCTCGTCGGTGGCGGCGAGGATCATCTTCTGCACGAGCGGCAGGCGCTCGGTCTCGAAGAACATGTGCTCGGTGCGGCACAGCCCGATGCCCTGGGCGCCGTAGGCGCGGGCGCGCTCGGCGTCGCGCGGGTAGTCGGCGTTGGCCCAGATCCCCAGCCGGCGGAACCCGTCGGCCCAGGAGAGGAGCTTCGCGAGGTAGGGATCGGTGAACTCGGGAACGACGGTCTTGAGGCTTCCGGCGAACACCTCTCCCGTCGTGCCGTCGATGGAGACGGCATCACCCTCGCGGAATACGCGCCCGCCGATCGCGAACTCGCGCTTCTCGGGGTCGACCTCCATGGCGGAAACGCCCACCACGGCGGGCTTGCCGAACTGGCGCGCCACGAGCGCCGCGTGGCTCGTGCGGCCGCCGCGGCTCGTGAGGATCCCGCGCGCGGCGAGCATGCCGTGCACGTCGTCGGGCTTGGTCTCCGGCCGCACCATGATGACGGCCTTGCGCTCCTTGGCGCCCCACGCCTCGGCGGTGTCGGCGTCGAAGGCGAGGATGCCGCTCGCCGCGCCCGGCGAGACGTTGAGGCCGGTGGCGAGGAGGTCGCCGCGCTTCTTCGCGGCCGCCTTGTCCTTTGCCTCGAACTGCGGGTGGAGGAACGCGTCGACGTGGTCCGGCGAGACGCGCTCGACGGCCTCGGCGCGCGTGACGAGCCTCTCGTTGGCGAGGTCGACGGCGATTCGCACCGCGGCCTGGGCCGTGCGCTTGGCGTCGCGCGTCTGCAGCATCCACAGCCGCCCGCGCTCGATGGTGAACTCGACGTCCTGGACCTCGCGGAAGTGCCTCTCCAGCGTGCGGCAGTTGCGCGCGAGCTCCGCGTGCATTCGCGGCATCGCGGTCGCGAGCTCCGCGATGGCCCGGGTGGCGCGGGTGCCCGCGACCACGTCCTCGCCCTGCGCGTTGGTGAGCCAGTCGCCCTCGAGGCGGGGCTCGCCCGTCGTGACGTTGCGGGTGGTGAGCACGCCCGTGCCGGAGCCGGCGCCCATGTTCCCGAACACCATCGTCTGGATGTTCACCGCCGTGCCCAGGTCGTGGGCGATTCCGGCGGCGTTGCGGTAGTCGATGGCGCGCTTGCCGTTCCACGACTTGAAGACGGCCTCGGTCGCGAGCCGCAGCTGCTCGCGCGGGTCGTCGGGGAAGGGCCGCTTCGCGCGCGCGTTCACGATGTCCTTGAACTCGGCCGTGATGTCGCGAAGAGTGCCGACCTCGAGGTCCGCGTCGTTCGCCACGCCCTGCGACTTGCGGTGGCAGGAGAGGACGGCCTCGAAGGGCTCGTCGGGAAGCCCCATCACCACGGTGCCGAACATCTGCACCAGGCGGCGATAGGCGTCGTTCACGAAGCGCGCGTCGCCGGTGAGCTTCGCGAGGCCGGCGGCGACCTCGTCGTTCATGCCGATGTTGAGCACCGTGTCCATCATGCCCGGCATCGAGAAGCGCGCGCCGGAGCGGCACGAGACGAGGAGGGGATCGGCCGGGTCGCCCAGGCGCTTGCCCGCGAGGCGCTCGACCGTCGAGAGGGCGCGCTCGACCTGCGCCCACATGCCCGCGGGGAAGCCCCCGGCGGCGAGGTAGGCGTTGCACGCGCGCGTGGAGACGATGAAGCCGGGCGGGACGGGAAGGCCCATGCGCGTCATCTCGGCGAGGTTCGCGCCCTTGCCGCCGAGCAGGTCCTTGCGCCTGGCGTCGCCTTCGGAGAAGAGGTAGACCCATTTCTCGGCGGACGCGCGTGCGCGCGTCGCGCCACTCTTGCGCGCGATGCTCTTGCCCATGGCTTACCTTCCGGTCGGAGTGGCGATGGGCCGGACGGCCCATGCGACCAGTGTCGCGCCGCGCCGTCCAGCGCAGTTGATCGCG
Organism: Betaproteobacteria bacterium; assembly: GCA_037445795.1. Taxonomy (GTDB): domain Bacteria; phylum Pseudomonadota; class Gammaproteobacteria; order Burkholderiales; family Usitatibacteraceae; genus FEB-7. The sequence continues at coordinate 18,046 of JBBIJT010000027.1, read as the reverse complement.
GTCAAGGAAGGCTGGTGGACCGCGCCGATACTGGATCGCAGAGGTCCAGCGGAACCATTGCCGTGTCGAGACCGCCCGTCATTCGCAAGGATGTCGCCGCGTTGCGGTTAGCGCCGAACGCGCCAGTGGGCTGGGACGAGGCGCGACGCCGGCTCGACGGGCTTCCGGGCGGGGGCCTCAACATCGCCTGGGAGGCGGTCGAGCGCCACGCCCGCGGCGCGATCGCCGATCGAGTGGCCCTGCGCTGGCATCCGGCCGCGGGCGCCACGCGCGCCATCACCTACCGCGAGCTCTCCGAGGCATCCAGCCGGTTCGCGAACGTCCTGCGGTCGCTGGGCGTGGCCAAGGGCGACGCGGTGTTCGTGCTCTGCGGCCGCATCCCGGAGCTTTACTTCGCCGTGCTCGCGGGACTCAAGATCGGTGCGGCGGTGTCGCCGCTCTTCTCGGCCTTCGGGCCGGAGCCCATCGCCACGCGCGTGAACCTGGGCCGCGGCAAGGTGCTGGTGACGACCCAGGCGCTCTACCAGAAGAAGGTCGCGAAGATCGCGGTCCCCATGCCGACGCTCGAGCACGTCCTCGTGGTGGACGGGCCCGAGTTCCGCGCCGCATGGGAAGGCGCCTCGCCCGTCTGCGAGGTCGAGCGCACCGCCGCGGAGGACACCTCCTTCCTTCACTTCACGAGCGGCACCACCGGGATGCCCAAGGGCGCGGTGCACGTGCACGGCGCGGTGGTGATGCATTGCGCGACGGGTCTCGCCGCCCTCGACCTGCACCCCGGGGACGTGTACTGGTGCACCGCCGACCCCGGCTGGGTCACGGGAACCTCCTACGGCATCGTGACGCCGCTCGTGCACGGGGTGACGAGCATCGTCGACGAGGCGGACTTCGATGCCGAGCGGTGGTACTCGATCCTCGAGCAGGAGCGCGTGAGCGTGTGGTACACGGCGCCCACGGCCATCCGCATGCTGATGAAGGCGGGGGCCGACCTCGCGCGGACCCACTCCTTCCCGGGCCTTCGCTTCGTCGCGAGCGTCGGCGAGCCGCTCAACCCCGAGGCCGTGTGGTGGGGCATGGAGGCCTTCGGCATGCCCATCCACGACAACTGGTGGCAGACGGAGACGGGCGGCATCATGATCGCCAACACCGCCGCCATGGACGTGAAGCCCGGGTCGATGGGCAGGCCCCTGCCGGGCGTGGAGGCGGCCATCGTGCACCGCCGCGAGGAGGGCATCGATTTCGAGGCTCGTCCCGGCGCCGAAGGGGAGCTCGCGCTGCGCGCCGGCTGGCCGTCGATGTTCCGAGGCTACCTCGGGCAGGAGGAGCGCTACCGCAAGTGCTTCTTCGATGGCTGGTACCTCACGGGCGACCTCGCGAAGCGCGACGAGGACGGCTACTTCTGGTTCGTCGGCCGCGCCGACGACGTGATCAAGTCCGCCGGGCACCTGATCGGCCCGTTCGAGGTCGAGAGCGTCCTGATGGAGCACCCGGCCGTGGCCGAGGCGGGCGTCATCGGCAAGCCCGATCCGGTGGTGGGCGAGGTCGTGAAGGCCTTCGTCTCGCTCAAGTCGGGCTTCACCGCCGGCGAGGCGCTTCGCATGGAGATCCTGGGCCACGCGAGGAAGCGCCTGGGGGCGGCGGTCGCGCCGAAGGAGATCGCGTTCTCGACGACGCTGCCGCGCACGAGGAGCGGCAAGATCATGCGGCGGCTCCTCAAGGCGCGCGAGCTGGGGCTGCCCGAGGGCGACCTCTCCACCCTGGAGGAAAGCGCATGAGCCACGCCGCCCCCCCGCCCCCGTCGGGGCCGGTCCCCTTTCCTCGGGAGAACTCCGCCAGGCTCCTCAAGGACATGCTGCGCATCCGGCGCCTGGAGGAGAAGTGCGCGGAGCTCTACGGCGCCGGCAAGATCCGCGGCTTCCTGCACCTGTACATCGGGGAGGAGGCGGTCGCCACGGGGGCGATGCACGCGCTCGCGCGCGGCGACAACGTCGTCGCGACATACCGCGAGCACGGCCACGCGCTCCTCAAGGGCGTGCCCATGGACCGCATCATGGCGGAGATGTACGGCAAGAAGGAAGGCTGCTCGCGCGGGCGCGGCGGGTCGATGCACCTCTTCGACGCGGCCACGCGCTTCTACGGCGGCAACGCGATCGTGGGCGGCGGGCTGCCGCTCGCCGTGGGCTTCGGGCTGGCCGCGAAGATGCGCGGCGAGGAGCGCCTCACCGCGTGCTTCTTCGGCGACGGCGCCGTGGCCGAGGGGGCGTTCCACGAGTCGATGAACCTCGCGGCGCTCTGGAAGCTGCCGGTGGCCTTCTTCTGCGAGAACAACTACTACGCCATGGGCACCGCGATCGAGCGCTACGAGTCGCAGCCGGACCTGTGCGTGAAGGCGGCCTCCTACGGCGTGGAGGCCTTCGCCGTCGACGGCATGGACGTGGTGGCCTGCTACGAAGGGGCGAGGCGGGCCCGCGAGATCGCGCTCGCCGGGGCGCCGGCCTTCGTCGAGTTCCGCACCTACCGCTACCGCGCCCACTCGATGTTCGACCCCGACCTCTACCGCGACAAGGCGGAGATCGAGGAATGGAAGACGCGGGGCCCCATCCACACCTTCACGGCCCGCCTCAAGGCCCAGGGCCACCTTACCGAGGAGCGGTTCCTCGATATCGACGCGCAGGTGGAGGCCGAGGTCGAGCGCGCGGTCGCGTTCGCCGAGGCCGGGGCCTGGGAGCCCGTCGAGGACCTGGCGAAGGACGTGTACGCGCCATGACGATCACCTATCGCGAAGCGCTGAGGATGGGCCTGCGCGAGGCGCTGGCCCGCGACCCGCGCGTGCTGCTCGTGGGCGAGGACGTGGGCCGCTACGGCGGCACCTACGCCGTGAGCAAGGGGCTCCTCGAGGAGTTCGGCCCCGACCGCGTGCGCGACGCGCCGCTCTCGGAGCTCGCGTTCGTGGGCGCGGGGATCGGCGCGGCCCTCGGCGGCCTCAAGCCCATCGTCGAGGTGATGACGGTCAACTTCAGCCTCCTGCCCCTCGACCAGATCGTGAACACGGCCGCCCTCCTGCGGCACATGTCCGGCGGGCAGTTCGCCGTCCCGCTGGTGATCCGGATGTCGACCGGCGCGGGGCGGCAGCTTGCAGCCCAGCACTCGCAGAGCTTCGAGGGCTGGTACGCGCACGTGCCTGGGCTCAAGATCGTGGCCCCGGCGACGATCGACGACGCCCACGGCATGCTCGGCGCGGCGCTCGCCGACGGCAACCCCGTGCTCGTCTTCGAGTACCCGGCGCTCTTCGAGATGGCCGGCGACCTGTCGACCGCCGCCATCGACCTCGCCCGCGCGGCGGTTCGCAGGCAGGGGACGCGGCTCACGATCATCGCCTACGGCGGCTGCGTGCCGAAGGCGCTGGCGGCCGCCGAGAAGCTTGCGGGGGAGGGGATCAACGCCGAGGTCGTCGACCTGCGGGTGCTGCGCCCGCTCGACATGGACACCGTGCTCGCCTCCGTGCGCAAGACGCGCCGCGCGGTGGTCGTGGACGAGGGCTGGCGCAGCGGCAGCCTTTCGGCCGAGGTGATGGCGCGCATCATGGAGCAGGCCTTCTACGACCTCGACGCCCCCGTGGCGCGGGTCTGCCGCGAGGAGGTGCCCATTCCCTACGCGAAGCACCTCGAGGAAGCCGCCCTGCCGCAGGTCGACAAGATCGTCGCCGCCGCGAAGGGCCTGTTCCAATGATCGAGTTCAGGCTGCCCTCCCTCGGCGCCGACATGGACGAGGGCAAGCTCCTCGAGTGGAAGGTGAAGCCGGGCGACGCCGTGAAGAAGGGCGACGTCGTGGCGGTGGTGGACACGTCCAAGGCGGCCGTGGAGGTGGAGACGTGGCAGGCGGGCACCGTCGAGGCGCTCCTCGTCGATCCCGGCACGACCGTCCCCGTCGGCACCGCGATCGCGCGCTTCCTCGAGGCGGGCGAGAAGCCGGGCGCTGCACCGCCCGCCGAGGCGGGCAGGGCGGCCGTCGCCGCGCCCGTGACCGCTCGTCTGCCGGCGGCTCCCGTCGCCCCAGCGCCCCTGCAAGCTCCAGGTGTGGCCCGTCGGCCGGTTTCCCCCGCGGCGCGCCGGCGCGCGGGCGAGCTGGGGATGGACCCCGAGGCCCTCGAGGGCTCCGGCCCCCACGGCTCGGTGACGGTCGATGACGTCGAGAAGGCCGGGCGCAGGGCGGGCCCCGCCGCGGCCGCACCCGCGGTCGACCGCGTGGCCGAGATTCGCAAGGCGATCGCCGCCGCCATGAGCCGGTCGAAGCGCGAGATCCCGCATTACTACCTCTCCGAGACGATCCCGATGCAGCGGGCGCAGGACTGGCTCGCCGCCGAGAACTCGCGCCGGCCGATCACGGGGCGCATCCTGATGGCCGCGGTGCAGCTGCGCGCGGTGGCGCGGGCCCTGGCCGGCTTTCCGGAGCTCAACGGCACGTGGCAGGGCGGCCTCTACCAGCCGTCCGCCTCGGTGAACACGGGGGTGGCCATCTCGCTGCGGCAAGGCGGGCTCGTGGCGCCCGGCATCCGCGACGTGCAGGACCTGCCGATCGACGAGCTCATGGCGAGGCTCGCCGACCTCGTGAAGCGCGCGCGCGCCGGGACGCTGCGCAGCTCCGAGTTCTCCGACCCCACCATCACCGTCACCAACCTCGGCGACACGGGCGTGGAGACGACCTTCCCCGTCATCTACCCTCCACAGGTCGCCATCGTCGGCTTCGGGCGCGTGGCCATGCGGCCCTGGGCCGAGGGGGCCGGCATCGTCGCGCGCCCGGTCGTGGTGGCCACGCTGGCGGCCGACCACCGGGTGAGCGACGGCCACCGCGGCGCCGCCTTTCTCGTGGAGCTCTCGCGCCGCCTCCAGGAACCGGAGAAGCCATGAACGCCATCGAACTGCGCCCGCTCGTCTTCGCGGAGCTCCGCAAGATCGCCCCGGAGCTGGAGGAGGGCGACGTCGTGCCCGACCGGCTCCTGCGGGACCAGGTCGACCTCGACTCCATGGACTGGCTCAACTTCCTCATCGCCGTGCACCAGCGCTTCGGCGTCGAGATCGCCGAGCAGGACTATGCCGTCCTGGACACGCTGGACCGCATCTGCGAGCTCGTGGCGGCGCGAAATCCGAAGGCTTCTTGACCCCCGGCAACACGCGCGCGCCGGCGGCGCCTAGAGTGATCTTGCGGAGCTGGAGGTTGGGGCTCCGCGCGGTGGTGGAGGTGACGCCATCGCGGCCTGCTTGTCGAAGGAGGACACCATGGGAACCCTCAAGCCCCTGACCCTCTTCGATCCGGCGTTCGACATGCCGTCCGTGTTCAAGGGATTGCTTCCCCCGATGTGGATGGAAGCGGAAGGCATGCCTCCGACGATCAAGCTGGACGTGGAGGAAGCCGATGACCGCTACCTCGTGAAGGCCGACATCCCGGGCGTGGCGAAGGACGACATCCGCGTGGATGTCGACGGCAACATGGTCACGATCTCGGCCGAGGTGCGCCGCGAGAAGAAGGACGAGAAGGAAGGCAAGGTCCTCCGCAGCGAGCGTTACTACGGCACGATGACGAGGTCGTTCACGCTGCCGATGGACGTCGAGTTCGCGAAGGCCGAGGCGAAGTACGCCGACGGCGTGCTTCGGCTCACGCTGCCGAAGCACAAGGGCGCGGCGAAGCACCGCGTCGAAGTCCACTGAGGCGGGCGCGACGCGACCCTCGGAGGGCGCCGCGAGGCGCCCTTTTTCCTGTGACGTGCGCCACAGACGCCGGGGCGGCGGCGCGGTAGGCTTGGTCCGGAGGAAATCCATGTCCGCCCCGAAAATGGTTCCGAGCGCGCGATTTCCCGCCATGGCCGCCATGGCGGCGGCGGTGCTGGCGTGGCCAGCCACCGTGGCCGCGGGCGTCTCGGACGATTACATGGGCGCCTTGCTGGGCGAGCAGCTGCGCCACGAGTTGCGCGAGGCTTCCCGGTCGATTGCGTCGGCCCGGATTCCGAAGCGCCAGGAAAGCCCGGCGACCGGGCCGCGCAGCTGGAACCCCGGCGACCAGAATCCCTGGGCCAACGCCTACGGAACGCCTGCCGCGAGCTACCCCCCGCTCTCGGTGCGTCCCAACGCTGGCCTCTGGAGGCCCGTGCGGCTTTGCGCCTGCTACCTGCCGGTCGAAGCCCGGTCCTGGGATGGCGGGCCCCTGACGGAGGCCGACATCGGCCGGCTGTGCCGGGCCCAGTGCTACTGAATCGCGCCAACTCCTGACGCCCGACAAGTCCGGCTTCCCCCGGCGGTCCACGATGTCGCAAGGAGGAGGTACCTTGGAGAAGGGTCGCCACGGCAGTTTCGTCACGCGCCTATGGCGCGTGGTGGCGGGGTTGCTCGTCCTCATCTCCATCCTCATCGGCCAGTCGATCTACACGAGCCGGCAGCAGCACGAGGAGCAGGCGGTCGTCGAGACCTTCAGCGTGGCCCGCGTCCTCGAGAGCGACCTGCGCAATCTCGTCGAGAAGGTGAAGGTCGGGCTGCTGGCGGTTGCCATCGAGCGGGAGCGGCGGCTCGCCGGCGATTCCATGGACGACGCGGCGGCGAGGACGTTCATCGCGAACGTGCGCGCGGTGCTGCCGGACGTGGTGGCGATGCGGGTGGTCGATGCCTCCGGGAAGGCCATCTTCCCCTCGGATTTCGCGACCGGGCTGGAGCCGTCGCCCGAGGAACAGCCCTACTTCGCGCGCCTTCGCGACAGCTACGATTCCGGCGTCCTGCTGTCGATGCCGCACTACGACGCCTCGGCGGGGCAGTGGGTCGTGGACCTGGCCCGCCGCGTCGAGTACCCGGACGGGCGCTTCGCGGGCGCCGTGATCGCCCCCATCCCCCTGGAGCGCCTGGTCACGATGCTCGGGGCAGCCGACGTGGGACCCCATGGCATGGTGGCGGTTCGCGCCGAAGGCCTGGAACTCGTCGCGAGGCACCCGCCGGCGGGCGATCCGGGACGCGTCGTGCCCCCCCCGCAGGTCCTGCGCGACATCGTGGCGCGCGGCGAGGTCACGGCCACCTACAAGGCGCAGTCGCCGGCCGACGGCGTCGAGCGGCTCGTCTCCTATCGCCGCGTGACCGGCTACCCGCTGCACATCCTGGTGGGACGCTCGACGGAGGAATACCTCGGGCACTGGCGCCGCGACATGAGCGTGGTGGCCGCGCTGGCCGCCGCGCTATTCGCCGTCTCGATCAGCGCCACGATCATGGTCGACCGCGCGTGGCGGCGACAGCGCCGCCTCACCCACCTCCTCGAGACGCAGGCCCACACCGACGTGCTCACGGGGCTCGCGAACCGCCGCCGCTTCTTCGAGGTCGCCGATTCGGAGCTGTCCCGGGCGAGGCGCTACGGGACGCCGCTGTCCCTCCTCATGCTCGACATCGACCGCTTCAAGGAAGTGAACGACGCGCACGGCCACCACGCCGGCGACCGCGTGCTGCAGCAGCTCGCGCGCACCTGCCTCGAGGTGCTGCGCAACGTCGACATCGTGGGGCGCGTGGGCGGCGAGGAATTCGCCATCCTCCTGCCGGAGACCGAGCTCGAGGGAGCCATCGACGTGGCGGAGCGCCTGCGGGCGGCCGTGGCCCGGGCCGAGGTCGCGCGCGAGGAGGGCGTCCCGCTGAGGGTGACCGTTTCCATCGGGGTGGCGATGCTCGCCGGCAGCGTGAACCTCGACACCCTCATGAGCCAGGCGGACGCGGCGCTCTACGACGCCAAGCACGCCGGGCGCAACCAGGTATGCGTCTTCGCACCGCCGGGCTAGGACCCGTCCGCCTTCGCGCCGCCCATCCCGAAGCGCTCGCGAACCGGCCGCCACTGGAAGACGAGGGCGCAAAGCGCGGTGGCGAGGGCCACGCAGCCCAGGATGACGGCGAGACGGGTGTAGGGTTGGCCCAGGGACTGACGCACGGCGACGAGGGCGGCCGCGGTGCGCAGCCACTCGATCGCGCCCGCGAGGAGGGCCGCCTGCAGCACGCGGGCCGCCCAAGGCGCGCGGATGGCGAGGAGCGGCGCCAGCGCGATCGTGATGCCGAAAGGCACCCAGGACTGGCCGCGGTAGAAGTGGGCGGCAAGGACGGCGAGGGCGATGGCGACGGGCAAGAGGCGCAGGGCGTTCAACGGCGGTCTCCGGGAGCGCGCCCGGTGGCCGGGCATAATCGCGACAGTATGAGGCTCCCATGACAGAGGCAAGACGCCGGCTCCTGGTCGTCGACGACGACCGCGCGATCCTTTCCATGCTGGTTGCCGGCCTGTCCCGGGCGGGCTTCGACACGGTCGTGGCCACCAACGCCGACGAGGCGCGGCGCATGGTCGCCGAGGCCCAGCCCGTCCTCGCGATCCTCGACGCCCAGATGGAAGGCGGGAGGAGCTTCGACCTGGCCGACCATCTCCTTCGCGAAGCGAGGCTGCCGTTCCTCGTGCTCGCGCCCGCCCGCGACGAGGCGGTGCGCAAGCGGGCCTCCTCCTGCGGGGCCGCGACCGTCCTGGCGAAGCCGGTCGACCTTTCCCGGCTGGTTCCGGCGATCAAGGCGGCGCTCGAGCGCGGCGCCCCCGAGCCGCCGAGGCGCCCGGCGGCCGACGGGCTGCTCGCCGACGCGCTCGAGGGCGGCCACGGGCCGCAGACCCTCATCGCCCTGGGGATACTGGTCGAGCGGCACAAGGTGAATTGCGACGATGCCGTGCGGATGCTGCACCAGCGGGCGCAGGCGGCCGGCCAGGCGCCCGACGAGTACGCCCTCACGATCATCGAGCAGTCGGAAGGCGCCGCGCGCCCGCCCGTGTAAACTCCCCGGCGTTGCCCGGGTGGCGAAACTGGTAGACGCAGCGGACTTAAAATCCGCAGCCGCGAGGCATGCCGGTTCGACTCCGGCCCCGGGCACCACCCCGCTTGCGCCGATTCCCGCGCTGCATTAGATCGGCGTCAAGAAAGCGCGCTCGCGCAGGGGTAGGGTGGATCCAGTGGGGACGTGCCGTCCCGGCCGTCCCGGCGCGAAGATCCCGGCCCATGTGCCCTGCCATCCGAATGGCTCCGGATCCCGCCCAGGTGGCGGCGGGAGCGATGGCTCGTCACCGTCACGATCCGCACGAGCTGCTGCAGATGCTGCGGGAGGTGCAGGAAGCCTGCGGCTGGATCGCGCCCGAGGCCATCGACTGCATCCAGTCCCGCCTGGCGCTCCCGCGCTCGAAGATCCTGGGGCTCGCGACGTTCTATTCGTTCCTCCACGTGAAGCCCCGCGGCCGCTACCGCATCCTCTTCAGCGACAACATCACCGACCGCATGCTGGGAAGCGTGCCGATGCTGAAGAGCCTGTGCCGGTCGCTCTGGGTAGAGCAGGGCAAGGTCTCCGAGGACGGCCTCGTGAGCGTGGACACCACCTCCTGCACGGGGCTCTGCGACCAGGGCCCGGCGCTTCTCGTGAACGGCCGGCCGGTCTCGCGGCTCACGGAGGAGCGCGTGGAGCGCATCGGCGACCTCGTGCGCGACGAGGTGCCGCTCGACGACTGGCCGGCGGAATTCTTCCGCGTCGAGGACAACATCCGCCGCCGCGACCTCCTGCTGAACGCATTGTGGAAGCCCGGGGATGCCCTGCGCTCGGCCATCGGCGCGACGCCGCAGGCGCTCGTCGACGAGATGAAGGCCTCGCGCCTGCGCGGCCGCGGCGGGGCGGGATTTCCGGCCGGCCTCAAGTGGCAGGCCTGCCGCGACACGCCGGCGAAGGCGCGCTACATCGTGTGCAACGCCGACGAGGGCGAGCCCGGCAACTTCAAGGACCGCGTGCTCCTCTCGATGGCCGCCGACGCGGTCATCGAGGGCATGACGCTCGCCGCCTACGCCACGGGCGCCTGGCGCGGGTTCCTCTACCTGCGCGGCGAGTACCGCTTCCTCCTGGATCAGCTCGAGGCGGTCCTCGCGAGGCGGCGCGCCGAGGGCCTGCTGGGCGAGTCGATCCTCGGCCGCGAGGGGTTCGACTTCGACGTGGCGATCCACGTGGGCGCGGGCGCCTACGTCTGCGGCGAGGAATCCGCGCTCATCGAGTCCCTCGAGGGCAAGCGCGGCACCCCGCGCAACCGCCCCCCCTATCCGGTGACGCGCGGCTACCTCGGCGAGCCCACGGTCGTGAACAACGTGGAGACCTTCGCCTCGTCGTGCCTCGTGGCGCTTCACGGCGGCGCGTGGTACGCGGCCGTGGGGACGGCGGAGTCGGCGGGCACCAAGCTCCTGTGCGTCTCGGGCGACTGCGCGCGGCCGGGCATCTACGAGTACCCGTTCGGCGCGACGCTTCGCGAGGTGCTGGCCGACTGCGGGGCGAAGCTCACCCAGGCGGTGCAGGTGAGCGGGCCCTCGGGCGCCTGCGTGCCCGCGGCCGAGTTCGGCCGGCACGTCGCCTTCGAGGACCTGCCCACGGCGGGCGCGATCATGGTCTTCAACGAGAGGCGCGACATGTTCGAGGTGGCGCGCAACTTCGTCCACTTCTTCGCGCACGAGAGCTGCGGCTTCTGCACGCCGTGCCGCGTGGGCACGTCGCTCCTCACGAACATGATGGACAAGCTCGCGGCCGGGCACGGCTCGCCCTACGACTTCGCCGAGATCGAGAAGATGAACCTGCTGCTGCAGTCGATGAGCCACTGCGGCCTCGGGCATTCGGCGTGCAACCCGGTGCTCGGGACCATCGCCAAGTTCCGGCCGGCCTACCAGCGGCGCCTCGCGCACGAGGAATTCGAGCCGGCCTTCGACCTGGACCGCGCGCTTTCGGCGGCGCGCCAGATGACCGGGCGCGACGACCCCGCCGCGCACATCCTGGCGGAGAACGAGGAGGCGACCGCATGAGCGGCTCCGCCACCTTCACGCTCGACGGGCGCCCCATCGCATTCGCCGAGGGGCAGACGATCCTGCAGGCGGCCATCGCGGCGGGCGCCTACATCCCCCACCTCTGCTTCCACCCCGATTTCGCGCCCCACGGCTCCTGCAAGGTGTGCACCGTGAAGGTGGGCGGCCGCCACACGGCCTCCTGCACGACGCGCGCGGCCGCGGGGGCGGTCGTGGAGAGCGACACGCCCGAGCTGAACGACGAGCGCCGTGCCCTCGTGCAGATGCTGTTCGTCGAGGGCAACCACTTCTGCCCGTCGTGCGAGAAGAGCGGGGACTGCAAGCTGCAGGCCACGGCCTACGACCTGGGAATGGTGTCGCCGCACTTCGACCACTTCTACCCGGACCGGCCCGTGGATGCCTCGCATCCCGACGTCCTCCTGGACTTCAACCGCTGCATCCTCTGCTCGCTTTGCGTGCGCGCGAGCCGCGACGTCGACCGCAAGAACGTGTTCGCGCTGGCCTGGCGCGGGATCCGCACGAAGCTCATCGTGAACTCGCGCACCGGGCGGCTCGCGGACACGGACTTCTCCCATGAGGACAAGGCGGCGCACGTCTGCCCCGTGGGCGTGATCCTGCACAAGCGCCGCGGCTTCGACACGCCCATCGGCAAGCGGGTCTTCGACCTCCGGCCGATCTCGGCGAGGGCGGACGCCACGGCCGAGATCGCCTCGATCGAGGCGGACGGGAGCTAGGACGCCATGGACGGGACGACGCCCCGCAAGCTCAGGGTCGCGACGACCTCGCTGGCCGGCTGCTTCGGCTGCCACATGTCGATCCTCGACATCGACGAGCGGCTCTTCGCGCTCGTCGAGAAGGTGGAGTTCGACCGCTCGCCCATCACCGACATCAAGGAAGTGGGCGAGTGCGACGTCGGCATCATCGAGGGTGGCGTCTGCAACGCGGAGAACGTGGAGGTGCTGCGCGAGTTCCGGCGCCGCTGCCGGGTGCTGGTGGCACTGGGCGCGTGCGCGATCAACGGCGGCCTGCCGGCGCAGCGCAACATGCTGAGCCTGCCGCTCATCCTCCAGGAGGTCTACCGCAGCGAGCCCGGCGCACAGTACGGCCTCGTCCCCGACGATCCCGAGCTGCCGCTGCCGCTCAACAAGGTGCACCCGCTGCACGAGGTGGTGCACATCGACCATTTCATCCCCGGCTGCCCGCCCTCGGCGGACGCCATCTGGAAGGTGCTGACGGGGCTGCTCGCGGGGCACGAGGCGGCCCTCGGGCACGGCCTCATCCACTACGACTGAGGCGAGCATGACGTACGGCCTGGAAACCGCCGAACGGCCCGAGACGCTCAAGCGCGTCGCGATAGACCCGGTGTCGCGCGTGGAGGGCCACGGCAAGGTGACCATCCTGCTCGACGACGACGACAAGGTGAGGCAGGTGCGCCTGCACGTGGTCGAGTTCCGCGGCTTCGAGCGCTTCATCCAGGGCCGGCCGTACTGGGAAGTCCCGGTGATGGTGCAGCGCCTGTGCGGCATCTGCCCGGTGAGCCACCACCTGGCGGCCTCCAAGGCGATGGACGCCATCGTGGGCGCGAGGCGCCTCACGCCGACGGCCGAGAAGATCCGGCGGCTGATGCACTACGGACAGATGCTGCAATCGCACGCGCTGCACTTCTTCCACCTGTGCTCGCCGGACCTCCTGTTCGGGTTCGCGAGCGACGTCGCGCGCCGGAACATCGTGGGAGTCGCCGCGGCGCACCCGGAGACCGCGCGGCGCGGCGTGCTCCTGCGCCGCTTCGGCCAGGAGGTGATCCGCGTCACGGCCGGCAAGCGCATCCACGGGACGGGCTCGGTGCCGGGCGGGGTCAACAAGCCGGTGACGCGGCAGGAGCGCGACGCGCTCCTCGCGGACATCTACGACATGGTGGCCTGGTCGCGCGACGCGGTGGCGCTCGCGAAGCAGCTGCACGCCCAGGACCCGGCCCTCTACAACAGCTTCGGCGTCTTCCGCTCGAACATGATGTCGCTGGTCGGCCCCGACGGCGGGCTCGACTTCTACCACGGGCGCCTGCGGGCGCGCGACGACGCGGGCAGGATCCTCTTCGACCAGGTCGACTACCGCGACTACCGCTCGCGCATCCGCGAGGAGGTGAAGCCCTGGAGCTACATGAAGTTCCCGTTCCTCTCCGAGCTCGGGCCGGAGAAGGGGTGGTACAAGGTGGGGCCGCTCGCGCGGGTGCAGAACTGCGACCAGATCCCCACCCCGCTCGCCGACGCGGAGCGGCGCGAGTTCGTCGACTACGCCGGCGGCTCGCCCATCCACGCGCCGCTCGCCTACCACTGGGCGCGCATGATCGAGATGCTGCACGCGGCGGAGACGATCAAGGACCTGCTGCACGACGACGACATCGTGGGCGAGGACCTCATGGCCACCGGCGAGCGCGCGCGCGAGGGCGTCGGCGTGATCGAGGCGCCGCGCGGCACCCTCATCCACCATTACCGCGTGGACGACGACGACCTCGTCACGATGTGCAACCTGATCGTCTCGACGACGCACAACAACCAGGCGATGAACGAGGCCATCCGCCACGTGGCCAAGCGCTACCTCAGCGGCCACCGGCTCACGGAAGGGCTCCTCAACCACATCGAGGTGGCCATCCGCGCCTTCGACCCGTGCCTGTCCTGCGCCACGCATGCGCTCGGGCAAATGGCGCTCGAGGTCGTGCTCGAGGCGGCGGACGGCACCCCCATCGACCGGCTCGCGCGCCACGGCGACGGCACGGTGAGCCGCGGGCCGCCGTGACCGCACCGGTGGCCGTCTTCGGCGTCGGAAATCGCAGCCGCGGCGACGACGCCGTGGGGCCGCTCCTGCTCGAGCGGCTGCGGGGCTGGCTCGAGGCGCGCGGGCTGCAGGGGCGCTTCGATCTCTTCGAGGCGTACCAGCTGCAGGTGGAGAACGCCCTCGACCTGGAGGGCAGGGACGTGGCGCTCTTCATCGACGCCCGCCAGGCGGCGGCGTCGGGGGCGGACTTCCGTCGCCTGGACGGCGCCGTCACGGCCGCGACATGCCACTCGCACATGCTGGAACCGGGCGCGGTGCTGGCTGTCCATCGTCAGGTGACGGGCCGGGAACCGCCCCCGGCGTTCGCGCTGGGCGTTCGTGCAGAGCGCTTCGGGCTGGGCGACGGTATTTCGGAAGCCGCGCAGGCGGCGATGACCGAGGCATGGCGATTGCTAGAGACGCTGGCGGCCGACCCGCGACCGGCGTCGTGGCAGGCCATCACCTCGACACGGATCCGAGAGGAGGAGCCATGGCAGCAAGGAAGACCCCCGTAGCGAAGAACCCGGGCGCGGTGAAGGCGCCCGCCGCACCGAAATCGGGCGCGAAGCCCAAGGTGGCGCGGAAGGCGGAACCGGCGGTCGCGCCGGCGCCCGCTGCGATGCCAGGTCTCCGGTCTCCGGCCAAGCCCAGGGCAGTGAAGAAGTCGCCGCCCGCGCCCGCCGTCGAGGCGATGCCGTGCGCCAAGGGACGGGGCCCGGACCGCCTGGGGATGATCGCGGTGGCGGCCTATTTCCGGGCCGAGCGTCGCGGCTTCACGCCTGGCGGAGAAGTCGACGACTGGCTCGAGGCCGAAGCGGAGATCGAGCGCCTGCTGGCCGGCCGCTAAGGCTCCGGGCGCAGCGGCCCATGGGGCCGCTGTTCGCCCGCGCGGCGATCGGGGACAATGACGGGAACTCCCCGCCGCGAGTCGCGGCCTCGCCCGCGCCGCCCCCGTGACCACCGCCTACCCGCACCTCCTCGCTCCCCTCGACCTCGGCTTCACCACGCTGGCCAACCGCGTCCTCATGGGCTCGATGCACACCGGGCTCGAGGACAGGGCGAGGCACTTCCCGAAGCTCGCGGCCTATTTCGCCGAGCGGGCGCGCGGCGGCGTCGGGCTCATCGTGACCGGCGGCTTCGCGCCCAACATCGAGGGCTGGCTCGCGCCCTTCGGCAGCACCCTCGCCTCGACTTCGGCCGCGCGCGCCCACAAGCCCATCCCGGCGGCCGTCCACGCCGAGGGCGGCAGGATCGCCCTGCAGATCCTGCACGCTGGCCGCTACGGCTACTCGCCGCTGTGCGTGGCGCCTTCGCGCGTCAAGTCGCCCATCAGCAGGTTCACGCCGCGCGAGCTCTCGGCCGCGGGCGTCGAGCGCCAGATCCGCGCCTTCGTCCGCTGCGCGGCGCTCGCGCGCGAGGCGGGCTACGACGGCGTGGAGGTGATGGGCAGCGAAGGCTACTTCATCAACCAGTTCCTCGCCGCCCAGGCCAACCGCCGCACGGACGAGTGGGGCGGGGCGTACGGGAACCGCATGCGGCTGCCGGTGGAGATCGTCTCGCGCATCCGCGAGAAGGTCGGCCGCGACTTCATCGTGATCTACCGCCTGTCGATGCTCGACCTCGTCCCGGGCGGAAGCACCTGGGAGGAGGTGGTGGCGCTCGCCAAGGCGATCGAGCGCGCCGGCGCGAGCATCATCAACACGGGCATCGGCTGGCACGAGGCGCGGGTTCCCACGATCGCCACCAGCGTGCCCCGCGCCGCCTTCGCGTGGGTCACGAAGAAGCTCAGGGGCGAGGTCTCGATCCCGTTGTGCACCACCAACCGCATCAACGACCCGGGCGTGGCCGAGCGCGTGCTCGCCGATGGCTGCGCGGACATGGTCTCGATGGCGAGGCCGCTCCTGGCGGACCCCGACTTCGTGCGCAAGGCCGCGGCGGGCCGGGCGGACGAGATCAACACCTGCATCGCCTGCAACCAGGCGTGCCTCGACCACGTCTTCGAGGGCAGGCTCGCGAGCTGCCTCGTGAATCCGCGCGCGTGCCACGAGACGGAGCTCGTCCCGCGGCCCGCGCCGGTGCGAAAGCGCGTCGCGGTCGTGGGGGCGGGCCCCGCCGGCCTCGCCTGCGCGACCACGCTCGCCGAGCGCGGGCACGACGTCGACCTCTTCGACGCGTCCGCGGAGATCGGCGGCCAGTTCAACCTGGCCAAGCGCATCCCGGGGAAGGAGGAATTCCACGAGACGATCCGCTACTTCGGGCGGCGCGTGGAGCTCGCCGGCGTCCGGCTGCACCTGTCCCGGCGCGTGACGGCTGCCGATCTCGCGGGCTACGACGAGGTGGTCCTCGCCACTGGGGTCACGCCGCGCAACCCGGCGATTCCGGGCCAGGACGACCCGCGCGTTCTCTCCTATGTCGACGTGCTGCGCGAAGCGAGGCCCGTGGGCAGGCGCGTCGCCATCGTGGGCGCCGGAGGCATCGGCTTCGACGTGGCGGAGTTCCTCGTGCACGAGGGGCACTCGCCCTCGCTGGACGTCGACGCCTGGCGGCGCGAGTGGGGCGTGGGGGATCCGGCGGCGGCTCGCGGCGGCGTGGCCGGGGTGAAGCCCGAGCCTTCGCCCCCCGCGCGGCAGGTCTTCCTCCTGCAGCGCAAGAAGACGAAGCCCGGCGCCGGCCTCGGCAAGACCACCGGCTGGATCCACCGCGCGGCGCTCAAGATGAAGCGCGTCGAGATGTTGGCCGGCGTGAACTACGAGGGCGTCGTGGAGAAGGGCCTCGCCATCAGCTTCGGCGAGGCGCGCGAGAAGGCCACCGTCCTGGAAGTGGACGCCATCGTGCTCTGCGCCGGGCAGGAATCCCTCCGGGAGCTGGAGGAGCCCCTGCGGGCGGCGGGCGCACGCGTGCACCTCATCGGGGGCGCCGCGCTGGCGGGCGAGCTGGACGCGAAGCGGGCGATCGACGAGGGAACGCGGCTCGCCCTCTCGCTCTGAAGGGTCGCGTCCCCTAAAGCACCTTCAGCCCATCGCCCTCGCCATGCGCTCCGTGGCCTTCTTCAGGTTGTCCAAGGAGGTGGCGAAGGAGATGCGCAGGTAGCCTTCCATCCCGAAGGCCGAGCCCGGCACGGCGGCCACCGCCTCGGGCTGCTCCATGAGGTAGTCGCACAGCGCGATGTCCGTGGGGGCCTTGAGCTTGCCGGCGGCGGCCATGCGCTTGATGGCCCCGCGGCAGTCGGGAAACACGTAGAAGGCGCCGGTCGGCTGAAGGCACTTCACGCCCGGGATGGCATTGAGGGCGCCGGCCACGAAGGTGCCGCGTTCCTTGAAGGCCTTCAACATCGGGACGATGCAGGACTGGTCGCCGTTCAGCGCCGCCTCCGCCGCGTACTGCGCGATGGAGGTGGGGTTAGAGGTCGAGTGCGACTGCATGTTCTCCATCGCCTCGATGAGCTCCGCGGGCCCGCCGCAGTAGCCGATGCGCCAGCCGGTCATCGAGTACGCCTTGGAGACGCCGTTCTCGACCACCGTGCGGTCGTAGAGGTCCGGGCAGGCGTTGAGGATGTTCACGAACTTCGAGCCGTCGAGAAGGATCTGCTCGTACATGTCGTCGCTCGCGATGACGATGCGCGGGTGCTTGCGCAGCACCGCGCCGAGCGCCTTCAGCTCCTCGAGCGTGTAGACGGCGGCCGACGGGTTCGACGGGCTGTTGAGGAAGATGAGCCTCGACTTCGGCGTGATGGCCGCCTCGAGCTGGGCGGGAGTGATCTTGAACCCCTGCTCGATGCCCGCGTTGATGAACACGGGCTTCGCCTCCGCCACCGCCGCCATGTCCGGGTAGCTCACCCAGTAGGGCGCGGGGATGAGCACCTCGTCGCCGGGGTTGAGGAGCGCGAGGCAAAGGTTGAACGAGGTGTGCTTGCCGCCGCAGGAGACGAGGACCTGCTTCGGCGAGTAGTCGAGCCCGTTGTCGCGCTTGAACTTGGCGATGATGGCCTTCTTGAGCGAGAGCGTCCCGCCCGCCGGCGTGTACTTGGTGAGCCCCTTCTTCATCGCCTCGACGGCCGCGTCCTTGATGAACTGCGGCGTGTCGAAGTCCGGCTCCCCGGCGCCCAGGCCGATGATGTCCCGGCCCTCGGCCTTCAGCTGGGCCGCCTTGGCGGAGACGGCGAGGGTGGGGGAGGGCTTGATGGCGGCGAGGCGCGTGGCTACGAGGGACATGGTTTCTCCGTGAGGCGGGGCGGGCGAAGGCGTAGATCCAGCGAGCGATTTTACCCGATGTTGCGGCGCAGCATCTCGTTGGGGGTATGGGGATGGGGAGGCTGGGGAGAGTGTGGATAAGCCTTCGCGAATTCCTTGGCGCGCGGCCGTGTAGGTCGACGGA
>JBBIJT010000026.1:0-31102 GCA_037445795.1 Betaproteobacteria bacterium | reverse complement strand
GATGGACAAGACTGCCGATGGTCGGCGGTTCCTCGTCCATCCCGCCAAGGCGGTCGCGGCGGCGAAGGCGAAGGCCGGCTGAGATCGGCGCGGCTGCGGCCTGACGTCCCGCCTATCGGGCCGTTCCCTCGGTTCTGTCAGGGCCGGGGCCGAAGCGAATCACCAAAGAAAAGGGCCAGCCGTGAGGCTGGCCCTTTCTTCGATCTGGTGGCGAGTCAGGGATTTGAACCCCGGACCAACGGATTATGATTCCGCTGCTCTAACCACTGAGCTAACTCGCCGGAAAGCCGTGTATTTTCTGGTATTTGCGGGACCGGGTCAAGGAAGGCGTTGGCCTCAGACGTTGAAGCGGAAGTGCATGACGTCGCCGTCCTTCACGACGTACTCCTTGCCTTCCAGCCGCATCTTCCCCGCCAGCTTGGCGCCTTGCTCGCCCTTGCAGGCGATGAAGTCGTCGTAGGCGATGACCTCGGCGCGGATGAAGCCCTTCTCGAAGTCGGTGTGGATGACGCCGGCAGCCTGCGGGGCGGTGTCGCCCTTGTGGATGGTCCAGGCGCGCACTTCCTTCTCGCCGGCCGTGAAGTAGGTCTGCAGGCCCAGCAGGTCGAAGGTCGCGCGGATGAGGCGGTCGAGCCCCGGCTCGTGCATGCCCATGTCCTCGAGGAACAATTCCTTTTCCTCTCCCGAGAGATCCGCGATCTCGCTCTCGAGCTTTGCGCAGATGGCGACGACCGGCGCGCCCTCCTTCGCCGCGTAGGCCTTCACCTTCTCGAGGAGCGGGTTGTCCTTGAAGCCGTGCTCCTCGACGTTCGCGATGTAGAGAGCGGGCTTGGCCGTGAGGAGGAAGAGCGGCTTCAGCAGTTCCATCTCCTCGGGCGCGAGGCCCAGCGCGCGCACGGGATGAAGCCCGTCAAGGGCCTTCTGCACCTTCTCGAGCACGGCCACGAGCTTGGCTGCCTCCTTGTCCCCGGAGCGCGACTTCTGGATGTGGCGCTCGCGCGCCTTGTCGACGGTGGCCATGTCGGCCAGCGCCAGCTCGGTATGGATCACCTCGATGTCGGAGATGGGGTCCACCTTGCCCGCCACGTGCACGACGTTGTCGTCCTCGAAGCAGCGCACGACGTTCGCGATGGCGTTGGTCTCGCGGATGTTGGCGAGGAACTGGTTGCCGAGCCCCTCGCCTTTCGAAGCACCGGCGACCAGCCCGGCGATGTCGACGAACTCGACGATGGCCGGGAGGACCTTCAGCGGCTTGGCGATCGTCGCGATGGCCGCGAGCCTCGGGTCCGGCACCTCCACCACGCCCACGTTCGGCTCGATCGTGCAGAAAGGATAGTTCTCGGCGGCGATGCCGGCCTTGGTGAGGGCGTTGAACAGGGTGGACTTGCCGACGTTGGGCAGTCCCACGATGCCGCATTGCAAAGTCATTGCGTGTCCTTCTTCGGAGCGGGCTTGCCCGTCTCGACTGGTATTTCGATTTCAGGCTTCGGGATCGTGTGAAGCCAGGTGGTGGCATCCGTCAGGCGGCCGGTGGCGATGCGCGGCAGGAGCCCCAGGCTGCGGTCGAACGCGGGGTCGATGGCCTCCTGCTCCTCGCGCCGCGCGGGGTGGAGCACGTAGTCGGCGACCGCATCCTTGTGCCCCGGGTGGCCGATGCCGATGCGAAGGCGCCAGAAATCGCGCGTCCCCAGCACCTCGTCGATGTCGCGCAGGCCGTTGTGGCCGCCGGTGCCGCCGCCGAACTTGAGCTTCACCGTGCCCGGCGCGAGGTCCAGCTCGTCGTGCACCACGAGCATCTGCCCCGGCTCGATGCGGTGGAAGCGCAGGAAGGGGCCGACGCTGCGCCCGCTCTCGTTCATGTAGGTGGCGGGCTTGAGGAGCCAGAAATCCGCGCCGCCCTCCGTCACGCGCGACACCCAGCCCGCGAACTTGGCCTCCTTCGCCCAGCGCCCGCCGCGATCGGCAGCAATGGCATCCACCCACCGGAAGCCGGCGTTGTGGCGCGTGCGCTCGTACTCCCTGCCGGGATTGCCGAGGCCGACGATGAGGCGGATGGGTTCCATCGTTGTGGGGGGCGGGGCGCCTCGGGTCCCAAAACGAACGCGCCCGCCGGGGACGGCGGGCGCATCCGTGAGGCTCGCTCGAAGCGCCCCGGGCGGTTACTTCTTCTTGTCTTCCTTCTCCTTGCCGCCCTTGCCCGCTTCCTTCGCGGGCTCCTCCTCCTTGACCTTCTGGGCCGTGGTCGGCACGTCGGCCGCCGACGGCGCGGCCGCGGACGCTTCGGCTTCCGCCGCCTCTTCCTCGGCCGTCATGGCGCGCGTCATGACGATGGTGGCCACCGTGATGTCGTCGCCCTTGGCGAGCGCGATCGACTCCACGCCAGGGGGAAACTTGATGTGCGACGCGTGGAACGAGTGGCCGGCTTGCAGGTCCTTCAGGTCCACCTCGATGAACTCGGGCAGGTCCTTCGGCAGGCACGAGATGTCCAGGTCGTTCACGATGTGCTGCACGTTGCCGCCCGCGAGCTTCACGCCGGGGGCGATGTCGCCGTTCACGAAGTGCAGCGGCACCTTCATGTGGATCTTGCGGTCGGCCGCCACGCGCTGGAAGTCGGCGTGCAGGATCTGCTCCTTGAAGGGATGCATCTGGTAGTCGCGCAGCAGCACCTGCGCCTTCTCGGCCCCGATCTCCATGTGGAGGATCGAGGCGTGGAAGGCCTCCATCTTCAGCTTGAAGAAGAGGTCCTTGTGGTCGAGCTGGATGGGCTGCGCGTCCTTGCCGGCGCCGTAGAGGATGCCGGGCACCTTGGACTCGCGGCGCAGGCGGCGGCTCGCACCCGTTCCCTGCAGGCTTCGCGGTTCGGCTTTGATTTCGATCTTCATGTTCACTCCAGTTGTGGCGGGGGCCCGCGACCAGGCTTCCCGCCCTTCGAGGGGGAAACGGCCCCCTCACCCCGATGCCCCGCCCCCGTCGCCGGGCGCGCGGGCGAATTCTTCACTCCACGAACAGCGAGCTCACCGAGCTCTCCTCGCAGATCCTGCGCATCGTCTCGGCCAGCAGCTCCGAGACGCTGATAGAGCGGATCTTCTTGCAGGCCTCCGCTTCCGGCCGGAGCGGGATGGTGTCCGTCACCACCAGCTCGTCGATCACGCTGGCCTCGATGCGGCCGATGGCCGGGCCCGAGAGCACGGGGTGCGTGCAGTACGCCACCACGCGCTCGGCGCCGTGCTCCTTGAGCGCGCGCGCCGCCTCGCAGAGGGTGTTCGCCGTGTCGACCATGTCGTCCATGATCACGCACGTGCGGCCCTCGACGTCGCCGATGATGTTCATCACCGTGGCCACGTTGGGCCGCGGCCGGCGCTTGTCGATGATCGCGAGGTCGCTCTCGAGGCGCTTCGCGATCGCGCGGGCGCGCACCACGCCGCCCACGTCCGGCGACACGACCACGAGGTCGCGGTAGCCGTGCTTCCACAGGTCGCCCAGCAGGATGGGCGTCGCGTAGATGTTGTCCACGGGAATGTCGAAGAACCCCTGGATCTGGTCCGCGTGCAGGTCCATCGTGAGCACGCGGTTCACGCCCACCGAGGTGAGCATGTTCGCCACCACCTTCGCGGAGATCGCCACGCGGGCGCTCCTCGGTCGCCGGTCCTGCCGCGCGTAGCCGAAGTACGGCATCGCCGCGGTGATCCTCGCAGCGCTCGAGCGCCGCAGCGCGTCCACCATGATGAGCAGCTCCATCAGGTGGTCGTTCGTCGGCGCGCACGTCGACTGCAGCACGAACACGTCCTTGCCGCGGACGTTCTCGAGCAGCTCGACCATCACCTCGCCGTCGCTGAACTTCGAGACGCTCGCCTTGCCCAGCTGGACGTTCAGGTGGCGGGCGACCTTCTGCGCGAGCCGCGGGTTGGCGTTGCCCGTCATCACCATCAGGTTATCGAACGGCATCGCCGGTCTCTCTCGCTACGCTTCGTGCCCAGGGAAATGGCAGGGGAGGAAGGACTCGAACCTTCGAATGCCGGAATCAAAATCCGGTGCCTTAACCAACTTGGCGACTCCCCTGCAGCCGGCCCCGGGGACTCCCCGGCACCGGATGCTGCCCGTCACATGCCGCGCAGGGGGTGTTCCCCGAGGCCCCGCGCGATGAATCCCTTCATCGACCGCGGGAGCTTCTCGAGCACCCCCTCGGCCGCGGCCCGGTCGTCGAACCGGGCGAAAACGCATGCGCCGGACCCCGTGAGCCGCCCTCCTCCGTGGGGAGCGAGCCATTCGAGGGCCTCGCGAACCGCGGGGTACCGGGCAGCCACCACCGGCTCCAGGTCGTTCCGGAACCTTCGGGGGCTTGCCTGCGCAGAAAAGTCTGCCATTTTAAGGGCTTCCGTATCCCGGGTCAATTCGGGCGCCGAGAAGATCTCCCCCGTGGGCACCGCGACGGGAGGCACCAGCACGAGGTACCAGGCGGGCGGGATCTCCAGGGGCGTGATCCGCTCGCCCACGCCTTCCACCCAGGCGTTCCGGCCGCGCACGAAGAACGGCACGTCGGCCCCCAGCCGCGCCCCCAGCGCCTCGAGGGCCGCCCGGTCGAGCCCCGTCCCCCAGAGGCGGTTCAGCACGAGGAGCGTCGTGGCTGCGTCCGAGCTGCCCCCGCCCACGCCGCCGCCCAGGGGCAGGCGCTTTTCCACCTCGATGTCCGCCCCGAGGGCGGTGCCGGCCTCCGCCTTGAGCAGGCGCGCGGCGCGCACGGCGAGGTCGGCTTCCGCGGGCACGCCCGGAAGCTCGCTCACGCGGCGGATCTCGCCGTCCCCGCGCACCGCGAACCGCAGCCGGTCGGCCGCGTCGATGAGCGCGAAGGCGCTCTGCAGGAGGTGGTAGCCGTCCGCCCGGCACCCCACCACGTGCAAGAAGAGGTTGAGCTTCGCGGGCGCGGGATAGTCGGGGCCGGGGAGCCGCACGGCGCTAGCCCCCCCCGGGCCGGTAGTCGTCGACCACGAGCTTCACGACGGTGTCGCCGCGCGAGGCAGTGACGCGCCGCGCGATCTCCGTGTCCCCGAGGCGCTGGACGGCGTCGACCGTGACCGTCCAACCGTCGGGGCCGGAGACCGGCCGCCCGTGCAGCCACGCCACCAGGAGCCGCTCGTCGAGGGGGGCGCCCAGCATGTTCTCCGTCAGGTCGGAGAAGCTCGCGGCCTCCATCGTCACCTCGCCGGGGCGATGCACCACGACGCCGCCGGAGGCAGCCCGCTCGATGCGGGCCACCTCGGTGCCCACGGGTGTCGCGATCACCCAGGAATCCCGGCCGGGACCGTGGCTCCAGCGGATGCGCATGATTTCGCCCTGCCCCGACTGCGCCACGGACAGGCGCCCGCCCATCTCGAAAGCGGCGGGCAGCCCTTCCAGGGGGACGGGGGGAGCGGGCACCGAGGCGCACGCGGCAACCAGGAGGACCGCGGCCAGCGAGGCGAATCGGTTCACCGGGGAATCGGGGCGACGCCCCTCAGGGCCGGAACTTCTGGATGACCGCGAGGAGCGTCTCGTGGTCGGGATGTTCCTTGAGCGCGGCCTTCCAGACCTGCCCCGCCTCGTCCTTGCGGCCCAGGGTCCAGAGCACCTCGCCGAGGTGGGCGGCGATCTCCGGGTCCGGGCGCGCGTCGTAGGCGGCCTTGAGGTTGCGAAGCGCCTCCTGGAGGTTGCCGCGCCGGTACTGCACCCAGCCCATGCTGTCGAGGATGAAGGGATCCTCGGGCGAGATCGCGAGCGCCTTCTCGATGAGCGCGAACGCCTCGTCGAAGCGGGTGGTGCGGTCGGCGAGCGTGTAGCCCAGCGCGTTGTAGGCGTGCGCGTAGTCCGGCTTCATCTGGATCACGCGGCGCAGGTCCGCCTCGAGGACGTCGACCTTGTCCACGCGCTCGGCGGCCATCGCGCGATCGTAGAGGAGCTCGAAGGAATCGGGATAGCGCTCGACGGCGGCGGAGAGCAGGTCGTACGTGTCCTGCCACGCCTTGGCGTCGCGCAGCAGCTGCGCCTCGAGCTGGATCACCTGGATCCGGTCGTCCTGCGTTCGCGGCTCGATGCCCTGGAGGTGGGCCCGGCCCTTCGCGAGGCCGTCGCGCTTGGCGATCAGCGTGGCGATGCGAAGCTGCGCCCGCATCCAGTCGGCGCCCTCGACCTTACCGTACCAGTCCAGGGCCTCGTCCGTGCGCTTGGCGCCCTCGGCGGCCTGCCCCAGCCCGAGGTAGACCGCGCCCTGCTCCGCGTAGCCCAGCCCGAGCGCGCGCCGGAAGGCCGACTCGGCATCGGCCCAGTCCTCCACCTGCAGCGCGAGCAGCCCGAGCGCGTACGGAACCTGCGGGTCGGAGCCGGAGAGCCGCTCGACGGCCTTGAACTCCTTGCGGGCCTCGGGATAGCGGCGTGCGGCGGCGAATTCGCGCGCGAGCTGCAGCCGCACGTCCTTCGCGTCGGGGTGGCGCTGCACGAAGCCCTGGTAGAACGGGATGACTTCCGCCGGCGCCGACTTCCGCAGCACCTGCGCGTGGAGAATGGCCGCCTGGCCCCAAGAGGGCCTGCGCTCGAGCGCGGCCTTCGACTCGGTCGTCGCGAGCGCCAGGTCCCCGGCGAGCAGCGCCGCCACCCCGACCGCATAGCGCGACTCGGCAAGCGCGGGATATCGCCCGGCGATGGTGCGGGTCGCGCCGAGCACCGCGGCCTTGTCGGGGAACCGCCCGAAGAAATAGGCGAGGTTGGTGAGCACGAGGGGCTTGTTGCCGCTCGAGGCGACGAGCGCGGCGATCGAGTCGGTGGCACGGGCGAGGTCGCCGCTGTTGGCCACGATCGAGGCGACGAGGTCGCGGCCCAGCGTCGACTCGGGCTCGAGCTCGACCAGCAGGACGGACATCTCGAGCGCGGGCTCCATGGCGCGCGACCGGATGGCGAGCTCGACGGCGCGCCGCGCGATCTGCGGGTCGCGCAGCTCGCGGGCGAGCCGCGACATCGTCGCGAGCGCGGCCGCGGTCTCGCCCCGCTGCGCCTCGACCTCGGCCGTGAGGAACTCGGCCATCGCCTCCTCGCGCCCGAGGGGGGCCGCCTTCTGCTGCGCCGCCGCCGGCGCCGAAAGGGCCGCCGCCGCGGTCAACGCCGCCGCCAACCCCGTCCATCGTCTTGCCATCTAAACCCCTCTCCTGCCGATTGCCCCGCGCCGCGCGCGAGCGCCCATGATAGTGCTTTTCGGCACCCGGCCCACGCGGGCGCCCGCCGGTACGACCGCGCGAACGGCCGGACGTTTCCTCCCGCGGCCTTATAATCGTTCGCAAACCCACTCCATTCCCAATGCCGGAACTCCCGGAAGTCGAGACGACCCGCCTGGGTCTCGTTCCCCGCGTAGTCGGCCGCCGGGTGCGCGGCGTCGTGGTCCGCGAGCGGCGCCTGCGCTGGCCCGTGCCCGGCGACCTCGGGGCGCGCCTCGGGGGCGAGCGCGTCCGGGGCATCCGGCGCCGCGGCAAGTACCTCCTCTTCGACTTCGACGCGGGCCACCTGCTCGTGCACCTGGGCATGTCGGGCAACCTCACCGTCGTGCCCGCGGACCGGCCGCTGCGCCGCCACGACCACTTCGACCTCGCGCTCGACAGCGGCGAGGTCGTCCGGCTGAACGATCCGCGGCGATTCGGCGCCGTGCTGTGGGTCCGCGATCCCGAGCGGCACGCGCTCCTGGAGGGGCTGGGCGTCGAACCCTTCGACGATGCCTTCGACGGCGCCCACCTGCACCGCCTCGCGCGCGGCCGGCGCGCGCCGGTGAAGCAGTTCCTCATGGATGCGCGCGTCGTCACCGGCGTGGGCAACATCTACGCGAACGAGGCCCTCTTCGCGGCGCGTATCCATCCATCGCGCGCCGCCGGCCGCATCTCGCGCGGGCGGCTCGACCGCCTCGCCCGCGAAGTGCGCTCCACGCTCGCCCGCGCCCTGGCCGCGGGGGGAAGCACGCTGCGCGACTACGTCGGCAGCGACGGCGCGCCGGGGCATTTCCAGCTCCAGTACGCGGTGTACGGGCGCGAGGGCGAGCCCTGCCCCTCGTGCGGCGCGGCCGTGCGCGCGACGCGCCACGCGGGCCGCTCCACCTTCTACTGCGCCGCCTGCCAGCGCTGACCGGCCGACCCGTGACCATCGAACACCGCGCCTTCGAGCCCAGCCTCGCCGCGCTTCGCGACTGGCGGGAGGAGACGGCCGCGGCCCTCGCGGACCTGCGGCGCTGGGCGCTCGTGAACCGGCTGACCGACGAGCACGCCGCGGCGCGCATCGCGCATCTCGAGCGGAGGCTGGCCGCCGACCGCCTTTCCATCGCGTTCGTCGCGGAGGTCTCGCGCGGCAAGAGCGAACTCATCAACGCGCTCTTCTTCGCCGACATCGGCGCGCGGCTCCTGCCATCCGGCGAGGGGCGCACCACGATCTGCCCCACGGAGATCCACCACGACCCCGCCCGCGCCCCGTCGATCCGGCTCCTGCCGATCGAGACGCGCGAGAGCCCGCGGGCGCTGCGCGAGTTCATCTCCGAGGCCGACAGCTGGAAGGAGGTCGCCCTCGATCCGGCGCGCCCCGGAAGCCTCGCGGACGCCTTCGACGTGCTCTCCGAGACCGAGAGCGTGACGGCCGGCGAGGCGCAGAACCTCGGGCTCGCCGGGCGGGCCGGGGAGCGCGCCGAGATCCCGCGGTGGCGGTACGCGATCGTGAACTACCCGCACCCGCTGCTCGCGATGGGGCTCACCATCCTCGACACGCCGGGCCTCGAGGCGCTGGCCTCGGAGCCGGAGCTCACGCTGCACCGCCTGCAGGAGGCCGACGCGGTCGTGTTCATGCTCGCCGCGGACACGCCCGCCACCGAGGCCGACCTCGCGCTGTGGCGCCAGCACGTCGAGCCGATGGAGGGGCTGGGCCACACGCGCTACGTGGTGCTCAACCGCATCGACGAGCTGCGCGCGGGCGGCAGGCCCGAGACGCAGGTCCTCGCCGAGCTGGACCGCCGCGTGCGCGAGACGTCGGAGCTTCTCGGCGTGGCGCCCACCCGGATCTTCCCGCTGTCGGCGCGGCAGGGGCTCGCCGCGCGCGTGAAGGGCGACGGCGACGCGCTCGCGAAGAGCCGCCTCTACCTGCTCGAGCAGGCGCTCGCGCTCGGCCTCGTGTACGCCCGGCGCGCGGACCACGCGACCTCGGTGCGCGCGGAGGTGCGCTCGCTACTGGCGGAATCCTTCGCGCTGCTGGAGAGCCGGCGGGGCTTCATCGAGGAGCAGCTGGCGGACCTCGGCCAGCTCCAGGGGCGCAACCAGAAGCTCGTCGAGACCCTGGGCCGCAAGGCGACGGACGAGCGCGCGCGCATCGAGGAGGCCCGCACGGCGCTGACGGGGCTGCGGGCCGTGCACAACCGCCACGCCGACGAGCTCTCGGCGCTCCTCGACCCCGACGCCGCCGGCGAGGCCGGCGCGCGGGCGCGGGCGGCCGTGCTCGCGACCGCGTTCAGCGGCGGGATCGGCGAGGCCGTGGACGGCTACTTTCGCGAGGTGCGCGACCGGATCACGCGGGCCGTGGAGGTGATCGGCGAGGTGAAGGCCATGATCGCGACCGTGAACCGCCGCTTCGCCGAGACCTGGGGCCTTTCCCCGGTCGAGCTGGCGCCCTTCTCCACCGACCGCTTCCTGCTCGAGATCGACCGCCTGGAGGAGCACTGCGCGCGCGACTTCCGCAGCGCCTCGAGCCTGCTCATCCGCGGCCGCCGCGCGCTCGCGGGCCTCTTCCTCGACACGGTGGTGCTCAAGGTCAACCACGTCTTCGAGATCGCCGACCGCGAGGTGCGCACGTGGATGAACGCCTTCATCCGCCCGCTGGAGGCGCAGGTCGCCGCGTTCCAGGAGCAGGCCAACAGCCGGATCGAGGGCATGGGGAGGATCCGCGACGCCGAGTCGGGCCTCGTCGAGCGCATCGCGGACATGCAGAAGTACCTGCGCGACTGCGAGGAGCGGGCCCGCGAGTGGGAGGCCCACGACCAGCGCCTGGCGCAGCTGCTCAACGTAGCGCCGCCGCCCCCCGCCTCGCGCGGGCGCTAGGCCGGCGGCTTCGCCACGCCGGCGGCGAGGAGCCGCTCGTACTTCGCCCGCAGCTCCTCCGGCGATTCCTTCCACTCGGGGTTCAGCGGGATGCAGTCGACGGGGCACACCTCGCGGCACTGCGGAACGTCGAAGTGCCCCACGCACTCGGTGCATCGCTTCGGGTCGATCACGTAGATCTCGGGGCCGGGCGAGATGGCGCCGTTGGGGCACTCGGGCTCGCAGACGTCGCAGTTGATGCAGGCGTCCGTGATCATCAACGCCATGTTGGGCTCCGTCAGTCGTGCGCCGCGGGGCGCCCGATCTTCTCGCGGATGCGCTCGGCCGTGATCGGGTGCACGAAGGCCGTGATGTCGCCGCCCAGCACCGCGATCTCGCGCACGATGGTGGCGGAGAGGAAGAGGTAGCGGTCCGACGGCGTGAGGAACAGCGTCTCGACGCCGGGGGCGAGCGTCCGGTTCATGCCCGCGAGCTGGAACTCGTACTCGAAGTCCGACACGGCGCGCAGGCCCCGCAGGATCACCCCCGCCTCGTGCTCGCGCACGAACTCCGACAGCAGGCCCGCGAACCCCATCACGCGAACGTTGGGATAGGCCGCGAGCACGTCCCTCGCGATGGAGACGCGCTCCTCCAGCGAGAAGAAGGGGCGCTTCGCCTGGCTGTGGGCCACGCCCACGATCACCTCGTCGAACAGCCGCGAGGCGCGCTGCACGAGGTCCTCGTGGCCGTTGGTGATCGGGTCGAAGGTACCGGGGTAGACGGCGCGCTTTTGGGTCATGGTCGTTCTTCCTGTCGGGGCGGCCCGGCGTCGCCGCCGGCGTACTCGTACAGCGCGAACTTCACGGCGCCCGCCGAGCCCTCGCGCAGCCGCGTCCAGCCGGGCGGCGTCCCGAGGGACGAAGGAGCCTCGACGTAGACCCGCGCTCCCGGCCGCAGCCGCCCGCCGAGCGCGGCGAGCGCGGGAGCGGCGAGCCCCGAGGCGTAGGGCGGGTCCACGAAAGCCACATCGTAACGCTCGCCGGCGCGCGCGAGCCAGGCGAGCGCGTCGGCGTGGACGACGTCGACCGACTCGCCCGCGCCGAGCTCCTCGGCCGTGCGCCTCAACTGCTCGTACACGCGCCGGTCGCGCTCGACGAGGACGACGCGGGCGGCCCCGCGCGAGGCCGCCTCGAAGCCCAGCGCGCCGCTGCCGGCGAAGAGGTCCACGCAGGCGAGCCCGTCCAGCCGCTGCCCCAGCCAGTTGAAGAGCGTCTCGCGGACGCGGTCGGGTGTCGGGCGCAGGCCGGCGGCATCGGGAAAGCGCACGACGCGGCTTCGCCACAGGCCGCCCACGATGCGCAGGCGGTTGGCGCCGGCGCCGGTGCGGCCCGGCTTGATCTCGCTCGAGTTGCGGCGCGCGGCGGTCATCGCGGGCGATCATACCGTAAAATATTCGCGACTCTTCCCCTCGCGGCGCACCGGGCCGCAACCCATGTTCCCCCTCGGATCCAAGAAGCAGGGCGACGCACCCTCGCCCGACTGGAAGTCCCGGCTGAAGCGCGGGCTCGCGCTCACGGGCGAGCGGCTCAGGAAGGTCGCCGGCGTCTTCCGCTCGCACCCGAAGATCGACGAGGCGCTCTACGAGGCCCTCGAGGCGCAGCTCCTGGCCGCCGACGTGGGCGTGCACGCCACCACCCACCTGATCGAGAGCCTGCGCAAGGCCGCGCGCGACAAGCGCCTGGGGGACGGGGCGCAGCTCGAGGCCGAGCTTCGCGCCGCGCTGGGCTCCCTCCTCTCGCCGCTCGAGAAGCCGCTCGCGGACGGGCGCCCGAAGCCCTTCGTGATCCTGCTCGCGGGCGTGAACGGCGCCGGCAAGACCACGACCATAGGCAAGCTCGCGCGCCTCTTCCAGTCGCAGGGCCTCACGGTGCTCCTCGCCGCGGGCGACACCTTCCGCGCGGCCGCGCGCGAGCAGCTGCAGTCGTGGGGCGCGCGCCACGGCGTCACCGTCGTCTCGCAGGAAGGCGGCGACTCCGCCGCGGTCATCTTCGACGCCATCCAGTCGGCGCGGGCCAAGGGCATCGACGTGGTGCTCGCCGACACGGCCGGGCGCCTGCCGACACAGCTGAACCTCATGGAGGAGATCCGCAAGGTGAAGCGCGTCATCGCCAAGGCGGAGGCCGCGGCGCCCCACGAGACCTGGCTCGTCCTCGACGCGAACACCGGCCAGAACGCCGTGGCGCAGGTGAAGGCCTTCGACGCCGCGCTCGGGCTCACCGGGCTAATCGTGACCAAGCTCGACGGCACGGCGAAGGGCGGCGCGCTCGCCGCGATCGCCCGCGAGCACCCCGTGCCCATCCGCTACATCGGCATCGGCGAGAAGCCCGACGACCTGCGCCCGTTCTCGGCCGCGGACTTCGTCGACGCCCTGTTCGAATGATCCAGTTCTCCGCCGTCGCCAAGCGCTATCCCGGCGGGCACGAGGCGCTGCGCGACGTGAGCTTCGAGGTGGGCGCGGGGGAACTCGTCGTGATCACGGGGCACTCGGGAGCGGGCAAGTCCACGCTGCTCAAGATCGCCTCGGGCATCGAGCGCGCCACGCGCGGCAGCGTCGTCGTGAACGGCCAGAACCTCTCCTCCCTCGGCGAGACCGCGCTGGCCGTCCTTCGCCGGCACATCGGGTTCGTCTTCCAGGACCACAAGCTGCTCTTCGACCGACCGGCGTGGGACAACGTCGCGCTGCCGCTTCGCATCGCGGGCGCCGGCGCGGAGGAGGCGGGGCGCCGCGTGCGCGCGGCCCTCGACAAGGTGGGCCTGCTGGGCCGCGAGAAGGCCATGCCGGTCACGCTCTCCGGCGGCGAGCAGCAGCGCCTGTGCATCGCGCGCGCCATCGTGAACCGCCCCGCGATCCTCGTGGCCGACGAGCCGACGGGGAACCTCGACGCGGACTCGTCGCGCGCGATCCTCGAGCTCTTCCTCTCCTTCAACCGCGTGGGGGTCACCGTGCTCCTGTCGACCCACGACGAGTCGTCGCTCGCGCAGCTGGGCGGCCGCCGGCTCGCCCTTCGCGGCGGCCAACTGGTCGCGCCCGCCCCATGACGGCCTGGCTGCGGCTGCACCGGCTGGCACTGGCCGACGCGGCTCGCCGCATCGCGTCCCAGCCGCTTTCGAGCGCGCTGGCGGTGGCGGTGATCGCCCTGGCGCTCGCCCTGCCCATCCTCGCCTCGGCGCTCGTGGGCAGCCTCGAGCGGGCGACGGCGGGCTTCGACACCGAGCCTCACGTCAACGTCTTCCTCGCGCTCGACGCCACGGACGACGACGTGAAGCGGGTCGAGGCGGCGCTGCGGTCGCACCCCCTGGTCGCATCCCTCAGGTTCGTCCCGCGGTCGAAGGCGCTCGAGGAGCTGAAGGCCACCTCGCACCTCGCTGAGCTGCTCGCGAACCTCGATCGCAACCCCCTTCCCCACGCCTTCTCCATCCGTCCCCGCTCCAGCGACCCGGCCGCGCTCGCGGCGGCGCGGGCCGACTGGGCAAGGCTTCCGAAGGTGGACCAGGTCTCGGCGGAGTTCGAATGGGCCGAGAAGGTCTCCCGCTGGGCGCGATTCGCCGACCGGGCGCTGGCCGGGCTCGCCGTCCTGCTGGCCGCCGCCGTCCTCTTCATCGTGGGGCACCTGATCCGCCTGCAGGTCCTCACCATGCGGGACGAGATCGAGGTGAGCCAGCTCATCGGCGCCACCGCCGCCGACGTCCGCCGGCCACTCCTCTACCACGGGCTGCTCCAGGGCCTGGCTGCCGGGCTGGTCGCGGTGGGGTTGGCCGCGGGGGTGGTGGCCTGGCTCAACGCGGAGCTGCAAGCCCTCACTTCGTCTTATGCCTATGAATTCAAAATAGTTTTCATGGACCCATCCAGCATCGCCGTGGTGGTGGGCGCCGTGGCGGCCCTGGCGGTCGCAGGCGCGTGGCTGGCCGTATCCCGCGAGCTGAGGCGCTTCTCGGCCGGGGCCTAGGGAACCTCCGCCCGGGTTAGCACTCCAATCGCGCGAGTGCTAAAATTCGTTCCCGGAGGAAGAAAAGCAATGACCGCTGCGACGATGCCTGTCCTTTCACCCGTTTCCAGCCTGGAGGCCTACATCCAGGCCGTGCACGCGATCCCGCTGCTCAGCGCGGAACGCGAGGCCGAGCTGGGCCGCCAGCTCCGGGAGAAGGACGATCTCAACGCCGCGCGCGACCTGGTGATGTCCCACCTGCGTCTCGTCGTCGCCGTGGCCCGCAACTACATGGGCTACGGGCTGCCCCAGGCGGACCTCATCCAGGAAGGCAACGTGGGCCTGATGAAGGCGGTGCGCCGCTTCGACCCCGGCCGGGGCGTGCGGCTCGCATCCTTCGCCATCCACTGGATCAAGGCGGAGATCCACGAATACATCCTGCGCAACTGGCGGCTGGTGAAGGTGGCCACCACCAAGGCGCAGAGGAAGCTCTTCTTCAACCTGCGCAGCATGCGCAGCTCCACGGCGACGCTGAGCCCCGCCGAGGTGAAGACCATCGCGCAGACCCTCGACGTGAAGGAGAGCGAGGTCGTCGAGATGGAGCAGCGGCTCCAGGGCCGCGACATCACGATCGACCCGTCGCCCGAGGACGGCGAGGAGCGCGTGGGGCCCATCGCCTTCCTCGCGGACGCCTCCGAGGGTCCGGCCGAGTCCGTCGAGCGCCGCCAGACCGAGAGCCTCGAGAGCGAAGGGCTTGCCCGTGCGCTCGCCAACCTCGACGAGCGCAGCCGCCGCATCATCGAGGCCCGCTGGCTTTCCGAGGGCGACGCGAAGACGCTGCACGAGCTCGCCGACGAGTTCGGCGTGTCGGCCGAGCGCATCCGCCAGATCGAGGCCAAGGCGCTCGCGAAGATGAAGGGCGCGCTCGCCGCCCTTCGCTGACCCTCGCCGGATCGCTGACCGTAATCGGATTAGGAAAACTAATCCGATTACGAGTTGAGGAGGATCTTCAGGTCCGAGGCGATCTTGTCGCCGGGCGTGCCGTAGGGAAGCATCAGCCGCAGCTTGCCGCGCGCGTCGAAGACCAGCGTCTGCGCCGAGTGGTCCACGGTGTACGACTCCGGCGTCTTCCCCGGGCGCTCCGCCGCGTAGATCTTGAAGTCCTTCGTCACCTTCGCCGTGGCCGCCGCGTCGCCGTAGAGCCCCAGGAAGCCGGGGTTGAACGCGGGCACGTAGTTGCGAAGCAGCTCGGGCGTGTCCCGCTTCGGGTCCACCGTCACGAACAGCACCTGCACGCGCCCCGCGTCGGGCCCCAGCGCCTTCAGCGCGGTGGCGAAGTCGGAAAGGGTCGTCGGGCAGACATCCGGGCAATGCGTGTACCCGAAGAACATCGCGACCACCTTGCCGCGGAAGTCGGCGAGCGTGCGCTCCTGGCCGTTGTGGTCGGTGAGCCGGAAGTCGGGGCCGAGGTCCGAGCCGGTGATGTCGACGCCGTTGAAGGGCGTCGCGGGCCCGGGTAGCAGCTTGTCGCACCCCGCGGCGGCCAGGGCGCCGGTCGCGAGCGCGAGGAAGCGTCGGCGCGGCGTCATTGCCAGGGAAGCAGCGCGAGGTAGTGGTCCACCATGAGCGCGGCGAAGAGCGCGGCGAGGTAGAAGATCGAGTAGCGGAACGCGCGCTTGGCGAGGTCGTCGGTGTAGGCCACGTAGATCGCGACGGCATAGACCATGAACACCGCGTCGAGGACGAGCGCCGAGCCGAGGTAGAACGGCCCCGCCATTCCCGTGGCGAAGGGCAGCAGCGTGGTCGCGACGAGGATCAGCGTGTAGAGCAGCAGGTGCAGCCTCGTATACCGCTCGCCGTGCGTCACGGGGAGCATCGGGATGCCCGCCCTCTCGTACTCGCGGCGGCGATAGAGCGCCAGCGCCCAGAAGTGCGGCGGCGTCCAGGCGAAGATGATGAGGAAGAGCAGCAGCGGCTGGTACGGGACGTCGCCCGTGATGGCGGCCCACCCCAGCACCGGCGGCATCGCCCCGGAGGCGCCGCCGATCACGATGTTCTGCGGCGTGGCGGGCTTGAGGATCACGGTGTAGACGATCGCGTAGCCGACGAAGGTCGCGAGCGTGAGCCACATGGTGAGCGGGTTCACCGCGTGCCACAGGATCGCGAGCCCGAGCCCGCCGACCGCGCCGGACATGAGGAGGATCTGCGCGGGGGTGATCGACCCGATCACGGTGGGGCGCGCGCGCGTGCGGGCCATCACGGCGTCGAGCTTCTGCTCCACGAGGCAGTTGAACGCGGCGGCCGCGCCCGCCACGAGCGCGATGCCCACGGTCCCGTAGGCCATGGGCGCGAGCGGGGGCCAGGCCGGCGCGGCGAGCAGCATGCCGATCACCGCCGTGAACACGATGAGCGACACGACGCGCGGCTTCGTGAGGTGCCAGTACTCGCCGAGCACGCCCGCCACGCCCTGGATCGCCTGCGCCGTCATCGGAAAGCCTCTCGTTGCATGGTGGGATTCGCCGGGTTCCTTCGCCGCCGAGGCATCGGGTGGCCGGCGGGTCGGTGATTATACCGTCCCGGCGCGGGCGCCCCTAGCCGATCTGCGAGGCCTTGAGCAGCCTCTCCAGGTCCCTGAGCATGCGGCGCGGCTCGGCCCCGGCCGGGAACCGCATCATCACGTTGCCCAGGGGGTCCACCAGGTAGAGATGGGCGCGGTCGTTTGCGGGGGCCGGCGGCTGGGGCATGCCCAGGGGCGGCGTGACCGCGACCGTGCCCTCGTAGGGCGCGAGCGCCCGCGGGGCGAGGGGCACGGGATCGTCGGCGACGAACACCCGCTCGATGCGGCCGGCGTTGCGGCCCAGCATCAGGCGCACCTGGCGCATCAGGGTGAGCTTGGCCTCGCACGACGGCGGGCAGCTCCCGGAGTCGGAGGCGACGAGCACCCACTTGCCGCGAAGCTCGGCGAAGCGGAACTCGCCGCCCCCCAGGCGGACGAAGGCCGACGTGGTGATCTCCGCGGGCGGCAGCAGGAGCTCGCCATAGCTCGCGGCGCCCTCCGGCCGGAAGACGTAATACGCGAGGAACGACGCGACGATCGGCAGCGCGAAGAGCGCCACGATCGCGACGAGCTTCACGCGCGCGTTGCGGATCACGGCCCGGCCCTGCGCAGGTTGAGCGCCAGCCACAGCCCCGCCACCGTCGCGGCGAGCGAGAACCAGGTGAGCGAGTATTCCTGGTGCTTCGCGATGCCGGCGTCGGGTTTCTCCTCCACCGCCACCAGGCCGGGGGCGGGCGGCGAGGCGAGGATCACGACCGGAAGCACCTCCCGGCCCGCGCGGGCGGCGAAGCGCGAGAGCGACAGGTTCTGCCACACGCTGCCCGAGACCGTGTCGGCCGAGAGCTCCAGGACGCGCGCCGGCGGCACCGTGGCGAGCCCCTCGACCGTCACCTCTCCCTCGGGCACCGCCACGTCCGGCGGCCTGGGGTACGCGGCCGTGCGCGCCACCCATCCGCGGTTCACGAGCACGAGCGCGCCGGGGGAGCC
Source organism: Betaproteobacteria bacterium (assembly GCA_037445795.1). Taxonomy (GTDB): domain Bacteria; phylum Pseudomonadota; class Gammaproteobacteria; order Burkholderiales; family Usitatibacteraceae; genus FEB-7. The sequence goes on along the minus strand of JBBIJT010000026.1, from coordinate 13,511 downwards.
CAGCGCGAGCGGCGTGACGACGTGGAATCCCGCCCGGCCCGCGTGCACGCGGTTGTCCACGAAGATCTGCCCTTCCGGGACGAAGCGCCCGCGCGCGCGCACGTGCCGGTACACGATCTCGTCGGCCGAGCGCACGCCGCCCGTGAGCTGCAGCGGCGCCTCGCGCCCGCGCACCTCGAGGAGCGCCTGGCGAGCGGTCTTCTCCTCCGCGCGGTCCGCCTGCCACCGGCCGAGCCAGACCGTGAGCGCGACGAGGGCCGCGGCCGCGAGCGTGGGCACGAGGCGGGGCGCGAACACGAGGCCCGCGACCCTCACCGGCCCTCCCCCGCGCGGCCGGCGTAAAATGACCGGTCGCGGGAAGTGCCCGCGCGGAACCCCGCCATGAAGATCGTCGTCATCCTGCTGCTCCTCGCCGTGATCGCGAGCCTGTTCTCGGGGCTGTTCTTCGTCTACAAGGACAAGGGCGACTCGAACCGCGCGGTGATCTCGCTCACCATCCGCATCGTCCTGTCGCTCATCGTGTTCCTGATCCTCATCGGATCCTACTTCTTCGGGCTCGTTCCCGGCGGGCGCCTGCAGTAAGCAAAAAGCCGCACCGAGGTGCGGCTTTCGCGTGGCGCGGGGCCGGGGCCCCGGGGCGCGCCTACACCCAGTAGACGAACACGAACAGCAGCAGCCACACCACGTCCACGAAGTGCCAGTACCAGGCCACCGCCTCGAAGGCGAAGTGGTGATCCGGCGTGAAGTGGCCCTTGATCGAGCGCAGGAGGATCACGGTGAGCATCACGGCGCCCAGCGTCACGTGGAAGCCGTGGAAGCCGGTGAGCATGAAGAAGGTCGAGCCGAAGACGCCCGTGGAGAGCTTGAGGTTCAGCTCCGAGTAGGCGTGCACGTACTCGTAGATCTGGAACCCGAGGAACGTGAAGCCCAGGGCCACGGTGGCGAGAAGGCCCAGGATCAGCCCCTTACGGTTGTTCATCCTGAGCGCCCAGTGCGCGTAGGTCACCGTCACGCCGGAGGAAAGCAGCAGGAAGGTGTTGAGCGCCGGGATCCCCCACGCGTGCATCGCCGTGAACTGCGGCGGGTGGTAGGGGCCGGCGGAAGGCCACTGCGGGCGGAACTCCGGCCACAGGAGCTTGTTGTCCATGTCGCCCAGCCAGGGCAGCGAGTACACGCGGGCGTAGAAGAGCGCGCCGAAGAAGGCGGCGAAGAACATCACTTCCGAGAAGATGAACCAGCTCATGCTCCAGCGGAAGGACATGTCCACCTGCTTGTTGAACAGCCCGCCCTGGCTCTCGCGGATGACCGTGCCGAACCACCCGAAGAGCATGTAGACGAGGATCGCCGCGCCGATGCCGAAGACGATGCCGCCGCCGCCCATGCTGTTCATGAGCAGCACGCCGCCCACGGCCATCGTCAGCAGCGCCGCCGCCCCCACGATCGGCCAGTGGGAAGGAGGTGCGAAGTAGTAGCCGCCAGGTTGTGCGTTGCCCACGATATGACTCCCTTGGAATGCCTGGTTCGAATCCTGTTGCCGCCTAGCGCGTGACGAGCTTCACCAGCCCGACCAGCGCCAGCACGAAGACGAGCGCCGAGACGAGCCCCGCCGCGATCACCGCCTGCGGGGTGAGCTTCTTCGCGTCCTTGTCGTATTCCGTCTTCTTCCTCACGCCGAAGAAGCTCCAGAACACCGCCTTGAAGGCGTCCATCACGACGCGCTCCCGGCCTGCTCGAAGAAGGTGTAGGAGAGCGAGATGGTCGTCATGCCCTTCGGGGCCCGCGGGCTCACGAGGAACACGACCGGCATCACCTTCTCCTCGCCCGCCGCGAACGTCTGGTCGGAGAAGCAGAAGCAGGCCTGCTTCTCGATGTACTGGCCGGCGTCGGCGGGAGCCGCGTTCATCACGGCGTGCGCCCTGACCGGCCGACCGAGCGTGTTCACCACGCGGTAGTTCACCGTCACGAGCTGGCCGGGGTGCAGCTTCACCTCGCGCTCGACCGCCTCGAACTTCCACGGCAGCCCGCCGCTCGAGGCGAGGAGCTCCACCGTCACCGAGCGGCTCGCGTCCACCTGGGTGTTGGCGGCGCCCACGGCGCGCGTCTGCGAGATGCCGAGCGACTCGCAGATCTGCCGGTACATCGGCACCATCGCGAAGCCGAAGCCCAGCATGGCGACCGCGATGACCAGGAGCTTGGTCATCGTCTCGCGGTTGCGGGCGGCGAGGGCGGCGTCCATCAGCGGGCGAACTTGAGCATGTACGCGACGTAGATCGCCACGACGGTGACCGCGAGCACGATCGCCGAGACGAGCGCGCGGCGCTTCTGCTCGGGAGTCGGCTCGTGCCGGTCGGCCATGGCGCGGGGCCCGCTCACTTGACGACCGGGGCCGTCTCGAAGCTGTGGTACGGCGCCGGGCTGGGCAGGTGCGTCCACTCGAGCGTGTCCGCCCCCTCCCAGGGGTTGTCGGCGGCCTTGCGGTTCGAGCGGATGCACTCGATCACGTTGTAGAGGAAGAGCAGCTGCGAGAAGCCGAAGATGAACGCGCCGATGGACGACCACATGTTCCACTCGGCGAACTGCAGCGCGTAGTCGGGAATGCGCCGCGGCATGCCCGCGAGCCCGAGGAAGTGCTGCGGGAAGAAGGCGATGTTGAAGCCGATCACCGAAAGCCAGAAGTGGAGCTTGCCCAGCGACTCGTTGTACATCTTGCCCGTGAACTTCGGCAGCCAGAAGTAGGCGCCGGCGAAGAGCGAGAAGAGCGCGCCGGAGACCAGCACGTAGTGGAAGTGCGCCACGACGTAGTAGGTGTTGTGGATCGTGATGTCCACCGGGGTCACCGCGAGCACGAGCCCGGAGAAGCCGCCGATGGTGAACAGGCAGATGAAGCCGATCGAGAAGAGCATGGGCGTCTCGAAGGTCATCGAGCCCTGCCACATGGTGGCGATCCAGTTGAAGACCTTCACGCCCGTGGGCACGGCGATCAGCATCGTCGCGTACATGAAGAAGAGCTGCCCCGCGGCGGGCATGCCCACCGTGAACATGTGGTGGCCCCAGACGATGAACGACAGGATCGCGATCGAGGCTGTCGCGTACACCATCGACGCGTAGCCGAAGAGGGGCTTCCTGGCGAAGGCCGGGATGATGGCCGAGATCACGCCGAAGGCCGGCAGGATCATGATGTACACCTCCGGGTGCCCGAAGAACCAGAAGATGTGCATGAACATCGTGGGGTCGCCGCCGCCGGCCGCGTTGAAGAACGAGGTGCCGAAGTGGCGGTCGGTGAGCAGCATCGTCACCGAGCCGGCGAGCACCGGCATCACGGCGATCAGCAGGTAGGCGGTGATGAGCCAGGTCCACACGAAGAGGGGCATCTTCATGAGGGTCATGCCCGGCGCGCGCAGGTTCAGGATCGTGGTGATGATGTTGATCGAGCCCATGATCGACGAGGCGCCGAGGATGTGGACGGCGAGGATCGTCATGTCGATCGAGATGCCCTGCTGGATGATGAGCGGGGGATAGAGCGTCCAGCCGGAGGCGGCGGCGCCGCCGGGCACGAAGAACGAGGCCACGAGCAGGATCGCGGCGGGCACCACCAGCCAGAAGCTCCAGTTGTTCATGCGCGGGAAGGCCATGTCGGCCGCGCCGATCTGCATCGGGATGAGCCAGTTCGCGAAGCCCACCCAGGCCGGCATGATGGCGCCGAAGACCATCACCAGGCCGTGGACGGTGGTGAGGGAGTTGAAGAACTCGGGGTTCACGAACTGCAGGCCCGGCTGGAAGAGCTCGGCGCGGATGAGAAGCGCCATCACGCCGCCCATGAAGAACATGGTGAGCGAGAACCACAGGTACAGCGTGCCGATGTCCTTGTGGTTCGTGGTGAAGAGCCAGCGCGTGATCCCCGAGGGATGGTGCGCGTGGTCGTCGTGGTGGGCGTGCTCTTGGCCGTGGGTGACAGCGCTCATGGGTGCTCCGCTTTCTCGAATCCGTTGATGGGGCCTACTTGCGGGCCGCCTTGACCTCGGCGGGCTGGATGGCCTCGCCGGTCTTGTTGCCCCAGGAATTGCGTGTGTACGTGACGACGGACGCCAGCTCGCTGTCGGACAGGCGCGCGAACGAGGCCATCGCCGTGCCCTGCTTGCCGTTGAGGACCAGCGCGAGCTGGCCGGCCTTGGGGCCGTTCACGACCTTGGAGCCGTCGAGCGCCGGGAAGGCGGGCGGCATGCCCTTGCCGGTCGCCTGGTGGCAGGCCGCGCAGTTGGCGGCGAAGACCTTCTCGCCCGCGGCCTTGAGCTCGTCCAGCGTCCACTTCTTGTTCGGGTCCTCCGCCGGCGCGGCGGCGGCGGGCGAGGCGGCGGCCACCTGCGCGGGAGCTTCGGCCTGCGGCGCCTTCGCCTTCTGCTCCTTCACCCATGCGGCGTACTCGTCGGGGGTCTTGGCCACCACGACGATCGGCATGTAGCCGTGCTCCTTGCCGCAGATCTGGCTGCACTGGCCGCGGTAGACGCCGGGCTTGTCGGCGGTGAACCAGGTGTCCTTCACGAATCCGGGGATGCCGTACTGGTTCACCCCCAGCTGCGGCACGTACCAGCCGTGGATCACGTCGTTGGCGGTGATGAGAAGCCGCACCTTCTTGCCCGCGGGCACCACCATGGGGTTCGTCACCTCGAGGAGGTAGTCGGCGTTCTTCTTGTCGCCCTTCTTCTCCCACTCCTCGATCTGCGAGCGCGGCGTGGAAAGCAGCGAGTTGAACTTCACGCCGTCCTGCAGGTAGTCGTACTCCCACGCCCACTGGTAGGCCGTCACCTTCACGGTGAGGTCGGGGCTGGACGCGTCCTTCATCTTCAGGACGGTCTTGGTGGCCGGGTAGGCCATGGCGATGAGGATGATGAACGGGACGATCGTCCAGATCACCTCCACCGTGGTGTTCTCGTGGAAGTGGGCGGCCTTGGCGCCCGCGGCCTTCCGGTGGTTGAAGATCGAGTAGAACATGGCGCCGAACACGACCACGAAGATGCCGACGCAGACCCACATGATCGCCCAGTGCAGGTCGTAGATCTGCTGGGCGATGGGCGAGGCCGGCGGCAGGATGTCGACGTCGTAGCCGGCGTGGGCCGTGGCGCTCGCGGCCAGGGCGGCGGCGGCCGCAGCCGCGATTCGGAAGGTTTTGCGAAGCATTTCGAGGCCCATTTCGTCAGTCTTGTCGATTCAAGTCCGGGTCGCCGGAAGCCGGCGCCCGGGTTCCGCGGCCCATTCGCGCCGCCTCCCGTCGGTGGGCAGCCGGCCGAGTTCGACCGCCCTGCCCGCATGCCTCGGCCCCGGGCAAAAGCCTCCGGGACCGCCCTCCACCCGCAGCACGCGCCCACGGCGCGCGCGCCCCGCGCTCGAAATCGCCGTCGTGGCGGGCGAGCGCCCTGAAAACGATTGATTGGGCACCGCGAGCCGGATCCGCGGTGGCGGATCCAGCCGGAGCGGCATCGGGGCCGGATTCGGCTAGCGCAGGATTCTAGCCGAAGCCCTTGACCTAGCGCAAAGAAACCTTATGACCCGGGGGTATCGGGCCGGGGGAGGCCGCCGTCCGCGCCCTCCTCGTCGGGGGGCACGTCGCCGGTTTCCCGAAGGAGTATCCGGTAGGACTCCGACGCCCAGGCGCCGAGGTCCACCTGGCGGCAGCGCTCCGAGCAGAACGGCCGCCACGGGTTCGCGGGGGAGTATTCGGCCGGCGCGCCGCATCCGGGGCACGCGACCCGCCTCGGGGGGCGCCCTGCCTCGCCGGTCACAGGTTGCAGAAGGAGAGGTCGAAGGCCACGTCGTGCTCGAACACGCGGCTCTTCTGGACGCCCTCGGGGAGGAGGAAGCGGATGTTCAGCGCGTACTTGTTGGCGCTGATCTCGGGCACGCAGGCGAGCGCCTCGGGCAGCGCGAGGCGCAGCATCTGCGCCGGCTTGTCCGTGGGGCCCTGCTGGAAGACGCCCAGGGGAGCCACCAGGGAGACCGTCCGCCCGCTCTCGCGCAGCACCCGCAGCACGATGGCGAGGGCGGCGTGAACCGGGTCGATGGGCTGGATCCACGTCATGAGGTCGGCGCGGCGGGCGTCGACGGGCCGGTGCATCCAGTAGTGGTAGGAGGGCAGGTCGAATTCGCTCGTGCCCCCCGGGATGCCGGCCCGCTGCTTGATCGCCATGAGCCACTCGTTCTCGCGCAGGTTCTGGCCGGTCTTGCCCGAGAGCGCGTGGAGGTTGGTGAAGGCGCGGTCGATGTCGACGAGGATCTGGTCGAGCTTCTCCTCGGAAATCGCCGGGTTGGCGCGCAGGGCGTCGAGGAAGGTGCGCTGGCGGTCGAGTTCCTGCAGCAGGTCGCTCTTCAGGTCGGCGCGGCTCGCGACCTCGAGGATCTCGAAGATGCCGGTGAGGCAGGCGTGGTGGTCGTGGGGGCTGTCGTGGTGCAGGAAGAAATGGACGCGGTCGTACAGGTCCTCCAGCCGAAGCAGCGTTCGCACGCGCTCGTTCAGGGGATATTCGTAGGTGATCACGGCCGCGCGGGTCCCCTGGGTATCGGGACGACTTTCGGGATCACCGGATTGTGGGGCATGCGTCCCGTTCTTGACAAATCCCGGACCGCTAGGGGCGGGGCCGGCGGCGCGCAGCCGCTCGTGCAGCCGCTCGCACTGCGCCCGCAGGGCCTCGGGGCCGCCGCCGTTCCAGAGCACGTCGTCGGCCGACTGCAGCCGCCGCCAGCGGGGCCACTGGGCGGCCATGATGGCGCGGACCTCGGGCTCGGCGAGCCCCGAGCGCGCGACGGTGCGGCTCACCTGCAGCTCCTCGTCGAGGTCGACCACCACGACGCGGTCGAGGCGCCCGGCCCACGAGCCCGACTCGAAGAGCAGCGGCACGACGAAGAGCGCGTACGGCCCGGTGGAGGCCGCCAGCCTGCGCGCGCACTCCTCGCGGATGAGCGGGTGCAGGATCGCCTCCAGCCGCGCGCGGGCGGCGGGGTCGGAAAAGGCGAGGGCGCGCATCGCCGCGCGGTCGAGGGCGCCTCCGGGCGGCACGAGCGCCTCGCCGAATGCCTCGCGAAGGGCCGGGAGCGCCGTCCCGCCCTCGAGGGTGAGCCCGCGCGAGATCTCGTCGGCGTCCACCACGCTCGCGCCGAGCCCGCCGAGGATCGCCGCGGCCGTGGACTTTCCGGAGCCGATGCCGCCGGTGAGCCCTACCCTCGGGATCACGCGGGGAAGCGCCCGAGATAGGCCACCACCGCCTCCCGTCCCCAGAGCAGGGCCACCAGCCCGCCCGCGGCGAGGTAGGGGCCGAAGGGAATGCGCGCGTCGCGCCCCTTGCCCGCGAGCCAGATGGCGAGGAGCCCGATGATGGCGCCCGCCCCCGCGGAGACGAGCAGGATGAGGGGCAGCGTCTGCCACCCCGTCCACGCGCCGAGCGCCGCGAGCAGCTTGAAGTCGCCGAAGCCCATGCCTTCCTTGCCCGCGAGGAGCTTGAAGCCCCAGTAGACGCTCCACAGCAGGAGGTAGCCGCCCGCGGCCCCCAGGACCGCCGAGCGCAGGTCGACGAACACGCCGAAGATGTTCACCAGGAGCCCCAGCCACAGCAGCGGCAGCGTGATGCGGTCCGGCAGGAGCTGCGTGTCGACGTCGATCGCCGAGGCGGCGACGAGCGCCCAGCAGAACACGAGCGCCGCCGGCAGCGCCGCGCCCCAACCGAAGCGCCACGCGAGGAACACGGAGAGCGCCCCGGTGAAGAGCTCCACCGCCGGGTAGCGCTTGCTGATGGGCGCCCTGCAGGCGGCGCACCTGCCCCCCAGCGCGATCCAGCTCGCGACCGGGATGTTCTGCAGCGCCGTGATGGGGGTGCCGCAGGACGGGCAGCGCGAGCGCGGCGTGAGGAGGTTCAGCTTCGGCTCGGGGGGGACGTCGCGCCCCTCGAACTCCGCGCAGTCGGCGCGCCACTCCGCCTGCATCATGAGCGGCAGGCGGTGGATCACCACGTTGAGGAACGAGCCCACGCACAGCCCGAGGGCGCCGACGGCGACCATGAGGAACGCCGGGGAGGTTTGCAGGGGGGAAAGGTCCATCGTCTCCGCTTCAAAAGAAAGCGGGCGCGGGAACCGCTCCCGCACCCGCCGCTGCCTTCGGGGACCGGCCCGCCCTGCGGCGGGCCCGCCGCGTCGTCAGACCGCCTGGCCCATCTTGAAGATCGGCAGGTACATGGCCACCACCAGGCCGCCGATGAGGCCGCCCAGCACCACCATGATGAGCGGCTCCATCAGGGAGGAGAGCGCCTCGACGGCCTCGTCCACCTCGGCCTCGAAGAAGTCGGCCACCTTCGAGAGCATCGCGTCGAGCGCGCCGGACTCCTCGCCGATGGCGGTCATCTGCAGCACCATGCTCGGGAACACGTTGGAGTTCTGCATCGCCACCGTGAGGCCGGTGCCCGTCGAAACCTCCGACTGGATGCGCTTGGTGGCCTCGTAGTAGACGTAGTTGCCCGCCGCGCCCGCCACGGAGTCGAGCGACTCCACGAGCGGCACGCCCGCGGCGAACATCGTGGAGAGCGTCCGGCACCAGCGCGCGATGGAGGCCTTGCGGATCACGTCGCCGAAGATCGGCAGGCGCAGCATCATGCGGTCCACCCCGTTCTGCATCTTGGTCGAGCGCTTGTAGACGTAGAGCGTGGCCCAGACGCCGCCGATGAGGGTGCCGAAGATGATGTACCAGTAGGCGACGAAGAAGTCGGACATGTTCATCACGATCTGCGTGGGCGCGGGCAGGTCCGCCCCGAAGCCCTTGAACAGGTCCTTGAAGGTGGGGATCACGAAGATCATGATCACCGCGGTGATCACGAGCGCCACCACGATGATCGACACCGGGTAGAAGAGCGCGCCCTTGATCTTCTTCTTGATGGCGACGATCTTCTCCTTGTAGGTCGCCAGGCGGTCCAGGAGGCTGTCCAGGATGCCGGCGGCCTCGCCCGCGCCCACCAGGTTGCAGAACAGGGCGTCGAAGTACTGGGGGTACTTGCGGAACGCGGTCGAGAGCGACGAGCCCGTCTCCACCTCGGTCTTGATGTCGAGCAGCAGCTTGCCGACGGAGGCGTTCGCGTGCCCCTTGCCCACGATGTCGAAGGCCTGCAGGAGGGGAACGCCCGCCTTCATCATCACCGCGAGCTGGCGCGTGAAGATCGTGATGTCCTGCTCGGTGATCTTCTTGCCCCCGCGCGAGGACACCTTCTTGACGTTCGAGACCTGGATGCCCTGGCGGCGCAGCGTCGCCAGGACGACGTTCTCGCCCCCGGCGCGCAGCTCGCCCTTGACGATCTTGCCGCTCTTGTCCTTGCCGCTCCACGCGTAGTTGTAGAGCTTGACGTCCTTGCCCGTGTCCTTCTTGGCCACCGCCGCCATGTCCGTGCCTCCCCTACTCGTTCGTGACGGCCTCGACCTCTTCGAGAGAGGTGAGCCCCTTTTTCACCTTGAGAAGACCCGACTGCCGCAGGTCGCGCACGCCGTCGCGCTGAGCCTGGTCGGCCAGGTCGATCGCGGTCCCGTTCTTCATGATGATCCGCTCCATCTCCTCGGAGATCGGCATGACCTGGTAGATGCCGACCCGGCCCTTGTAGCCGGTATTCTTGCACACCTCGCAGCCGACGGCCTCGTAGGTCTGCCAGGTGCCGTCCAGCTCCTCCTCCTTGAAGCCCGCCCGCAGCAGCGCCTCCTCGGGGATCGCCACCGGCCGCTTGCAGGTGCAGAGCTTCCTCGCGAGGCGCTGCGCAGTGATGAGGATCACCGAGGAGGCGATGTTGAACGGCGCGATCCCCATGTTCATGAGGCGCGTGAGCGTCGCCGGGGCGTCGTTCGTGTGCAGGGTGGAGAGCACCATGTGGCCCGTCTGGGCCGCCTTGATGGAGATCTCGCCGGTCTCCAGGTCGCGGATCTCGCCCACCATGATGATGTCCGGGTCCTGCCGCAGGAACGCCTTCAGGGCCGCGGCGAAGGTGAGCCCGGCCTTGTCGTTCACGTTGACCTGGTTGATGCCCGGCAGGTTGATTTCGGCCGGGTCCTCGGCCGTGGAGATGTTGATGCCGGGCTTGTTGAGGATGTTGAGGCAGGTGTAGAGCGACACCGTCTTCCCCGAGCCCGTGGGGCCCGTCACCAGCACCATGCCGTAGGGGCGCTGGATCGCGTGCATCAGCGCCTCCCTCTGGTCCGGCTCGTAGCCCAGGGCGTCGATCCCGAGCGTGGCGCTCGAGGGATCGAGGATCCGCATGCATATTTTCTCGCCGAAGAGCGTGGGCAGGGTGGAGACGCGGAAGTCGATGGCGCGCGTCTTGGAGAGCACCATCTTCATGCGCCCGTCCTGGGGCACGCGCTTCTCCGAGATGTCCAGCCGCGAGACGACCTTGATGCGGGAGGCGATCTTCTCCTTGATCGCGAGCGGCGGGTTCGCGATGTCGTAGAGGATGCCGTCCTGGCGGTAGCGGATGCGGTAGTACTTCTCGTAGGGCTCGAAGTGGATGTCGGAGGCGCCGCTGTTGATGGCGTCGAGCAGGATCTTCTGCACGTACTTCACCACCGGCGCGTCGTCGATCTCCTCGGTGACGACCTCGGGCTGGGTCTCGCCGTCGGTGACCTCGACGCCGGAGAGGTCCACGTCCTCGGTGGCGATCTCGAGCGACTTGGTCGTGGAATCCGTGAGCTTCTTGACGATGATCGAGAGCTTGTCGTCCTCGACCACCACCGGCTCCATCGTCATGCCGGTGGCGAACTTCACCTCCTGCATCACCTGCTCGTTCGTGGGGTCGGACATGCCCACGAAGAGGCGGTTGCCGCGCTTGCCCAGCGCGATCACGCGGTGGTTCGAGGCGATCTTCGAGTCGATGAGGTTGAGCGGCAGCTGGTCGGTGTCGACCGCCGAGAGGTCGAGCAGCGGGTAGCCGAAGGCGTTGGCCGCGAACAGGGAAACGTCGCGGGCCGTGAGCTTCCTGGAGGCGACGAGCTGCTGCACGAAGGTCACGCCCGCCTTCGACGCCTCGAGCTGGATCGCCGAGGCGTCGGCCTGGACCAGCCGTCCCTGCTGAACGAGGGCGCGGCCGAGGGCGCTGAAGGTTCCGGGGGCTGCGGACATTAAAAGATTCCCTTTAAATCAACGTTATAGTGCGCCTTTTTCGTTCTCCTTGTAAAGAAACGGGACAGCCGGCCCCAACCGCCCCGAAACGAGGGGCCTCAACGCCCGGCCAGCGCCTTCTCCACCGCCGCCACGACCTTCGTGTCCTCGGGGGCCACGGCGCCCGGAAAACCGGCCACCGCCCGGCCGTCCCGGCCCACCAGGTACTTGTGGAAATTCCACTTCGGCGCCTGCCCCGTCTCGGCGGCGAGGCCGCGGTAGAGGGGGACCGCCTCGGGGCCGGCGACGGCCGACTTCCCGAGCATCGGGAAGCGGACCCTGTAGGTGCGCTCGCAGAAGTCGGCCACCTGCTCGTTGCTGCCGGGCTCCTGCGCGCCGAAGTCGTTCGAGGGGACGCCCAGGACGACGAGCCCCCGGTCCTTGTAGCGCTGGTAGAGGGATTCGAGCCCCTGGTACTGGCTCGCGTAGCCGCAGTAGCTCGCGGTGTTCACCACCAGCACGACCTTTCCGGCGTACTGGCAGAGGTCCGCGGGCTCGCCCTTGAGCGTTGCCATGCGGTGGTCCAGGAGCGGGGGGCAGGCGGCGCCGGCCGTAAGTGCGGCGGCCACTAGGGTGGCGGCGAGGGCGTTCTTCATGGGTTCGGGCTCGGGGGGTCCAGGGTCCGCCTTCCATGATACCCAGCCCGCGCGGGCCCGGGCCGACCCCGGATTCCTCAAGGGCCGGCGGGTGCCCCCCTGTATAATCCGCGCTCTCGAAATGCCCGCCGCCCTGGGTCGGCGAGGCTTCACGGCCCATGCCCCTGCACGTTCTCGGCATCAACCACCACAGCGCGCCGCTCGAGGTCCGGGAGAAGCTCGCCTTCCCCCCCGAGACCCAGTCGGAGGCGCTCACCTCGCTCGCCTCGCGGCCGGGCGTGTCCGAGGCCGTGCTCGTGTCCACCTGCAACCGCACCGAGGTCTACTGCCGCGCCGACGACGTGGCCGCGGTGCGCGCCTGGCTCGCGGGCGAGGCCGCCAAGTCCGGGCTCGACATCGAGGGGCACCTCTACGCGCACAGCGAGGCCGACGCGATCCGGCACGCCTTCCGCGTGGCCTCCGGGCTCGACTCGATGGTGCTGGGCGAGCCGCAGATCCTCGGGCAGGTGAAGCAGTCGGTGCGCACGGCCGAGCACAGCGGCACCCTCGGCTCGACGCTCAACCGCCTCTTCCAGCAGACCTTCTCGGTCGCGAAGGAGGTGCGCACGCAGACGGCCATCGGCGCCCAGTCGATCTCCATGTCGGCCGCCGCGCTCAAGCTGGCGCAGAACCTCTTCGGCGACATCTCGCGCACGCGCATGCTCCTCATCGGCGTGGGCGAGATGGTCGAGCTCGCCGCCACCTACTTCGTGGCGCAGGGGCCGCAGTCGGTCGTCGTGGCCAACCGCACGCTCGCCCGCGGCGAGGCATTCGCCGAGCGCTTCAGCGGCTCGGCCATCTCGCTCGAGCAGCTTCCCGAGCGCCTGCACGAGTTCGACGTCGTCATCACCGGCACGGCCTCGACGCTGCCGATCCTCTCCAAGGGCGTTTTCGAGCGCGCGCTCAAGTCGAGGCGCTACCGCCCGATGTTCGTCGTGGACTTCGCCGTGCCCCGGGACGTCGAGCCCGAGGCCGCCGAGCTCGAGGACCTCTTCCTCTACACGATCGACGACCTGGGCACCATCGTCCAGGAGGGCGCCGGCCAGCGGCAGGCTGCCGTGGCCGAGGCGGAGACGATCGTCGACCGCCAGGTGCAGGCCTTCCAGGCCTGGCTCAAGGCCCGCGGCGCCGTCCCGGCCATCGTCCAGCTGCGCGCCCGCGCCGAAACGTACCGCGCGGCCGAGGTCGCCAAGGCCAGGGCGCGCCTCGCCAAGGGCGAGGATCCCGCCCGCGTGCTCGAGGCACTCGCCGCCGGGCTCGTGAACAAGATCCTGCACCACCCCACGCGGGCCCTGAACCGCGCCGTCGACGGGGAGCGCGACGCCCTCGTGCGCGCGGTCGAGGTCCTCTTCCCCGACGACGGCAACGGCCGCCCGGGAACGGACGAGCCATGAAGCCCAGCGTCGCCGCGAAGCTCGCGAACCTCGTCTCGCGCGCGAAGGAGCTCGACGCGCTCCTGTCCGACCCCGACGTCACCGCGAACCTCGACAACTACCGCAAGCTCACGCGGGAGCACGCCGAGATCTCGCCCGTGGTGGCGCGCTACGGCGAGTACGCGGCCGCCGAGGCCGACATCGCCGCGGCCGAGGACATGGCGAAGGATCCGGAGATGCGCGAGTTCGCCGAGAGCGAGATCAGGGCCGGCCGCGGAAGGCTCGAGGCGATCGGCGCCGAGATCCAGAAGATGCTGCTGCCGAAGGACCCCAACG
>JBBIJT010000025.1:0-31496 GCA_037445795.1 Betaproteobacteria bacterium | reverse complement strand
GTGTTGGCCACCAGCGGCTTCACGTCCGCCTGCGGCGCATGGCAGGCGATGCAGTTCCAGCGCTTGCCGGTGACCGTGGGCGTGTCCGCCTTCGCGACGTGCGACGGCGGCACCGGCGGCGCGCCCTTCACCTTCTTGCCCGTGGGCGTGTGGCAGCGGATGCAGCCGTTCTTCTCCGCCGTGATGGGCAGGTCGTCCTCGATGGTGTGGGAGATCATGACCGGCATGCCGGAGCCCTCGAGGGGGCGCGCGGTCTTCGCGCCGTCCTCGTACTCGAAGGGCGCGGTCTTCGCGGCCTCGAGGACGCTGCCCTTGTTGAGGCTGAAGTCCTTGTCGTCCAGCGGCGGATTCTGCTGGGCCGTGGCGGCGAGCGCGAGGATCGCGAACGAGAAGGCGGCGAGGAAGGGTTTCATGGCGTCATTCCTTCAGTCGGGAAGCGGAGAAGTTCGGGGACGGTTCTCCGGAACCGTCCCCAATACCTGTCCCGCGCGCCGAGGCGCGCAGGGCGAGACGGAGGCTCGATTCGGGGCACACGGCGATGCAGGCGGCGCAGTTGGTGCACTCGCCGGGCTTCACGAAGCCGTGGCGGGCGGCCTCGTTGAAGTTGAGGACGCGCGGCTCGGGGCAAACCCGCAGGCAGTCGCCGCAGCGCGTGCAGGTGGCGTCGTCGAAGGCGACGCGCACCGGGGCGGCGCGGCCTGCCAGCGCCCAGAAGGCGCCGAGGGGGCACAGGTGGCCGCACCAGCCGCGCTTGAGGACGAAGGCGTCGAAGAGGAACACGCCCGCCACGGAAGTGAGCCCCAGCCCCGCTCCGTACACGATCTCGCGGTGCATCATCGCGATGGGGCTGATCCACTCGAAGGCGGCCACCCCCGCGAAGGCGGAGAGCGCCAGGGCGAGCGCGAGGATGGCGTAGCGCACTCCGGGAGGGATCGCGAAGACGTCGCGCACCTCGAGCCGCATCCGCACCCAGCGCGCGGCATCGGTCACCAGGTTCATGGGGCACACCCACGAGCAGAAGACGCGGCCGCCCAGCAGGAAGTAGGCCGCGAACACGATCGCCGCCCCCCACAGCGCCTCGGCCGCCACCGCGTGGCGCGTGGCGAGCACCTGCAGGATCGCGAAGGGGTCGGCCAGCGGCACGATGCCGGCGAGCTTCGCGGCCGAGAGATTCCCGGCGAGCAGCGGCTGGCCGAGGAGCTTCCACCCCCAGTGCGCCGTCCCGAAGAACAGGAGGAGCACCGCCAGCTGGGACGCGCGCCGGGCGAGGAGGAAGCGGTGCGCATGCAGCTTTCCCCCGAGCGAGGAGGGCATCTCGAAGTGCCGGACGGGGCGCGGCACGCTCACGGCTTCGCCTCGCTGTTGAAGTAGTCGAGACCGGGCGTCTTCGCGGGCGCGGCTGGCGTCACGGGCTTCGCGGGGGCGGGAGCCGCTGGCGGCGCGGCCCCGGGCGCGGACGGCACCGCCTCCGGCCTCCATTCCATGCGGAAGTGCTCGCCGATGCGGCCCTGCACGAGCGACGGCTGCACGACGCGCACCGCCGCCACCGCCGTGGGGCACGCCTTCTCGCACAGCCCGCAGCCGGTGCACGCGTCCGAGTGGATCAGGGGCACGAAGACCGCGTGCTTCGAGAGCTTGCGCGGATGCGGGTCGATGGTGATCGCCTTGCCCTTCACGGGGCAGACGCGGTAGCACACCTCGCAGCGCAGCCCGTTCCACGAAAGGCAGTTCTCCGCGTCGATGACCGCGAGGCCCATGCGCGCCCGGTTGATGTCCGTCATCGTGCGGTCGAGGGAGCCCGTGGGGCAGGCCTTCGCGCAGGGGATGTCGGGGCACAGCCGGCAGGGCTCCTCGCGCGGCACGAAGTGGGGCGTGCCGAGGGAGATGTCGGTCGCGGCCGTGGCGAGCTTCAGGATCCCGTACGGGCAGGCCACGACGCACGCGCCGCATTTCACGCACGTCGCCGCGAAGTCGCGCTCGGGCTGGGCGCCCGGCGGGCGAATGCCCATCGGCACGGCGTGCACCTGCTGCACGAGGAGCGCGTTCCATGCCACGCCGCCGCAGGCCGCCGCGGCCACGCCCTGCACCGCGTGTGCGAGGAACTTCCGGCGCTCGCCGTTCCCGGTCATGGCGGCTCAGCCCGCGCACCCCGTCCCGCTCACGCCTTGTAGACCTTGGCCGCGCACTTCTTGAAGTCGGTCTCGCGCGAGATCGGGTCGATGGCGTCCAGCACCAGCTTGTTCACGAGGAGCGACTCGTCGAAGAAGGCGGCGAAGACGGTGCCGCGCGGCATCGTGTTGCGGCCCTTGGTCTCGACCACCATCCTGATCTTGCCGCGGCGCGACTCGATCCAGGCCGTGTCGTTGCGCTTGAGCCCGCGCTTCTCGGCGTCCGCCGGGTTCATGTACAGGACGGCCGACGGGGCAGCGCGGTTCAGCTCGGCCACGCGCCGCGTCATGGACCCGGTGTGCCAGTGCTCGATGATGCGGCCGGTGCAGAACCACAGGTCGTAGTTCGCGTCCGGCTGCTCGACGGGGGCGGCGTACGGGCGGAAGAAGATCTTCGCCTTGCCGGCGAGCGGCGTCGGCTTGGGCTCGGTGACGTCGTCGAGGGTGCCGGTGGGCAGCGCCTTGAAGGCGCCGCCGTAGAAGTTGAATCCCTCGCCCGCCTTCACGTAGGGGTCGTGGCCCTCGACGAAGCGGTACTTCGTCTCCTTGCCGTTGATGACCGGCCAGCGCAGCCCGCGCACGTCGTCGCGGTAGTACACGTCGAACTCGGCGAGGTCGTGGTGGTGGCCGCGGCCGAACTGCGCGTACTCCTCGAAGAGCGCCTTCTCGACGAACCAGTTCTCGCCGAGCGCCTTCACCGTCCCGTTCGCCTTGCCCTTCGCCACGGGGTCGGGCCACGCGAACTTGCGGTTCTCGGGCGTGGCGAAGAGCGCCTCGTACAGCGACTGCTCCGGCTTGTAGCCCATGGCCTTCGCGCCCTCGACCACGTCGGGGAGCTTCCCGTCCTCGAACCCGTCGGTCTTGAGGCCGGGCAGCGGCTTCTCGCCCCACACCTCGCCCACTTTGAAGCGCTTGGCGAACTCGAGCATCATCCACACGTCGGTGCGCGCCTCGCCGGGCGCCTCGACCTGCTGGCGCCACATCTGCGTGCGCCGCTCGGCGTTGCCGTAGGCGCCCCACTTCTCGAACATCATCGCCGCCGGCAGCACGAGGTCCGCGACCTTGCCGGAGACCGTCGGGTAGCAGTCGGCCACGACGATGAAGTTGTCCATCTCGCGCGCGGCCTTGAACCAGTGGTTGGCGTTGGGCGAGGACTGGAAGGGATTGGTCACCTGCACCCACAGGAACTTGACGCTGCCGTCCTCGAGGTCGCGCAGGATCCCCATGATGTCGCTGCCCGGCTTCGGGTTCAGCGTCTTCGCGGGGAGCTTCCACGTCTTCTCGGTGAGGGCGCGGTGCGCCGGGTTGTCCACCACCATGTCCGCGGGCAGGCGGTGGGAGAACGTGCCCACCTCGCGCGCCGTTCCGCACGCCGAGGGCTGGCCCGTGAGCGAGAAGGCGCCGTTGCCCGGCGTGCCGTGCTTGCCCTTGAGCAGGTGGATCATGTAGTTCTGCTCGTTCACCCAGACGCCGCGCTGGTGCTGGTTGAAGCCCATGGTCCAGAAGGACATCGTGTTGCGCTTCGAGTCGGCGTAGAGGTCCGCCAGGCGCACGAGCTTCGCCTTGAACTTCTCCAGCGGCTCGTCCGGGTCGCCCTTGGCGAGCTCGGCCACGAAGTCGAGCGTGTAGGGCTCGAGCCCGCGCTTGAACTCCTCGAGACTGATGAGCCAATGGCGGCCGGCGCTGGTGCGGTTCTTCTGCGCCACCTTCTCGCCGGGGTTGCGGCGCTGGGCGATGGCCTCGGCCTTCGAGAGCGTCACCTCGAGCTCCTTCGCCTGCGTGTCCTTCTCGGCGTCGAGCGCGAACCTGGAGGTGGGCCGCATGCCGTAGCCGATGTCGGCGGGTCCCGTCGCGAAGACGCAGTGCTTCTTCACGAAGTCCCAGTTGACGGCGTTCCGCGCGAGGAGCTCGCGGGCGAGGTAGTTCTGGATGGCGAGGTCGGAGGAGGGCGTCATCACGATCTCGAGGTCCGCGAGGTCGCTCGACATGTTGCGGTAGGTGGTGAGGTTCACCACCTGGGTCGCCTTGGCCGCGAGCTTGCGGTCCGTGATGCGCGACCACAGGATCGGGTGGTTCTCGGCCATGTTGGCGCCCCACAGCACGATCGTGTCGGCGAGCTCGATGTCGTCGTAGACGTTGGCCGGCTCGTCGATGCCGAAGGTCTGCATGAAGGCCGCGACCGCGCTCGCCATGCAGTGGCGCGCGTTGGGGTCGATGTTGTTGGAGCGGAAGCCCGCCTTCATGAGCTTGGCCGCGACGTAGCCCTCCTGGATCGTGTACTGCCCCGAGCCGATGATGGCCACGCCCGCGGGTCCCTTCTCGGCGTAGGCCTTGCGGAACTGGCGCTCCATCTCGTCCATGGCCTGCTGCCAGGTGACGGGCACGAAGGCGCCCTTCTTGTCGAACTTGCCGTCCTTCATGCGCATGAGCGGCCGCGTGAGGCGGTCGGCGCCGTAGAGGATCTTGCCGTTGAAGTAGCCCTTGATGCAGTTGAGGCCGCGGTTCACGGGCGCGTCGGGGTCGCCCTTCGTGGCGACGACCTTGCCGCCGGCGGTGGCGACCTGGATGCCGCAGCCGGTGCCGCAGAAGCGGCAGACGGCCTTGTCCCACTGCCAGCCGGCCTCGGCGGCCTTTGCCTGGGCGAGGACCGCCTGGCTCACGGGCAGCCCGACGGTCGCCGCGGAGGCGGCGGCAACGCTCGACTTCAGGAATTCACGGCGGCGCAGGCTCGTCATGGCTCTTCTCCCTCAATGGCGAAATGGTGGTAGACCAGGTCGGCGGCCCGCACGTGGGGGCGCGCCTTGATCGCGAGGAGCCCGGCCATCTCGGCCTCGACGTCGGCGGCTTCCTGCACGACGATGAGGCGCCCGGTGGCGGGATCGGTGTGGTGGACCTCGACGCCCGGAAGCGTCCCGAGGTCGGCGGCGCAGGCGTCGAGCCGCTCGGGCGGCACGACGACGAGGATTCCGGAGAGGTTCATGGCTTGGGCGCCCGCAAGGCGCGCCCGGGCGATCCGGGCGCCGACTTCAATTGGAGTCTCCGCGGGCGCCCGCCCGGTTGACCCCGATCAAAACAAGCAGAGAGGATGCCCCTTTCGGGGCACGGCCCGCGCCGGCAGGGTCAGCCGGCCGTCACCGGCGCCCGCAGCCACGCGGCCAGCGACTCCGCCGTGGCGTGCGCGTTCGCGATGCAGTCCCCCACGGACACGCCGCCCCGGTAGTTGGCGCAGAAGCGCAGCCCCGGCACGGTCTTTTCCGCCTCGGCGACCTTCGCGATGCGCCCGAGATGGCCCAGCTCGTACTGCGGGATGGCGCGCGGCCAGCGAACGACCGCGTTCCAGAGGGCCGGGGCGCGCGCGCCCAGGAGCGCGCGGTGCTCCGCGGCCACCTTCTCCAGGAGGACGTCCTCGTCGGCCGATGCGAGCTCGGGGTTGCGCCGGCCGCCCACGAAGTTGGTGAGCAGCACCTGGCCCTGCGGCGCGCGGCCGTCGAACATCGAGCTGGAGAAAAGCGTGCCCAGGACGGCGCGGCCCTCGACGCGGGGCGCGAGGAAGCCGAACCCCCCGAGCGGGTGGGTCACGTCCTCGCGTCGGTAAGCGGTCGCCACGACGGTCACCGGAGGGTACTCGATCTCCTGAAGCGCGACGGTCGCCTGCGGGGCGAGGGGATAGGCGAGTCGCGCCGCCTCGGCGGCGGGCACGGAAAGCACGACGGAGCGCGCGTGGCGAGTGACATTCTGCCCGTCCTTCTCGTAGACGACCGCGAACGAGCCGTCACCGAGGCGCGATACCGAGACGGCCCTTGCGCCGGGCGTCACCCGCCCGGCGTCGCGCGCCAGCGCGTCGGTGAGCGTCTGCATGCCCTTGCGGAAGGAGAAGCTCTTGGCCGTGTTCTTCGCCTTCTCGGCGCGCTTCCTGCGCTCCCGCGCGCCGAGGATGGCGCCCAGGATGAGGCTGCCGTAGCGCTGCTCGAGGGCGTGCAGCTTCGGGAAGGCGGCCGGCACCGAGAGGCGCTCGGGGTCGCCGGCGTAGATGCCGGCCACGAAGGGCTCGATGGCGTAGTCGAGGAACTCGCGCCCCAGGCGGCGGCGCACGAAGTGGGCGATGACCTCCTCCTCGCCGGCGGGCTGGCGCGGAAAGAGCGGCTCGAGGGCGAGGCGCGCCTTCGCGAGCCCCGAGAAGAGAGGCGTGGCCAGGAAAGAGCCCGGCGACATGGGCAGCGCCACCGGCGCGCCGTTCTTCACCACGAAGCGCGTGTTCGAGATCTCGCTCGCGGCCAGGCGCTCGGGAGCGATCCCGGCCGCCTCGATGAGCTCGCCGATGAGGGGCGTGGTGTCAAGGGCGCTGTTGGGGCCCGTCTCGTAGAGCGCGCCGTCGCGGGACACGGTCCCGATCACGCCGCCGGGCCTGGCGCCCGAGTCGATCACCTCGACGGCGAGGCCGCGGCGGGCCAGCCCGAAGGCGGTGGCGAGGCCCGAAACGCCGGCGCCGACCACGAGGACGTCCAGGGCGGCAGGGGAGGTATCCATTTCTGCAATTCCCGGGTTCATGAATTCGCTTCGCCCTTTGTAGGTCATTGCCGTCGCGCCCCGTTGATGGCCGTCAAGCGCCGGGGGGGGATCGGCGGCGTCATAATGGCACCATGGTCCAACAGGCGGCGCTATTTCCCGGTTTTGGTGTGCATGACATCGACGCCGGGGGCGTCGTGGTGCACGCCGTCACGGGCGGATCGGGCCCGCCGCTGCTCCTGCTGCACGGCTACCCGCAGACCCACGCCATCTGGCACAAGGTGGCGCCGCGCCTGGCGAAGCGCTTCACCGTGGTGTGCGCCGACCTGCGCGGCTACGGCGACTCGGGCAAGCCGCCGACGGACGCGCGGCACGCGCCGTACTCGAAGCGCGAGATGGCGAAGGACCTGGTCGAGTGCATGCGCAGGCTGGGCTTCCCGCGCTTCCGCCTCGCGGGCCACGACCGCGGCGGGCGCGTCGGGCACCGGCTCGCGATGGACCACCCGCAGGCAGTCGAGCGGCTCGCCGTCCTCGACATCTCGCCCACGCTCGCGATGTACGAGGGGACGGACATGGCCTTCGCTTCCGCCTACTGGCACTGGTTCTTCCTCATCCAGAAGGCGCCCGTCCCGGAGACCATGATCGGGGCCGACCCCGCGTTCTACCTCCGCCGAAAGATGGGCGAGGGATCGGCGGGCATGTCGCCGTTCGCGGCCGCGGCGTGGGCCGAGTACGAGCGCTGCTTCACGCCGGAGGCCATCCACGCGAGCTGCGAGGACTATCGCGCCGCGGCCACGCTCGACCTCGAGCACGACCGCGCGGACCGCGAGGCGGGGCGGCGGCTCGCCTGCCCGCTGCTCGCGCTGTGGGGCGCCCACGGCGTCGTGGAGCGCTGCTTCCGGGCGCTCGAGGACTGGGGACGCGTGGCCACGGACGTCCGCGGCAGGGCACTTCCCGCGGGCCACTACCTGCCCGAGGAGGTGCCCGACCTCGTGGCCGGCGAATTCGAATCATTCTTCGGAGAACAGGGAAAATGAAGACATACCGCATCGCGACGATCCCCGGCGACGGGATCGGCAACGAGGTCGTGCCCGAGGGCATCCGCGTGCTGGAGGCGGCCGGGCGCAAGTTCGGCATCGGCTTCACGTGGGACGAGAAGCCGTGGAGCTGCGCCTACTACGCGAAGCACGGCTGCATGATGCCCGAGGACGGGCTGGCGCGGATCCGGGGCCACGACGCGATCTACCTGGGCGCCGTGGGCTTCCCGGGCGTGCCGGACCACGTGTCCCTGTGGGGGCTGCTGGTGCCCATCCGCCGCGAGTTCCAGCAGTACGTGAACCTGCGCCCCGTGCGCCTCATGCCCGGCGTGAAGAGCCCGCTCGCGGGACGCAACCCGGGGGACATCGACTTCTGGGTGGTGCGCGAGAACAACGAGGGCGAGTACTCCTCCATGGGCGGGCGCATGTACGGCGGCACGGAGAACGAGTTCGTGACGCAGCTCTCCGTGTTCTCGAAGCGCGGCACCGACCGGATCATGCGCTACGCCTTCGAGCTGGCGAAGACGAGGACGAAGAAACACGTCACGTCCGCCACCAAGTCCAACGGCATCGCGATCACCATGCCGTACTGGGACGAGCGCTTCAAGGCGATCTCGGCCGAGTACCCGGACGTGAAGACCTCGCAGTTCCACATCGACATCCTGACGGCCCACTTCGTGCAGCACCCGGACTGGTTCGACGTCGTCGTGGGCTCGAACCTCTTCGGCGACATCCTCTCGGACCTCGGGCCCGCCTGCACGGGCACCATCGGCATCGCGCCGGGCGGCAACATCAACCCGGAGCGGGACTTCCCGTCCATGTTCGAGCCGGTGCACGGCAGCGCCCCGGACATCGCGGGCAAGGGCATCGCCAATCCCATCGGCCAGATCTGGTCCGGCGCCATGATGCTGGAGCACCTGGGCCACAAGGACGCGGCCGATGCGATCGTGAAGGCGATCGAGGCCGTGCTGGCCGGCGGTCCGCGCACGCGCGACATGGGCGGCACGGCCGACACCGTCGAGGTGGGGAAGGCCATCGCCGGCGCGGTCTAGGCGCGGATCATGGAAAGTCGGCCCGGAAGGCGGTATACACTCCGGTCCGAGAGCCCGGCACACCGGGACCGAATCCTGAGGAGGAGACATCGATGAAACGACGTGAATTCCTGGTGGCCGGCGGCGCCATGGCGGCCTCGATTGCGCTTCCGGCGCGGGCGGCGTACCCCGAGAAGCCCGTGCGCATGATCATCGCGTTCGCCCCGGGCGGCGAGTCCGACATCGGGGCGCGGCTGCAACAGTCGGTGTTCCGCCGCAAGTTCGGGCAGGAGATGGTGATCGAGTCGAAGCCCGGCGCCGGCGGGGCGCTCGCGTGGAGCACGCTCAACACCTATCCCGGCGACGGCTACACGGTGATGGGCACCAACCTGCCGCACATCGTCCTGCAGCCGCTCGAGGGCAACGTGCAGTACCGGACGGAAGACGTCGTCAACGTCCATTTCTACCAGTACACGCCCGACGCGATCATCGTGCGCATGGACAGCCCGCTCAAGACCTACGCGGACCTCGTGAAGGCCGCGAAGGAAGGGCAGGACAGGATCACGTTCGCCGGCTCCGGGACGAACTCCGCCAACCACCTCGCCCACACGCGCCTGAACGGCCTGATGGGCACGAAGACCACCTACGTCCCCTTCAAGGGCACCGGCGACCTCGTCTCCTCCGTCCTGGGCGGGCACGTGACGGCGGCGATGTCCTACAACACGCTGGCGCTCACGCAGAAGGGCAAGATGCGCATGCTCGCGGTGGCCTCCGAGAGCCGGCTGGCCGCCTTCCCCGACGTGCCGACCTTCAAGGAGCTGGGTGGCAACTGGGTCGACGGCGCCTACCGCGGCGTGGGCGTTCCCAAGTCCACGCCCGAGGACCTGCGCCGCCGCATCTCGGCCATTTTCTCCGAGATCAACGCCGACCCCGAGTTCCGCCAGAAGATGGCCGAGGGGGGCTTCGAGCTGGTGGACGTGACCTACGACAGGATGCCTGCCTTCATCGCGGAGCGCACGAAGGCCTACATGGAGGCCGCCAAGCTCATGGGGCTGGCGAAGTAGAAAACCGACAAGAGGAGGCGCCGGCCCGCGCCGGCGACAGGACCCGATGAAACACCTGATCAGGAATCCGCGCGACTTCTGGGCGGGCGTCATGTTCCTTACCGTCGGCTCGCTGTTCGCCGGCATCGCCCTCACCTACAAGCTGGGCACCGCGGCGCGCATGGGCCCGGGCTTCTTCCCGTTCTACCTCGGCCTGCTCCTCGCCATCCTGGGCGTTGCCATCTCGGTTTCCGCGATGCGCGCCAAGAACGCGGGGCCGCCGGTGGACAAGTTCCACTGGGGCCCGAACTTCTGGGTGCTGGGCTCGATCTGCCTGTTCGGGGTCCTGCTGAAGCTCACGGGGGTCCTGGTCGCGGGATTCGGGCTCGTGCTGGGCGCGAGCCTCGGCAGCCACGAGTTCAAGCTGCGCGACGTGCTGCTGCTCGGGGTCGGCCTCACCATCTTCTGCGCGGCCGTATTCGTGGGCGGCCTGAAGCTACCCATCCCGATGTGCCCCGGGTTCGAGTTCTTCGAGCAGTTCAAGCTCTGCCGCGTCTGAGGCGACCATGGAAATTCTCTCGAACCTCGGCCTCGGCTTCTCGGTCGCCCTCGCCGGCACCAACATCCTGTACTGCTTCATCGGCGTGCTGCTCGGCACGCTCATCGGCGTGCTCCCGGGCATCGGCCCCGTGGCCACGATCGCCATGCTGCTGCCCGCCACGTTCGTGCTGCCGCCGGTTTCCGCCCTCATCATGCTGGCCGGCATCTACTACGGCGCGCAGTACGGCGGCTCCACCACGGCCATCCTCGTCAACCTGCCGGGCGAGGTGAGCTCGGTGGTGACCTGCCTCGACGGCTACCAGATGGCGCGCAACGGCCAGGCCGGCAAGGCGCTCGGCATCGCGGCGCTGGCGTCGTTCTTCGCCGGCACCGTGGCGACGTTCCTCATCGCGGCCTTCGCGCCGCCGCTCGCGGAGCTGGCCCTCAAGTTCGGGCCGGCGGACTACTTCTCCCTCATGGTGCTGGGCCTCATCGCCGCCGTGGTGCTCGCGCACGGCTCCCTCATCAAGGCCGTGGCCATGATCGTGCTGGGGCTGCTCATCGGGCTCATCGGCACCGACGTGAACTCGGGCGTCGCCCGCTACAGCTTCGGCATGGCGGAGCTCATCGACGGCGTGGGCATCGGCCCCATCGCCATGGGCGTCTTCGGCTTCGGCGAGATCATCCGCAACCTCGAGCACGGCGAAAAGCGCGAGGTGTTCACCAAGCGCGTGGAAGGGCTCCTGCCCAACTGGAAGGACATCCGCATGGCCTTCGGCGCGACGGTGCGGGGCACGACGCTCGGCTCCTTCCTCGGCATCCTGCCCGGCGGCGGCCCGGTGCTGGGCGCCTTCTCCGCCTACACCCTCGAGAAGAAGCTCTCCAAGACGCCCGAGAAGTTCGGCAAGGGCATGATCCAGGGGGTCGCCGCGCCGGAGTCGGCCAACAACGCGGCGGCGCAGACGTCATTCATTCCGCTGCTCACGCTGGGTATCCCGTCGAACCCCGTGATGGCGCTCATGATCGGCGCCATGATCATCCACGGCATCCAGCCGGGACCGCAGATCATGACGGCGAAGCCCGATCTCTTCTGGGGGATGATCGCGAGCATGTGGGTGGGCAACTTCCTGCTCGTCGTGCTGAACCTCCCGATGATCGGCGTGTGGGTGAAGCTGCTCACGGTGCCCTACCGTCTGCTCTATCCCGCCATCCTCATCTTCTGCTGCATCGGGGTGTACTCGATCAGCAACGCGTGGATGGACGTGCTGCTCGCCGCCCTCTTCGGCTTCGTGGGCTACGTCTTCGCGAAGCTCGACTGCGAGGCGGCGCCGCTGCTGCTCGGCTTCGTGCTGGGCCCGATGATGGAGGAGAACCTGCGCCGGGCGCTGCTGCTGTCGCGCGGCGACCCGATGGTCTTCGCGACGCGCCCGATCAGCGCCACGCTGCTCGTGCTGTCGTTGGTGCTCGTCGCGATCGTGCTGGCGCCGTCCGTGCGCAAGAAGCGCGAGGAGGCGTTCGTCGAGGACTGACGGGCCGGCCGCCCGCCGCCGTGGCGTCCCGGCCCTAGGGGGCGAGTCGCGCCGCGAGCTCCGCGAGGTCCGCGACCACGCCGTCCGGGGGGGGGCCGAGCCGCTCCACGGGCGCGCGGCCGCGGTTGACCCACCACGCCTGGTAGCCGAAGGACTTCGCGCCGGCCGCGTCCCAGCCGTTCGACGAGACGAACCCCACCGCCTCGGCGGGCAGCTCCAGCGCGGTCGTGGCGATGGCGTAGACGCGCGGGTCGGGCTTGTACACGCCGGCCTCGTGCACGCTCAGGACCCTCTCGCCGAAGAAGACTCGCAACTCGTTGTGGTCGACGACGGCGTCCAGCATGTCGGGGTGCCCGTTCGAGAGGATTGCGAGCGGGCGCCGCGCCCCCAGCCGCTCGAGCGCGCCGCGCACCTCGGGGAACGTGGCGAGCGTGCGGTAGGCCTGCGCGAGGGCGGCGCGATCCTTCGCGCCGGCCCCGAGGCCCAGCGACTCGAGGGCCCAGTCGAGCGAGGCGGCCGTGACGGAGGCGAAGTCGTCGTAGCGGCCCATCAGGCTCCTGAGCCACGTGTACTCGAGCTGCTTGGCGCGCCAGGCGCGCGAGAGCTCCGCCCCGCGCCCGGGGAACAGCGAGTCGGCCAGGCGCGTGACGGAGTGGACGTCGAAGAGCGTGCCGTAGGCGTCGAACACCAGCGCTTGCGGGTCTGCGGTCATGGTGGTTCCTCCGTGGAGGCAGGATAACTCCGATGGGTAGGGCGCGACGCGCCGCCGCCGGTGCTAACATTTCCCCTTCCCTGCATCCCTCTCCCCACACGCCATGCTCTCCCGTCCGCTCGTCCTCGCAGCCGCGCTGCTCGTGGCCGCCCTTCCGTCCCTTGCCCAGACCTGGCCCACGCGGACGGTGAAGATCGTGGTGCCGTTCCCGGCCGGCGGCCCGACCGACGTGCTGACGCGCGTTCTCGCGGAGAAGCTGGGCACGCAGCTCGGGCAGCCCGTCGTGGTCGAGAACAAGCCCGGCGCGGGCGGCGCGATCGGCGCCGACTTCGTGGCCAAGAGCCCCGCCGACGGCTACACGCTGGTGATGGCCACGACGAGCACGCACTCCATCGGCCCGTACCTCGGCAAGCAGGCCTACGACCCGGTGAAGGACTTCACGCCCATCGTCTGGGTGGGCAACGCCACCAACATCCTGGTGGTGAGCCCCCAGCTCCCCGTCTCGAACGTGAAGGAGCTCATCGAGCTGGCGAAGAAGGAGCCCGGCAGGCTCAACTACGCCACGAGCGGCATCGGGACCATCTCGCACCTCACCACCGAGCTCTTCGCCGCGATGGCGGGGGTCAAGCTCAACCACGTGCCCTACAAGGGAACGCAGCAGTCCATCCCGGACATCATGTCCGGCCAGGTCTCGATCCTCTTCGACAACGTGATGACCTCGCAGCCGAACATCAAGGCGGGCAAGGTGAAGGGGCTCGCCATCTCGTCGCCCTCGCGCTCGCCGCTCGCGCCGGAGCTTCCCACCATCGCCGAGGCGGGGCTGCCGGGGTTCCAGAGCCTCACCTGGTTCGGCCTCCTGGGGCCGGCCGGCACGCCCAAGCCGGTGGTGGACCGCGTGAACGCGGAGATGAACAGGGCGCTCTCGCTGCCGGACATCCAGGTGAGGTTCGCGCAGATGGGGTTCGAGCCGGCCGGCGGCACCGCCAGCGACTTCGCGCAGGCCATCCAGCGCGACTCGCAGAAGTGGTCGAAGGTCATCAAGGACGCGGGCGTCCGGGCCGAGTAGCACTCACAGGAAGGCCATAGCCATGTTCACCTGGGATTTCCCCTACGCCTCGCAGCGCATGCCGCTACTCGCGAAGAACGTCGTGGCCACCTCGCAGCCGCTCGCGGCGCAGGCGGGCCTGCAGGCGCTCGCGAAGGGCGGAAACGCCGTGGACGCGGCCCTCGCCGCCGCCATCACGCTCACCGTCGTGGAGCCCACCTCCAACGGCATCGGCTCGGACGCCTTCGCCATCCTCTGGGACGGCGAGAAGCTCGTGGGCCTCAACGCCTCGGGGCGGGCGCCGGCCGGATGGACGCCCGAGCGGTTCAAGGGCGCCGCGGCGATGCCGCAGCGCGGTTGGGACGCGGTGACGGTGCCGGGCGCGGTCTCGGCCTGGGTGGGGCTCTCGCAGCGCTACGGGAAGCTGCCCTTCCCGGACCTCTTCCAGGCCGCCATCCGCTACGCGCGCGACGGCTTCATGGTCTCGCCGATCACGGCCATGAGCTGGGCCCGGCAGGCGCCCAACTTCAACGGCTTCTCCGAGTTCGCGTGGACCTTCCTGCCCAAGGACCGCGCGCCGCGGCCGGGCGAGCGCTTCTACTGCCCGCAGCAGGCCGAGACCCTCGAGGAGATCGCGGCCACCAAGGGCGAGAGCTTCTACCGCGGCAAGCTCGCCGAGCGCATCGCCATGGCCTCGCAGGCCGACGAGGGCGCGCACACGATGGCCGACTTCGCGGCGCACCGCTGCGACTGGGTGGAGCCCCTCTCCGTCGAGTATCGCGGCTACCGCCTGCACGAGATACCGCCCAACGGGCAGGGCATCGTGGCCCTCATGGCGCTGGGCATGCTGCGTCACCACGACCTCGCGGCGCTGCCGGTGGACGGCGTGGACAGCCTTCACCTGCAGATCGAGGCCATGAAGCTCGCCTTCGCGGACGCCTACCGCTACGTGTCCGACCCGGCCACGATGGAGTTCGACGCGAAGAGGCTGCTCGAAGACGGCTACCTCGCCGACCGGGCCAGGGCGATCGACATGAAGCGCGCGCAGGACCCGCCGCCGGGCGAGCCCCGCGCCGGCGGCACGGTGTACCTCACCACCGCCGACGCGAACGGCATGATGGTCTCGTACATCCAGTCGAACTACATGGGGTTCGGCTCCGGGGTGGTGGTGCCCGGCACGGGCATCTCCATGCAGAACCGCGGCGCGGGCTTCTCGCTGAAGCCCGGCCACCCCAACCTCGTGGGCCCGGGCAAGCGGCCCTTCCAGACGATCATCCCCGGCTTCCTCACGAGGGACGGCAAGCCCGTGATGAGCTTCGGCGTGATGGGCGGGCAGATGCAGCCCCAGGGCCACGCGCAGATGGTCACGCGCATCGTCGACTACCACCAGAACCCGCAGGTCGCGAGCGACGGGCCGCGCTGGATCGTGAACAACGACTTCAGCGTGAGCCTCGAGGCCGGGCGCCTCGCGCCCGGGGTCGTCGACGGGCTAAGGGCGCGCGGGCACCGGGTCGTGGATCCCGAGGCGGCGATGTTCGGCTTCGGCGGCGCGCAGCTCATCTGGCGCCTGGACGACGGCTACTGCGCCGGCTCCGACCACCGCAAGGACGGCCACGCCATCGGCTTCTGATCAGTCGTCCGCGGGCTTCGACGGCACCGGGTCGGCGATCGCGCCTCCGCCGTGCGCGGCCGGCGCGCCGCCCGTGAACCAGGCCTTGGCCCTTCGCCCCCAGGCGTCCAGGTACGTGTAGAGCACGGGAACCACGACGAGCGTGAGCAGCGTCGAGGTGATGATGCCGCCGATCACCGCGCGGCCCATCGGGGCGTTCTGCTCGCCGCCGTCGGCCGAGCCGATGGCCATGGGCAGCATCCCGAAGATCATCGCCATGGTCGTCATGAGGATCGGGCGCAGCCGCACCTGCCCGGCGGCGAGGATCGCGTCGTGCCGCGTCTTCCCCTCGCGGATGCCCTGGTTGGTGAAGTCCACCAGCAGGATCGCGTTCTTGGTGACCAGCCCCATCAGCATGATGATGCCGATGATCGAGAAGATGTTGAGCGTGCTCCCGGTGACGAGGAGCGCGAGGAACACCCCGATCAGCGTGAAGGGCAGCGAGGCCATGATCGCGAGCGGCTGCAGGAAGCTGCCGAACTGCGAGGCGAGGATGATGTAGATGAAGATCACCGCCATGCCGAGCGCCGCGACGGCCGCCGTGAACGACTCCTGCATGTCCTGCGTCTGGCCGGCGACGTCGAAGCGGTAGCCCGGCGGCAGCTCGATGGTCTTGAGCAGCTCCTGCACCTCCTTGCCCACGTCGCCGGAGGGGCGCCCCTCGACGTTCGCGTAGATGCCGACGCGGCGCTGAAGCTCCTGGCGCTTGATGATCTGCGGGCTGGTGGATTCCTGGAACTCCACCACCTGGCGCAGCGGCACGAGCACCGGCGCGCCGTTGGGGCCGGGCCTGGCGCTCACCACGTGCAGCTCGCCGAGGTCGGAGGTGATGCGCCGCTCGGACCTGGGCAGCTGGACGTTGACCTCGTAGTTCTGCCCGTCGGGGGCGAGCCAGTGGCCGATGACGTCCCCGGCCACGAGCGGGCGAACCGCGGCGCCGATCTGCGAGACGCTGAGGCCCAGGTCGCTCGCCAGCTCGTTGTTCACCTTGATGGTGATGGCCGGATTGTTGGCCTTGAGGCTGCTCTCGAGGTCCGTGATGCCCTTGATCTTCCCGATGCGCTCCATCACCTCCGCCGAGACCTTCTCCAGGCCCTCGTTGGAGGGGCCGAGGAGGTTGATCCAGATGGGGCGGTTGTAGCCCACGGCGAGCTCGACGCCCGGGATGGCGCGGATCTGCTCGCGCACCCTGGCCTCGAACTGCTTCTGGGTGAGGTTCGGCCGCTCGCGGCGGTCGGTGAGCTTCACCTCGATGCGCGCGACGTTGCGCCCCTCGCCGGTGCCGACGTTGGCCGCCGCCACCCTCACCTCGGGGTAGCGGCGCAGGATGTCCTCGACCTGGCGGGCCTTGGCATCCGTGTACTCGAGGC
This sequence comes from Betaproteobacteria bacterium, assembly GCA_037445795.1. Lineage (GTDB taxonomy): Bacteria > Pseudomonadota > Gammaproteobacteria > Burkholderiales > Usitatibacteraceae > FEB-7. The sequence goes on along the minus strand of JBBIJT010000025.1, from coordinate 14,846 downwards.
TCGAGCCCACGGGCGTGGTGATGCGGAAGGACGTGCGGCCCTCGTCGGATTCGGGGGCGAACTCGGTGCCGACGAGCGGCAGGACGAAGAAGCTCGCGACGAAGATCGCCGTGGCGATCGCGAGCACCTTCTTGCGGTTGCCGAGCGACCATTCCAGCAGCGCGCCGTAGCGGTGGTGCGCCCGCTCTACCCCGTCCTCGATGCGGTTCATGATTCGCCCGAGCCAGGGCACGCGGCGGAACCGGCCCTCGGCCGGGTCGCGCCAGATGGCCGAGAGCATGGGGTCGAGCGTGAAGCTCACGAAGAGCGACACGAGCACCGCCACGGCCACGGTGATGCCGAACTGGAAGAAGAACCGGCCGATGATCCCCGACATGAACGCCACGGGGATGAACACCGCCACGATTGCGAAGGTGGTGGCCATCACCGCGAGCCCGATCTCCTCGGTGCCCTCGCGCGCGGCGCGGTAGTGGTCCTTGCCCATGCCGAGGTGGCGCACGATGTTCTCGCGCACCACGATCGCGTCGTCGATGAGGAGCCCGATGCAAAGCGACAGGGCCATCAGGGTGAGGAAGTTGAGGGTGAAGCCGAACACGTACACGGCGACGAATGTCGCGATCACGGAGATGGGGAGCGTGAGGCCCGTGATGATCGTGCTGCGCCACGAGTGCAGGAAGAGGAAGACGATGAACACCGTGAGGAGTGCCCCCTCGACGATCGTGACCTTCACGCCGTTCAGCGCGTTCTCGATGAAGTCCACGTCGGCGTAGACGAGCTTCAGCTCCACGTCGGGCGGGAGCACCTTCGCCAGCGCCTTCGTCGCGGCCTTGGCGGCGTTGCCCACGTCGACGATGTTGGCGTCCTGCACCTTGAGGACCTGGATGGTGAGGCCGGGCTGGCCGTTGATGCGCGAGTACGACTCGGCCTCCTTCTCGCCGTCGACGACGTCGGCGACCTGCTCGAGGTAGACCGGCCCGTTGGCGCGGCGCGCGACGATGATCTTGCCGAAGCCCGCCGGCTCCTTGATGCGCCCCTCGACCCGGACGAGCTGCTCCGTGGGGCCGTGCGAGATCCGGCCGGCCGGCACGTCGACGTTGGCCGCGCGGATGGCCGCCACCACCTCGTCCACGCCGACCGACTGCGCCTGCATCTGCGCCGGGCGGAGGTTCACGAGCACCTGCCTCGCGACACCGCCGGAGGTCTGCACCTGGCCCACGCCGGGCACGTTCTGGAAGCGCTTCACGATGACCTGGTCGGTGAGGGTGGTGAGCTCGCGCAGCGTCCTCGTGGGCGAGGTGACGGCCAGCGAGACCACCGGCTGCGCGTTGTCGAAGTCGCCGCGCAGGATCAGCGGGTCGCGCGCCTCGCGCGGGAACCCGGGGCGGACCATCGCGACCTTGTCGCGGATGTCCTGCACCGCGCGCTCCATGTTGGTGTCGAGGCGGAACTCGATGTAGGTCTCGCTGCGCCCCTCGAAGGAGTTGGAGCGGATCACCTTCACGCCGTTGACCGTGTTCACCACCTCCTCGACGGGCTTGGTGATGTCGTTCTCCACCGCCTCTGGCGCGGCGCCCGGGTACTGGATCTGGATGAAGACGAAGGGGATCTCGATGTCCGGCATGCGCTCCACGCGCAGCTTGTTGTACGAGAAGATCCCGAGGACGCAGAGGGCCACCATCACCATGGTGGCGAAGACGGGCTGGTTGATGCTGGTCTTGGTGATCCACATGGCCGTCAGCCCTTGCTCGGCTTGGGCGGGGCCGGCGCCGCGTCCTTGAGCACCGCGGGCGTGCCGGCCTTGAGGCCCATGGCGCGCGAGCTCACCACCGTCGCGCCCTTCTCGAGGCCGCTCTTCAACTGCACCACGCCCGCCTGCTCGTCGCGCAGGCCCAGCGCCACGGGCCGGCGCTCGAGCTTGCCCTTCTCCAGCGTGAAGACGAAGGCCTGCCCGGCCTCCTCCCGCAGGGCCGTCGCGGGGACGACGGGCAGGGGCTCGCCCTTGTCGAGGACGAGGCTGCCCTTGGCGAACATGCCGCCGCGAAGCGCGCCGTCGCGGTTGGACACGGACAGGTAGACGGTGATGGCGCGCGAGGACTGCTCGGTCGTCGGGTTGATGCGCTCGAGGCGGCCGGCGAACTCGCGGGCGCCGAACCCGTCGACGCGAAGCTGCGCCACCTGGCCCGCGCGCATCGCGGGGACCTCGGAGGCGGGCACCGGGGCCTCGACCTCCATGCGCGCGAGGTCGACGATGGTGAAGAGCGGGCCGTCGACGCCGACCTTCTCGCCGGCGTTGACCATCTTCCGGGCGACCATCCCCTCGATCGGCGAGCGCACGACCGCGTCCAGCATGGCCTGGCGCGCGAGGCGCGCCTGCGCCTCGGCCGACTTCACCGCCGCCGCCGCGGCCTCCCACGAGCTCTGCGTCGTGTCGTAGGCGTTCTGGGAGATGAAGCCCTGCCTGAGCAGCTTCATCCCGTTGTCGCGGTTCTTCTCCGCGATCGAGAGCCTCGCCCTGGCCTCCTCGAGGGCGGCGACCTGGGCGTCGAGGCGGGCCTGCAGGTCCACGGTGTCGATCTCGGCGAGGAGCTGGCCCTGGGCGACGCGCTCGCCCTCGCGGACGTGGACGCGGCGCACCTCGCCCGGCACCTTCGAGCGCACCGTCGACTGGATGACGGGCGACAGGGAGCCCGAGATGGGGACGGAGCGCGGGAGCTCCCGCAACTCGACCACGGCCACGTCGGCCGGCGTGAACTCGAGCGTCGGGGTGGCGGCCTTCGCCGGCTCCTCCTTCCTGGCCGAGCTCACGCGGAATGCGACCAGGGAGCCGACGACCAGCACGGCCACGACCGCGATCGCGGGCTTGGCGAACCGGCGCGGACGGCGCCCGGCGGTTTCGGATATGGCGACGTCCTTCTTCCTGAAGAGCATGGCGGTCGTCCTGGCAGTTCGCGCCGGGGAGGGGGCGCGGTCATACCCCGTTTGATGGCGGGGCGGGGCGGAATGGATTCAGCCCGTGGCGGCGGGATGGGACGATTATAGGCCCGGGGAGTACCGGCTCCCGTTACCTTCTGTCACCTCGCGGCTCCGGCGCCGGGGTATCCGCCCCGGGTCCCATCCTCCAATGGCCGCGGCGAGGACCTCGGCCGGCGGGCCGGGCGGAGGCACGGGCTGCCCCAGGAAGGCGAGGGCGGCCCTTATCGCCTCGCCGCCCGGGGCGGCGTCGATCGCGGGCGCGAGGGTCTGCTTCGAGAGCTTCTCGACGCCCCGCGTGGCCACGGGCACGTGGAGGTAACGAGGGGTCCGCAGGCGCAGGGCGCGCTGAAGCGCGATCTGGCGGGGCGTGGAGTCGAGGAGATCCGCGCCCCGCACCACGTCGGTCACGCCCAGGTCCGCGTCGTCGACCACCACCGCGAGCTGGTAGGCGAAGAGGCCGTCGCGCCGGTGCACGACGAAGTCGCCCACCTCCGCGGCCAGCCGCTGCGCCACGCGGCCCTGGACGCGGTCGTCGAAGGCGATGGTGCCCTCGGGCACGAGAAAGCGCTCGGCCGTGGCCACGCCGGCGGGGACCGTGGCGTGGCGGCAGGTGCCGGGGTAGACGATGCCGTCGATGCCGTGCACGCCCGAATCCGCGATCTCCCGGCGGGAGCAGCGGCAGCGGTAGGCCAGGCCCGCTTCGCGCAGCTTCTCCAGAGCCACCTCGTAGCGCGCCGCGCGCTCGCGCTGGCGAACGACCGGGCCATCCCAGGCGAGGCCCAGGGCCTCGAGCGTGCGCAGGATGCCGTCCTCGGCGCCGGGCACGGTGCGGGGCGCGTCCACGTCCTCGATGCGAAGGTGCCAGCTTCCCCCCGCCGCCCGGGCGTCGAGCCAGCTCGCCACGGCCGCCACGAGCGAGCCGAAGTGCAACGGGCCCGTGGGCGAGGGGGCGAAACGGCCGACGTATTCCGTCACGAGAGGAGAGAGGCGGCCACGAGCGGGTCCTCGAGGCGCTTCACGAACCACTTCGTCGCCTTTCCCGCCGAGGACGGGCGCCACGCCACGACCATTTCCGCCGGGGGCCGCGGCGCCTCCGCCTCGAGGATCGCGAGTCGCCCGGCGTAGGCCTCCCGCTCCGCGATCCAGCGCGGGAGCCATCCCACGCCGAGGCCGGCCACGTGGGCCGCCACCTTGGAGTCGAGCGTGGCGACCGTGAGCACGTCCTGCCCGGACAGCAGGCCCGTCGTCCTCGGGGGCAGCAGGCGAGAGCTGTCGGCGATGCTCACCGCCCGCTGCCTGAGGAGCATGGCCTCGGTGACCGGCGCCCCTTCCTTCGCCAGCGCGTGGAACGGGGCGGCCACGAGGACCATCTCCACGCGGCCGAGCGGCCGGGTCGCGTAGGCGGCGCCGGCGGGCGCATCGCCCGAGGCGCCGATGGCGAGGTCGGCGCGCCCGGAGGCGAGGGCGTCCCAGGTGCCACCGAGCACCTCGTGCAGGAAACGAAGCCGGGTGCCGGTGTTGGCCTCGTAGAACTCCGAGACGATCCCGAGGAGCTTCTCCATCCCTATCAGGGTATCGACCGCGATGCGAAGCTCGGCCTCCCAGCCCTTGGCCACCTGGCGCACGCGGCACTCGAGGTCGGCCGCGATGCGCAGCAATTCCCGTCCCTCCGTGAGCAGTTCCCGCCCCGCCTCCGTCAGGCGGGCCCGGTGGCCGCGCCGGTCGAACAGCAGGACGTCGAGCGCCTCTTCCGACTGCTGTATGGAGTAAGTGATCGCTGACGGGACCCGGTGCAGCTCCTCGGCCGCGGCGGCGAACGACCCCCGTCGGTCGATCGCGTCCAGCACCTCGAGGGCTTCCAGGCTCAGCTTCATGGTTCGAATATTTTGAATGAATTGGTGCAAATTATTCGCTATCAATGAAGAAAGTTCAATCCCATCATGTGGTTCAGCGTTCGATCAATCAGCCAGAAAGGAGCGAAACCTCATGGAAATCCGCCTCAGCCAGGACCGGGGCCACGCCAACCACGGATGGCTGGACTCCTACCACTCCTTCTCCTTCGCCGACTACTACGACCCCGCCCACATGGGGTTCGGGCCCCTCCGGGTGATCAACGAGGACCGCGTCCAGCCGGGCATGGGCTTCGGCACCCACGGCCACCGGGACATGGAGATCATCAGCTATGTGCTCGAAGGCGCCCTGGAGCACAAGGACAGCATGGGCAACGGCTCCATCATCCGCCCGGGCAACGTGCAGCGCATGAGCGCGGGCACCGGCGTCCGGCACAGCGAGTACAACCCGTCCGATCGCGACGGCGTGCACTTCCTGCAGATCTGGATCGAGCCCGCCGTGCGGGGCATCGCGCCGGGCTACGAGGAGAAGACCTTCGACGCCGCCTCCAAGCGCGGGAAGCTGCGCCTCGTCGCGTCGCCGGACGGTCGCGAAGGCTCCGTCACGATCCACCAGGACGCGCTCGTGTACGCGGCGCTGCTCGACGGCGCGGAGACGGCCAGCCATGCGATCGCGCAGGGACGCCGCGCGTACGTGCACGTGGCACGCGGCGACGTCACCGCCAACGGCCGGAGCCTGCGGGCCGGCGATGCCCTCAAGGCCACCTCCGAGCGCGAGATCCGGCTCGAGGGCGGCCGGCAGGCCGAGGTGCTTCTCTTCGACCTGCCTTGACCCGCACCCGCCACCACCAGAAAGGAACCCGGCCATGAACACCCCCTCCCAGAACGCCGCGGCCCTCGTCGGTCGCACCCTGCTTGCCGTGCTCTTCGTCGTGTCGGGCTTCGGCAAGGTCACGGGCTTCGCGGGCACCGCGGCCTACATGGCCTCCAAGGGCATGCCGATGCCCGAGGTCCTGCTCGTCGGGGCCATCGTGATCGAGCTGGCCGGCGGCCTGATGCTCGTCGCGGGCTGGAAAGCCCGCTGGGCGGCGCTCGCCATCTTTCTGTTCACGATTCCCACCACGGCCATCTTCCACAATCCGATGGGGCTCGACGCCCAGGCGGCGCAGGGCCAGATGATCCATCTCATGAAGAACCTCTCGATCATGGGCGGCATGCTCCTCGTCGCGGCCTTCGGCCCCGGCGCGTGGAGCGTGGACCGCCGCTAGGAGGCCGCGATGACCGCCAACGCTTCCCGTGCCGTCGAGCGCGTGATCGCCTCGCAGGCCGCTTCGGCCGGCACGCTTCCCGTGCGCCGCGCGCTGCCCGAGGCGGCGCGCCGGTCCGTCGGGCCGTGGGTCTTCCTCGACCACTTCGGGCCCGTCCGCGTGTCGGGCGGGGGCGATGGCGTGGGCCCGCACCCGCACGCGGGCATCGAGACGGTCACCTATCTCCTGGAGGGACGAAACGAGCACCGCGACTCGGCCGGCCACACGGGCATCGTGTCCGCGGGCGGGGCGCAGTGGATGACGGCCGGGCGCGGGATCGTGCACGCGGAGCGGCCGCTCCCCGGGCAGGAAGCGGACACGGTGGTGCACGGCATCCAGCTTTGGACGAGCCTGCCGCGCGCGCTCAAGATGATGCCGCCCCGCTACCAGCGCCTCGAGGCGGACGCGATCGCGCAGCGGCAACTCCCGGGCGCGAGGCTTCGCGTCGTGGCGGGCGAGGTCTCCGGCACGCGCGGGCCGGCCGAGGCGCTCATGCCGCTCTTCCTCGCCCATGCGACGCTCGAGCCGGGCGCTCGCGTCGCGCTCGAGGTGGCGCCGTGCTTCGAGGCAGGCGCGTACGTGATCGCGGGCGGGGGCGACTTCGGCTCGGGGACCGCGCTGCCCGCGCGCGCCGGCGAGCTCGCCCTCTACGCGAAGGAGGGCGGCCTGCTCGAGGCCGCCAACACCGGCGCCGTCCCGCTGGAGGCCCTGTTCCTCGGCGGCGCGCCGGCCGAGGGGCCTCTCGTCTTCCACGGCCCCTTCGTCATGAACAGCGTCGAGCAGGCGCGCGCGGCGGAAATCGCCTTTCGCACCGGGCGCATGGGCACGCTCGCCGACGTCGCTTGAATTCCATCGCTTCCATCCCGATTTATTTTGAATCTCCAGGAGAAACCAAGATGACCCGCAAGCTCTTCACCCCTGTCACCGTCGGCCCGCTCACGCTCCCCAACCGCGTCGTCATGGCACCGATGACGCGAAGCCGCGCCATCGGCAACGTGCCCAACGAGCTCATGGCGAAGTACTACGCCGACCGTGCCGCCGCCGGCCTCATCGTCACGGAAGGCGTCTCGCCCTCCGCGGACGGCCTCGGCTACGCGCGCATCCCGGGCCTCTTCAGCGACGAGCAGGAGCGCGGCTGGAAGGCCGTGGCCGACGCCGTCCACCGGGCCGGCGGGCGCATCTTCGCGCAGCTCATGCACACGGGCCGCGTGGGGCACCCGGCCAACATGCCCGCGGTCTCGCGCATCGTCGCGCCTTCCGCCGTCGCCGCGCCGGGCCAGATGTGGACCGACCAGGGCGGGATGCAGGACCACCCCGCGCCGGTCGCGATGACCGAAGCCGACATCGCCAGGGCCATCGGCGAGTACGCCTCCGCCGCGAAGCGGGCGGTGGCCGCGGGCGTCGACGGCGTCGAGCTGCACGCCGCCAACGGCTACCTCATCGACCAGTTCCTCAACACCGCGTCCAACAGGCGCACGGACCGCTGGGGCGGCAGCGTGGACAATCGCATCCGCTTCGCGGTGGAGGTGGCGAAGGCGACCGTGGCCGCGATCGGCGCCGGTCGCGTCGGCATCCGCATCTCGCCCCACAACAACTTCAACGGCATGCAGGGCGATGCGGAGATGGATGCGCTCTACCTGCGCCTCGCGGCGGAGCTGAACGAGCTCGGCATCGCCTACATCCACGTGGTGGACCACAGCTCCATGGGCGCGACGGGCCCGACGGAAGGACTCAAGGCGGCCATCCGCGCGGCGTTCAAGGGACGGTTCATCCTGTCCGGCGGCTACGATGCCGCCCGCGCCGACGCCGACCTCGAGGCGGGGCGCGGCGACCTCGTCGCGTTCGCGCGCCCGTTCATCTCGAACCCGGACCTGGTGGCGAAGCTCGCGAGCGGAACGGCGCTCACGGCGCCGGATCCCGCCACGTTCTACACGCCGGGCGAGAAGGGCTACACCGACTACGCGGCCGGCGTGGCGGCCTGACGGGCGCCCGCGGATGTCGAAGGCACGCATCCTCGCGTTCTCGGGAAGCGCGCGGCGCGAGTCGCTCAACAAGAGGCTCGCGCTGGCGGCCGCGCGGTACGCGCGCGAGGCCGGCGCCGAGGTGACCTACGTCGACCTCGACGAGTACCCGATCCCGCTCTACCACGGCGACCTCGAAGCCGCCTCGGGAATGCCGGAGAACGCGCGCAGGCTGCGCGAGCTGTTCCTCGCCCACGATGCGCTCCTCATCGCCTCGCCCGAGAACAACTCCTCGATGACGGCGCTGCTCAAGAACACGATCGACTGGCTCTCGCGCGACGTGGGCGACGGCAAGGGGGATTCCTCGGGCCTCGCCCCGTGGCGGGGCAAGGTGGCGGGCCTCATGGCGGCCTCCCCCGGCGCGTTCGGCGGAGTCCGCGCGCTTCCCCACCTGCGCCAGGTCCTCTCGGCGCTGGGGGTCACCGTCATCGGCAGCCAGGTCGCGGTCGCGAGGGCCGACAAAGTGCTGGGGCCGGACGGCGCCATCGGCGACGAGCGCGTGGCGGGCTCGGTACGCTCGCTCGCCGAGGCCGTGGCCGATCTCGCGCGGCGCACCCGGCCATAGCCGGCGACAATGGACCACATTGGCTAATATCATTGGATGCGTCGGGCGATTCAACGGAGACTTCCTCCTCATCGAGTCCCTGGAGGCGAACGTGGCGAAAAGGCAAGCGAAGACCGGAACCATCGACATCGGCATTCCCGAGAAGAGCCGCAAGGCGATCGCGGACGGGCTCTCGCGGCTCCTCGCGGACACCTACACGCTCTATCTCAAGACGCACAACTTCCACTGGAACGTGAAGGGCCCGATGTTCCAGACGCTGCACCTCATGTTCGAGACGCAGTACAACGAGCTCGCCCTCGCCGTGGACCTCATCGCCGAGCGCATCCGGGCGCTCGGGTTCCCCGCGCCCGGCACCTACGCGGCGTACGCCAGGCTCTCCTCGATCCCGGAGACCGAAGGCGTTCCCGAGGCTCGTGAGATGATCAGGCTGCTGGTGGAGGGGCAGGAGGCGGTGGTGCGCACCGCCCGCAAGGTGTTCCCGCTGGTCGACAAGGCGGGCGACGAGCCCAGCGCCGACCTCCTCACGCAGCGCATGCAGGTTCACGAGAAAACGGCGTGGATGCTCCGCGCCCTACTGGAGAAATAGATGGCCGTCGTCGAGCTCACGAAGGAGAACTTCGAGCAGGTGGTGACCGGGAACCCGACGGTCATCGTCGACTACTGGGCGCCGTGGTGCGGGCCGTGCCGCGGCTTCGCCCCCGTGTTCGAGAAGGTCTCGGAAATGCACCCCGACGTCGTGTTCGCCAAGGTGAACACGGACGAGGAGCAGGAGATCGCCGCGCACTTCCAGATCCGCTCCATCCCGACGCTCATGGTCTTCCGCGAGCAGATCATCGTCTTCTCGCAGCCGGGGGCGCTGCCGCAGGGAGCGTTCGAGGAGGTCGTGGGCAAGGCGAAGGCGCTCGACATGGACATGGTCCGCAAGCAGATCGCCGAGCAGGAAGAGGCGGCCTCGAAGCCGGCGTAATTCCCCCGCCCCGGCGGGGCATTTCCCCATTGAACTTCGGCGGGACCCGCTTCAAACTGCGGGCCTCGCCACTGCCTCGTCCGGGGTTCCCATGACCGCCAAGCCCGTCCCGTCCCTCGCCCTGGCTGCCGGGGCGCTCCTCGCGGCGCTCCTCGCCTTCCCGTTCGCCGGCCTTGCCCAGGCCCCCGCGAAGCCGCTCACGGTCGAGGAGATCTGGAAGCAGCCGCAGCTCAGCAGCCCGGCCCTCTCCCGCAACGGCAAGTACATGGCGGCCCTGGCCCCCGTGCGCGGGCGCATGAACCTGGTCGTCATCGACCTCGAGACGCGCGACGTGAAGGCGCTCACGGGCTACGACATCTTCGACGTCGTGAGCGTCCACTGGGTGGGCAACGACCGGCTGCTCTACTCGCTGGGCCAGGCCAATTCGCCCACCGGCCCCGGCCAGTTCGACGGCGGCGGCCTCTTCATGGTGAGCCGCGACGGCCAGGAGTCCCGGCGCATCTCGATGACGCTGCGGGAGATGCGCGCCAACCGCCAGTTCGCGTACCGAGGCCTCGCGTTCCACCGCTCGATCGCCGGCTCCGAAGAGGAGGTCATCGCCGAGGGCAACTTGACGGACGGCAACTCCCTCGACCTCTATCGCCTCAACGTCGTGACCGGCCGCTACACGCTCCTCACCTCGGGGCGGCCTTCGGAATACGCCCAGGAGTGGGTCCTCGACAGCAAGCTGGTGCCGCGCGTGCTCGTGGCGGGAGTGAAGGACAAGCTCACGACCGTGGTGTGGTACCGCAAGGACGAGAAGAGCGACTGGACCGAGCTCGCGCGCTACGAGAGCAACCGGGGCCCGGCCTTCGTGCCGCTCGCCTTCGAGGCCGACGACCGGACGCTGCAGGTGGCGTACAACGGCGGCCGCGACACGATGGCCGTGTATCGCTACGACCCGGACGCGAGGAAGGCGGGCGAGCTCATCGCCCAGCACCCGCGCTACGACATGGGCGCCACCGCGGCCGGCGATCGCGTGCCCGGCGTGATCATGGGGCCGAACGAGGACAGGATCCTGGGCTACGCCGTGAATGCGGCCAAGCCGGAGGTCGTCTGGCTGGACCCGAAGTACGCGGCGCTGCAGGCGGCCCTTGACCGGCACATGCCGGACCGGATCAACCGGTTCCGGCGCACGCCCGACGGCAAGCGCTACATCGTTTCGTCCCACTCGGATACGCTTCCCGTCCGCTGGTACCTCTTCGACGACGAGAAGAAATCCATGGAGGAGATCGGCGCCTCCAGGCCCTGGCTCGACGGCAAGCTCGTGGAGCAGCGGCCGTTCACGTTCAAGGCGCGCGACGGGCTGGAGATCCCCGGCTACTACTTCCTGCCGAAGGGCCACAAGCCGGGCACCAAGCTGCCCACGGTGGTGCACATCCATGGCGGGCCCCACGTCCGCGCCGATTCGTGGGGCAGCGGCTTCGGCGTCCTGGAGGGGCAGCTCTTCGCCTCCCGCGGATACGCCGTCATCGTCCCGAACTTCCGCATCACGCCGGGCCTGGGCTCGAAGGTCTACTACGCCGGCTTCGGCGCGTTCGGGCGCCAGATGTCCGACGACCACGAGGACGCGCTCAAGTGGGGCATCGAGCAGGGCTTCGTCGACGCCGGGCGCGTCTGCATCTCGGGCGCGAGCTACGGCGGCTACGCGGCCCTGCAGGCGCTCGTGCGCAACAACGACGCGTGGAAGTGCGCCGTGGCCGGCCTCGCGGTCACGGACCTCAAGTACCAGCTCACCGCGGTCGAGGGCGACACCGTCTACAGCGAGGCCGGCGTGACGTTGTGGAAGTCGATCCTCGGCTCCGAGGACCTGTCTGCGCCCGTCGTCCGCGAGATCTCGCCCGTGTTCCACGCGGACAGGATCCGGAAGCCGGTGCTGCTCTACGCCGGCCAGGACGACATCCGGGTGCCCATCGCGCAGATCCACAACATGGCCGACAACCTCGCGAGCGCCGGCAACGCGCCCAAGGAATTCATCGTCAAGGAAAAGGAGGGCCACGGGTTCGGGAAGATCGAGAACCGCGTGGACACCTGGACGAAGATCCTCGAGTTCCTGAAGGCCAACATCGGCCCGTGAGGTCCCGCCGCCTCGCGCGCGCCGGCCGGCCGGGCGGGTGGTGAAGTTCCCCAGGGCGCTCGTGCGCGGGCGCCTCGTCCGGCGCTACAAGCGCTTCCTTGCCGACGTCGAGCTCGAGGCGGGCGGCCTCGTCACCGCCGCCTGCCCCAACACGGGCTCGATGCTCGGCTGCTGCGAGCCGGGCAGCCGCGTGTGGCTCTCCGAGAGCGACTCGCCCGCGCGCAAGTACCGGCATACGTGGGAGCTCGTCGAGGCGAAGCCGGCCGGCCGCCGGCGAGGCGTGCTCGTCGGGATCAACACGGGCCTGCCCAACCGCCTCGTGGCCGAGGCCATCGAATCCGGAAGGCTCGCCGAGCTGGGCGGATACGCCTCGGTGCGGCGCGAGGTGGCCTACGGCGAGGAGAGGAGCCGCATCGACCTCCTGCTCGAGGCGCCGGGGCGCGAACCCTGCTACGTCGAGGTGAAGAACGTGACGGCCGCCGTCTCGGGCAACGTGGCCCTCTTCCCGGACGCGGTGAGCGAGCGGGCCTCCAGGCACCTGCGGGAGCTCATGCGGCTTCGCGAGCGCGGCCTGCGTTCGGTGCTCGTCTTCTGCGTGCAACGCGGCGACGTGGAGGAGGTCCGGCCCGCCGACGGGATCGACCCGCGCTACGGGCTCACGCTGCGCGAGGCGATCGCGGCGGGCGTGGAGGTGATGGCCTGGCGCGCGGCCGTGACCGAGCGGGCCGTCGCGCTCGAGGACCGGATCCGCGTGGCCTGCCCTACTCTTCCGCGGGCTTGAGCTTCGCCACGCCCTTGGGCGCCTTCGCGCCCGACAGGAGGATCACCATCGCCGTGCCATCCTCCTTCCACGAGCCGACCGCGTCGCGGCAGATCTCGACGAACGTGGCGAACTGGTCGGGGTGCGCCTCCAGCAGGGCGTCGATGTGGTCGTAGTAGATGAGGTAGCCCGGCGCGTCCACCCATTCCATGTCCGTGAGGCATTCCTCGAGGGCGTCCCAGTTGTCGCCGAAGTAGCCCGGGAAGTGCAGCGCCGTCGCCACGTGGTTGAGCAGCTGCTCCTTGCGCGAGATGTTCCTGCCCTCGATGTGGAAGTAGGCGAACCGGGCACGCTTCGCGGCCGCCTGGATGTCGCGCGGCGCCTCGTGCCGGGGCAGGAAGAACACGCCGCCCGTCTCGTCCTCGAGCAGGTCGTTGAGGGCATCAAGGGGCATGGGGGGGCCTCATTCTCGGATGCGCCGGAAGGTGGCGTAGTGGTCGTCGGTGTACCAGTACTCGCCCGGGGGCCCCGCGACGAGCCGGCGCGCCCCGCGCGTGCGCTCGCCGGGCGTCTTCACCGTGTATTCGCGATAGTAGCCGCGCTTCTGCTTCGGCAGCTTCCCCTCCCGGTTGCCGAACACCGCGCCGTCCTTGGCATAGGGGAAGGGGCCGCCCTTCTTGACCCGGGCGAGCGTCTCGCGCGCCTCGCGGGGCAGTTGGCTCGCGGCGACCTCGGCCGCGCCCGGCGCGAACTGCGCGGCCCCGTCCGGCGCGGCGAGCGACGCGAACGCGGCGAACGCGGCGGTGGCGAGGGCGCGGAGGATCATGGGCGGTGGCGCGCGGCGCTCACCCGTTCTTGGGGCGATCGGGGCAGTCCGCCCTGATGCAGTCGGCGTACAGGTAGAGGGAGTGGTCGCGGATCGCGAAGCCGCGATCGCGCGCGATCCTCGCCTGGCGCTTCTCGATCTCGGAGTCGAAGAACTCCTCGACCCGCCCGCACTGCAGGCACACGAGGTGGTCGTGGTGCTTGCCCTCGTTCAGCTCGTAGACGGCCTTGCCGCCCTCGAAGTGGTGGCGCACCAGCAGCCCCGCCTGCTCGAACTGCGTGAGCACGCGGTAGACCGTGGCGAGGCCGATGTCGGCGTGCTCGTCGAGGAGGCGGCGGTACACGTCCTCGGCGGTGAGGTGCCGCTCGGGGCTCGTCTGGAAGAGGTCGAGCACGCGGAGCCGCGGCGCGGTGACCTTGAGGCCGGTGCTGCGCAGTTCCTTCGGATCGCTCATGGCGGGCTCGTGACGGGTGGTGGCGAGGGAATCATAACCGCGAACGGCGGCCCCGGGGCGGGAGAGGCCCCCCGGCCGCGCTATAATGGCCGGCACTTTCCGACCGGCTTCCCATGCGAATTCCCGCCACGTTCCTGCTCGTCCTCGCCCTCGCCGGCTGCGGCTCGGTCGTCCACCGGATCGACATCCAGCAGGGCAACATCGTCGCTCCCGAGGCCTTCCTCAGGATCAAGCCGGGCATGACGAAGACCGAGGTGCGCAACGTGGCCGGGACGCCGCTGCTCACCGACATCTTCCACGCCAAACGGTGGGACTACTACTTCCGCAACGAGCAGCGCGGCACGCTCGTCGAGCAGAACCGGTTCTCGGTCTACTTCGAGAACGAGAAGGTGGTCCGCGTCGAAGGAGGGCCGACGCCCTCGGCGGCCGTCGCGCCGAAGCCTTCGCAGGCGGCGGAGGCGAGCTCCCCCCCGAGGGAGCCCCAGGCAGCGGGCACGGCTGCCCCGGCAACGAAGCCGTGAGCGCGGTGCGCCTTGCCATCGCGGGCGCAAGCGGCCGCATGGGCCGCGCGCTTCTCGAGGCCGGATCCGCCGATCCCGCCACGGTCGTCTCTGCCGCGCTGGACATGGCCGGCTCCGCCTCCGTGGGGCGCGACGCGGGGGAATTCGCCACGGGTGCGAAAGGGGTCGCGATCGGCGCGGATCCCGCCGCCGCCGTCGCGGCATCCGACGTGCTCATCGACTTCACGCGGCCCGAAGGCACATTGCACCATCTCGAAATCTGCCGCCGCACCTCGCCGCCTGCCACGCGGCGGGCAAGCCCATGGTGATCGGGACGACGGGCCTCGAGCCGCCGCAGCTCGCCCGCATCCACGAGGCGGCCCGCGCCATCCCGATCGTGATGGCGCCCAATTTCGCCATCGGCGTCCTCGTGATGCTGAAGCTGGTCGATCTCGCCTCGCGCGCCCTGGGGTCCGCCTACGACATCGAGGTCTTCGAGCTGCACCA
>JBBIJT010000024.1:0-31571 GCA_037445795.1 Betaproteobacteria bacterium | reverse complement strand
CGGCGCTCCTCCTCGCGGGGAGCGCGGCGGGCGTGGTCGCGGCCGCGGCCGGGCCGGCGCTCGACGCGGCGCGCGCGGGGCCCTGCGTCGAGGATCCCAAGGTCATGCGCCGCTCGCACCCCGATTTCCTCAAGCACGACCGCGACGACACCGTGCGGCGCGGCGTGCGCACGCTCAAGCACAGCCTCGCGGCCTGCGTCGACTGCCACGCGAACGCCTCGGACAACCGGGTGCTCGGGTCGGACCGCCATTTCTGCCAGGGCTGCCACGCCTACGCGGCGGTGAAGGTCGACTGCTTCGACTGCCACGCGTCGACGGCACGGCCCGCGAAGACGGCGGCGGCGGGCGGCCCGGGAGGAGCGCGATGAACCCCGTGGACACCCGCCGGCGCGAGTTCCTCGGCAAGGCCGCCGTCGCCGCCGGCGCGATGATCGCGCCCGGCGTGCTGCTCTACGACTACGCCCAGGCGAAGGCTCCCGGGGAGGCCGCGAGCGGCCAGGTCCGCTGGGGCATGCTCATCGACACCACGAAGTGCGCGAGCGGCTGCCGCGACTGCGTCGACGCGTGCAACCGCGAGAACGGCCTGCCGGGCACCACGCGCCCCACGGACTCGCAGTGGATCCGCAAGGTGGACCTCAAGGATCTCCGGACGGGACGGGCGTCGTCGCTTCCGGTCCTGTGCCAGCACTGCGCGGAGCCGCCCTGCGTGGACGTCTGCCCCACGGGCGCCTCGTTCAAGCGCGCCGACGGCATCGTGCTCGTCGACCGCCACACCTGCATCGGGTGCCGCTACTGCGTGATGGCCTGCCCCTACAAGGCGAGGAGCTTCGTGCACGAGACGACCACCGGGCAGCGCCCCGACGTCCCGCGCGGCAAGGGCTGCGTGGAGAGCTGCACGCTGTGCGTCCACAAGGTGGACCGCGGCGGCACGCCATCCTGCGTCGAGGCCTGCGCGGCCGCGGGCCACGGGGCCATTGTCTTCGGCGACCTGAACGACCCGCAGAGCGAGATCTCGAAGCGGGTGCGGGCCGCGACGACGGTGCAGCTGCGCGCCGACCTGCGCACCGACAACGGCGTGCGCTACCAGGGGCTCTAGGCCATGGCCGCGATCGCTCCCCCGGCTTCCTCCCCCCGCGCCTTCTGGGCGCTCCTCGCGGCCGGCGCCGCGGTGCTCGCTGTTGCGCTCGGCGCCGCCCACTACATGGAGGAGCACGGCCACGTGGTGACGGGCATGAACAACCAGGTCGTCTGGGGCCTTCCGCACGTGTTCGCGATCTTCCTCATCGTCGCGGCCTCCGGCGCCCTCAACGTGGCGTCGGTCGGCTCCGTGTTCGGCGAGAAGGAGTACAAGCCCCTCGCGCCGCTGTCGGTGCTCCTCACGGTGGCGCTGCTGGCGGGCGGGCTCCTCGTGCTGGTGCTGGACCTCGGCCGCCCCGAGCGGCTCGTGGTCGCGGCGACGCACTACAACTTCCGCTCGATCTTCGCGTGGAACATGATCCTCTACAACGGGCTCTTCGCGATCTGCGCGCTCTACCTCTGGGCGCTGCTCGAGCGGCGACTGGGCGAGTACGCGAAGCCCGTGGGCGTGGCGGCCTTCGCCTGGCGGATCATCCTCACCACCGGCACGGGGTCCATCTTCGGCTTCCTCGTCTCGAGGAGCGCCTACGCCTCGGGCGTCATCGCGCCGCTCTTCATCGCGCTCTCCCTCGCCTGGGGGCTCGCGGCCTTCTTCCTCGCGCAGTGCGGGCTGTCGCGGCTCGCGGGCCGGGAGGCGTGGGACGAGGCGATGCTGGCGCGCGTGCGCCGGCTCCTGGGGCTCTTCGTGATCGCGGCCCTCTACTTCGTCGCGGTCCACCACCTGACCAACCTGTACTGGGCGAAGCAGGGCGCCTTCGAGCGCTTCATCCTCGTGACCGGCGCGCCCTACGCCGCGCTCTTCTGGGCGGGCTACGTGGGGCTCGGAAGCGCGGTGCCGCTCGTGCTGCTCTTCCACCCGCGCTTCGCGGGGCCGAAGGCCACGGCCGCCGCCTCCGTCCTCGTGTCCCTCGGCGCGCTTGCGTTCCTCTACGTCTTCATCATCGGCGGGCAGGCCTGGCCGCTCGAGATCTTCCCGGGCTACGAGGCGTCCAGCACGTTTCACGATGGCCGCATCGACGGCTACGCGCCCAGCCTTCCCGAGTTCCTGTTGGGCCTGGGCGGGCTCGCGGCGTCCTTCCTCATCGCGCTGGCCGGCGCCCGCGCGCTTCCGGTCCTGGCCCCGGAGAAGGTCGCCCTCCCGGCGGCCGGCCCGGCGAAGTAGGGCGTTCCGGAGGGGCCCATGGGCGGAATCTACCTCTCGGCCGCGTGGCGCTCGTCGGGCAAGACGACCATCGCCACCGGGCTCATCGCGGGCCTCGCCAGGCGCGGCCTGCGGGTCCAGCCCTTCAAGAAGGGGCCGGACTACATCGATCCGCAGTGGCTGGGGCTCGCGGCCGGCGGCGCCTGCCGCAATCTCGACCCCTACCTGCAAGGGGACGCGGAGGTCCTCGAACAATGGAGCCGGCACGCGGCCGGCTGCGACGTGGCGCTGGTCGAAGGCAACCTCGGCCTGCACGACGGGATGGACCTCGAGGGGGCGGACAGCAACGCCGCGCTGTCCCGGGCGCTGGGCCTTCCCGTCGTCCTCGTGCTCGACGCGAAGGGCATGTCGCGCGGCGCCGCGGCCCTGCTGCACGGCCTCGCCACCTTCGACCCGTCGGTGCGCATCGGCGGCGTGATCCTGAACCGTGTGGGCGGCCCGCGGCACGAGGGCAAGCTGCGCGCGGCCATCGAGCGCTACACCGGGATCCCGGTGCTCGGCGCGATCGGCGAGGACCCGCGCCTGGGCGTGCTGGAGCGCCACCTCGGCCTCATCCCCGCGGGCGAGATGGGCGACGCCGCAAGGCGCATCGAGGACATGGCGGCGGCCGTCGGCGCGGGCCTCGACCTGGATGCGATCCTCGCGATCGCGGCGCAGGCATCCGCCGTTCCCGCCGTGCCCGCTCGCGCGCCCGGGGAGGCCGGGCCGGGCGTGCTCGGCCTTCGCATCGGCATCGCCCGCGACCGTGCCTTCGGCTTCTACTACGCCGACGACCTCGAGGCGTTTCGCGAGGCCGGGGCGACGCTCGTGCCCGTGGACACCATGGCCGACGAGTGCCTTCCGGAACTAGACGGCCTCTTCATCGGCGGCGGCTTTCCCGAGGTGTTCGGGGCGGAGCTCTCCGCCAACCGGAGCTTCCGCGAGAGCCTGCGCCAGGCGATCGAGGACGGGCTGCCCGTCTACGCCGAATGCGGCGGCCTCATGTACCTCGCGCGCACCCTGTCGTGGCGCGGGCACGTCTGGGACATGGTGGGCGCCGTCCCGGCCGACGTCGTCATGAAGGGCAAGCCTGCCGGCAAGGGATACGTGAGGCTCGCGGAGACGGCGGATCATCCCTGGGGTCGCGGCGAGGGCACCGTGATGCGCGCCCACGAGTTCCACTACTCGACGCTCGCCAACGCCGACGCGGGGCTTCGCCACGCCTGGCGTGTCGAGCGCGGCGAGGGAACGGGCGACCGGCGCGACGGCATCGTCGTGCGCAATGTGCTCGCGTCCTACGCCCACCAGCGCAACGCCGGCGGCAACGACTGGGTGCGGCGATTCCTGGGCTTCGTGGCCCGCGAGAAGTCGCGCGCCGGCGCGGCCGTCGCCGCGCGCTGAATCCGGCGGCATTTCCGAGGAAAATGGCGAGATGATCACCGTCACCCCGGCAGCCGCCGCGCGCGTCCGGCAGTCCGCGACCGAGTCCGGCGTCGGCACGCCCGTGCTTCGCGTCGCCGCGCAGGCCTCCCCCGACGGCTCCGTCGAGTTCGGCATGGGCTTCGACCAGTCGAGGCCCGGCGACACCACGAAGGAGTTCGAGGGCGTCTACGTGGTCGTCGCCGCGCGCAGCGTGGAGCTGCTCGAGGGGGTCGTGCTCGACTTCGTGGAGGTCGAGCCGGGCGAGTTCCGGTTCGTGTTCGCCCAGCCGGGCGAGGCCGCGGCTCCATGAGCGGAGCCGGCGAGGTCTTCCTCGTGGGGACGGGGCCCGGCGACCCGGAGCTCCTCACCGTCAAGGCGGCCCGCCTCATCCGCGAGGCCGAGGTGGTGCTCTACGACAACCTCGTGTCCGAGGAGATCATGGCGCTGGTGCCGGCCGGCGCCGAGCGCATCTACGTCGGCAAGCGGCGCAGCGACCACGCCATGCGCCAGGAGCACATCAACGAGCTGCTCGTGAACCTCGCTCGCAAGGGCCGCCGCGTGCTGCGGCTCAAGGCGGGCGACCCGTTCGTGTTCGGGCGTGGCGGCGAGGAGATCGAGACGCTCGGCGCGAGCGGCGTGCGCTTCGAGGTGGTGCCGGGGATCACGGCGGCGCTGGGCGCCGCGTCGTACGCCGGCATCCCGCTCACCCACCGCGACTACGCCCAGTCCTGCGTCTTCGTCACCGGCAACACCCAGGACGGCGAGCTGAACGTCGACTGGGCGGCGATCGTGCGGCCGCGCCAGACCGTCGTGATCTACATGGGGTTCCAGAACCTCGACGAGCTGTGCCGCGAGCTGGTGTCCCACGGGCTGCCGCCGAAGACGCCCGCGGCGATGGTGCAGCAGGCGACGACGAGCTCGCAGCGCGTGGTGACGGCCGACCTCGCGACGCTGGCCGACCGCGCCCGCGAGGCGGGGCTGAAGCCGCCGACGCTCATCATCGTGGGGGAGGTCGTCCGCCTGCGCGGCCGGCTGGAGTGGTTCGAGGCGCACCGTGCCGAAGCGGCACGGAAGGGCTGATTCGCCCCTTCAGTGGGCGCCGCCGGAGAACTTGCGGCCGACGGCGTACACCGCCGCCTCCACCCGCGAGCTGAGGTTCAGCTTCGCGAGGATGTGGCGGACGTGCAGCTTCACCGTGTCGTGGCTGATGTCGAGCGCCTTGGCGATGCCCTTGTTGCTCATGCCCTGCGCGATGTAGCCCAGGATCTCGAGCTCGCGCTCGGTGAGGGCGCGGCCCTCCTCGCGCCCGCCCTGGGCGCCGAGCAGGTGCGTGAGCTTGGTGGCCATGGCGGGGGCGACGACGAGCTCGCCCTTGAGCGCGCGCTTGATGGAGTCGACGACGTCGTCGGGATCCATGTCCTTCAGCAGGTAGCCGCGCACCCCCGCCCTGAGGGCGTTCGCGAGGTCGTCGTGGGAGTCGCACATCGTGAGGATCACGACGGGCGTCTCCATACCCTCATCGCGGATGCGCTTGAGCAGCGAGAACCCGTGCATGGCGGGCATGCGCAGGTCCATGATCAGCAGGTCGGGCTTGAGCTCGTGCAGCAGGCGCAGCGCCGCGTCGGGCTCGCCCGTGGCGCCCACCACCCGGATGCCCGCCCGGTGCTCGAGGAGCTCCGCCAGCCCGCGACGGCAAAGGCCGTGGTCGTCGATCAGCACGACGCGGATGGGGTTGTCGCTCATGGAGCGGCCGCCGGTCGCGTCGGGTCGGGAATGGAAAGCTGCACCTGCGTGCCCTTGCCGGGGGCGCTCACGATGCGCAGGCGGCCGCCGATGCGCCGCGCCCTCTCGCGCATGATCTCGAGCCCGTAGTGGTCGTCGGCGGAGGCGCCGGGCCGATGGCGGGCGATGCGCGCGCCCGCGCCATCGTCCTCCACGCTCACGCGGAAGGAGCGCGCCGTGCGCTCGAGGACCACGCGGGCATTGCTCGCCCCGGCGTGCTTGATGACGTTGGCGAGGGCCTCGCGCACGATCTGGTAGACCTGGGCCTCCTGCTCGGCGGGCAGGCGCACGTCGCGCGCGCGGTTTTCGATTCGCAGGGCCACGCCGGTGCGGTCGTGGAAGGTGCGGGCCGTGCTTTCGAGCGCGTGCACCAGCCCCTGGCGGTCGACGGGCTGGCGGAAATGGGTGATGAGCTCGCGAAGCCCCGCGTGCGCCTCGCCGAGGACTTCCTGGATGTCGCGGAAGTACTTGAGCGACTGCGCGGCGTTGCCGGCGCGGATCGCATCCTGGAGGAGGCTCATCCGCATGCGCATGAAGGCGAGCCCCTGCGCCAGGGAATCGTGGATCTCGCCCGCGAACATCTGGCGCTCGGCCGACAGCGACGACTTGAGGCGCTGCTGCTCGAGGAAGGCGTTGTCGAGGACGAGGTCCAGCATCTCGGAGACCGGCCCGATGAGCCCCATCACGTCGGAGGGCAGGCGCGCCGATTGGCCGAAGAAGAGGTTGAACACCCCCATCGTGGTTCCGCGGCAGTGAAGGGGCACCGCGAGCATCGGGCCCGTGCCCGGGCCGGTGGCGAAGACGCCCATCCGCCGGGCGCAGGTGACGTGCGCGTCCTGGACCTGCACGCCGTCCGTCCGGAGAGCGGCGCCGCACATGCCGCAATCGGCGTCGACGAGGTTCTCGGCCGCGAGGATCTCGATCGGGAGCCCCACCGCGCAGACGAGCTGCATGGCTCCGCCGGAGGACGGAACGAGCCGGATGGCCCCGCCGCGGGCCCCCGTGAGGGCGACGATGGCCTTCAGGCCGCGCTCGAGCAGGGCGCGAACGTCCTCGCTCGCGACGAGGTCGCAGAGCTCCGCGGCGGGGGGGGCTTCCGCCCCGCGTGGCGGCGTTTGGCACGCCTTCCCGCGTCGAGAATCGGTCCGCTTCACGTTCACTGCCGCAAGTCCTCCTCCTCCGGGAACCGGACCCCCTTCCCGAGGGTTCCGTTTGTCGCTTCGACTCCAATTCTACGAGAAAAACCGCGGCGTGTTCGCTCCGCACTACCCCAACCGGGTAGGTGTTCCCCCCCCTTTCGGTAATAGACACCCTGGGGGCCAAACTGCGGTAATAGGCGGTGATTTCAAAGGGTTTTCCGGGAGTGCCCCCCATGCATGCGAGCGCGAGCCGGATGCCATGACACAACTCGCGCTCGTCATCGACCTCAACGTCTGCGTCGGATGCCACGCCTGCGTCACGAGCTGCAAGGAGTGGAACACTTCCGGGGCAGCCGGGCCGCTTCCGGACACGAAGGCCTACGGCGAGCACTACCGCGGGACGTTCTTCAACCGGGTCCAGACCTTCGAGGTGGGCTGCTACCCCGCCACGGAGACGGTGCACTTCCCCAAGTCCTGCCTGCACTGCGAGGACCCGCCCTGCGTTCCCGTGTGCCCGACCGGCGCCTCCTACAAGCGCAAGGAGGACGGGATCGTCCTCGTGGACTACGACAAGTGCATCGGCTGCAAGTACTGCTCGTGGGCCTGCCCCTACGGCGCGCGCGAGCTGGACGACCAGAACCGGGTGATGAAGAAGTGCACCCTGTGCGTCGACCGCATCTACGACGCCTCGCTGCCCGCGCAGGAGCGCAAGCCCGCCTGCGTGATGGCCTGCCCCACGTCGGCGCGGCTCTTCGGCGACATCCACGATCCCGGGAGCGAGGTGTCGCGCGCCATCCGCGAGGAGGGCGGCTATCCCCTGATGCCCGAGTGGGGAACGCACCCCGCCAACCACTACCTGCCCCGGCGCAAGACGCGCGTGCACATCCACGAGGACGAGCTCGAGCGCGCCGACAACCCCCTCAAGATCGATCGCCAGCTGCCACGCCCCGCCAAGGGCGAGCCCACGCTGGACGATGCCGTCACCTGGTAGGCGCCCCATGCGACCGGCCTTCTCCGTCATCCTCCTCACCACCCTCATCGGCGCCGGGCAGGGGCTCTTCCTCGCCATCGTCACGCACCAGACCTACGCCCTGCTGGGCGTGCTTTCCCCGGGAGGCTCGAAGGTCCTCTACGGGCCGGCCGCGGCGGTCGCGCTGGCGCTCCTCGCGGCGGGACTCGTGGCCTCCTTCTTCCACCTCGGCCGTCCGGAGCGCGCCTGGCGCTCGGCGTCGAAGTGGCGCACCTCCTGGCTCGCGCGCGAGGTGATCGTGCTGCCGGCATTCATGGGGACCGTCTTCCTCTACGGCGCGGCGCACCTCACGGGTTTCAACCCCGTTCTCGCGCGCCTCCCCGGCGGCGTGGCGATCGACGCGAGCATGGCCATCGGCGTGGCCGGGGCGGTCCTCTCCTTTGCCCTCTTCGTGTGCACCGGCATGGTGTACGCATGCCTGAAGTTCCTGCGCGAGTGGCACAGCCCGCTCACCGTCGCCAACTACATGCTGCTCGGAACCGCCTCGGGCTTCACCGCCGCCGCGGCGCTGGCGGCCGCGCTCGCCCCCGGCGAGGCGCCCTTCTTCGCCGGCTGGGCGCTGGTGTTCACGGCGCTGGGCGCGGCCTCGCGCGCGGCCTCCCTCGTGCGCAATGCCCGGCTGCGCCCGGTGAGCACGCTGCAGACGGCCATCGGGGTGCGCCATCCCGCGATCCGGCAGATCTCGCAGGGCTTCACGGCGGGCTCGTTCAACACCCACGAGTTCTTCCACGGCCAGGCGGCCTCGCTCGTGCGCTCGGTGAAGTGGATCTTCCTCGCGGCCGCCTTCGTCGTGCCCGCGGCGCTCCTCGCGGGGCACCTCGGCAACGGCTCGCTGGCGCTCACGGCCGCGGCGATCGCGATCCAGATGGCGGGCCTCATGGCGGAGCGGTGGTACTTCTTTGCCGAGGCGAACCATCCGCAGAACCTCTACTACCAGGCGGTGGCCTAGCGGCCGGCCGGGAACCATGACGACAACCAGACGGGACCAGGAGGAGGGAACATGGCGCTAGTCAGGCCGCACGGCGGCGGGGCGCTTCGCCCGCTCGCCCTCGAGCGCGGGGCCGCGGCAGCGGAGCGGGAGCGGGCGGCGAAGATGCCGCGCCTCACCGTGAGCTCGCGCGAGAAGGGCGACCTCATCATGCTGGGGATAGGCGGGTTCACCCCCCTCGAGGGCTTCATGACGCGGGCCGACTGGGAGGGCGTGTGCGACGGCATGCGCACCGCCTCCGGGCTCTTCTGGCCCATCCCGATCACGCTTTCGGCCTCCGCGGCCGCCGCTGCGGACATCGCGGTCGGCAAGGACCTCGCGCTCCTCGACCCGGACGACGGCACGGTGCTCGCCACGATGCGCGTCACCGAGAAGTACGGGATCGACAAGGCGCACGAGTGCGCCTCGGTCTTCAAGACCACGGACGCGGAGCACCCCGGCGTGCAGATGGTCATGGCGCAGGGCGAGGTGAACCTCGCCGGACCGGTGAAGGTGCTCTCGGACGGCGGCTTCAAGGCGAAGTACGGTGCCCTCTTCATGACGCCCGCGGAGACGCGCGCGGAGTTCGAGCGGCTGGGCTGGTCGCAGGTCGCCGCCTTCCAGACGCGCAACCCCATGCACCGCTCGCACGAGTACCTCGCCAAGGTGGCCATCGAGGTGTGCGACGGCGTGCTCATCCACTCGCTGCTCGGCAACCTGAAGCCCGGCGACATCCCGGCCGACGTGCGCACCCGCGCCATCGGCATGCTCACGGAGAAGTACTTCCTCGGCAAGACCGTGGTGCAGGCCGGCTACCCCCTCGACATGCGCTACGCGGGCCCGCGCGAGGCGCTGCTGCACGCGCTTTTCCGTCAGAACTACGGCTGCTCGCACCAGATCGTGGGGCGCGACCACGCCGGCGTGGGCAGCTACTACGGGCCCTTCGACGCGCACCACGTCTTCGACCAGATCCCGCACGACGCCCTCGAGACGAAGGCGCTCAAGATCGACTGGACGTTCTGGTGCTACCGTTGCGGCGGCATGGCCTCGGCGAGGACCTGCCCGCACGGCGACGCGGACCGCCTGCTCGTCTCGGGGACGAAGCTGCGCAAGTGGCTCTCGGAGGGCGCGGAGGTGCCCGCGGAATTCAGCCGCCCTGAGGTTCTCGAGATCCTGCGGGAGTACTACGCGACGATCGAGGCGAAGGACAGGGTCGAGGTCAAGCTCACCGGACATTCTGCGCGCTGAGCGCGAGTTCCCCTGCCTGCGCCTCCGCGCCCGCGGCCGCGTCCAGCCGCCGCTTGGCGAACTGCACGAAGGCCCCCACGAGCCCCGACTGGATGCGCTCCCGGGGATAGACCGCCGTCAGTTGCCGCGTGAGCGGCGGCGAGAGCGGGATGCGCACGAGCAGGCCCAGCCGAACCTCCTTCTCGACGGAAACGCGCGGCACGATCGCGAAGCCCATGCCGGCCGCCACGAGCCCCTTGAGGGCCTCGGGGCTGGTCGCCTCCATCACCACGTGAAGCGCGCCGGGCTCGATTCCGGCCCTCTTCAGGTAATGGTCGATCACCTCGCGCGTGCCGGAACCCTGTTCGCGCGAGAGATAGGCATGCTCGACGAGGGCGCTAGCCGCCACCGACCTGCGCCCCGCCAGCGGGTGCCCGGGGGCGCAGACGACCTGCAATTCGTCGCTGCACAGCCGCTCGCCCGCGAGCGCCGGCAGGTACGAATCGCCCTCGATGAACCCGATGTCCAGGTCCCGCTCGCGCAGGCGCTCCTGGACCGTCTCGGAATTGCCCACGAACAGGCTGGGCGCCACGCCAGGGTGGGTCGCCTTGAATTCCCCGAGTATCTGCGGCAGGAGGAAGTCCGCGATCGTGGTGCTCGCGCCGATCATCAGCGGCCCGGCGACCTGGCCGCCCATGTCCCTCAGGGCCGACTCGAGTTCCGCCGTCAGCGCCAGGATCCTCTCGGCATGAGCGAACGCGACGACTCCCGCGGGCGTGAGGCAGATGCGGCCATGGGCGCGGTCGAACAACCGGGTGTTGAAGTGCTCTTCCAGCTGGCGTATCTGGAAGGTCACCGCCGGCTGGGTCATGCAGAGGGCTTCCCCCGCCTTGGTGAACGAGAGGTGCTTCGCGACCGCGTGAAACACCTGGAGCCGCCGATCCGCCATTGCCCTATCCCCTATTCAAGGGGCTTATTCAAGCATAAAAAAGGGGCCGCCGAGAGGGGCGGCCCCCTTGCGCGGCGGGCGGCCGCATCCCGCTAGGTCGCGGAGGTCAGGTTTACGCCTTTCGATTCCCTGCGCTCGACCTTGTCGATGCATCTCACGACCAGCTTGTTGAGCGCATCCGGGTTGAACGTCGTGATGTTGGATTTCTTCGAGTGATGCATCAGCGCCGACAGGGCCGCGCCCATCTCGGAGGCGGCAAACGCGGCCAGCAGCCCGTCGTTCATGACATCGACGAAATACGGGTAGAACATGTGCCCGGCGATGCGCGCATCCCCGCGTCCCACCTGGTACTTGCCGTTATACGCGGCGTCGACCAGCGGATCCTCGAAGGTCTCCGCGATCTTCGTGGATTCCCGGGTGTCCAGGGGCAGGTGTATCAGGTACTGCCGGTTCTGGTACTGGTAGCACGTGAGCGATCCGCCGTTGGAGAAGCCCAGCGCGAAGGTCATGCTGGGGTCCATGTGCGGGTTGTGATTCTTGGTGAATCGCTCCGTGATGTTCAGCAGGACTTCGTTCGACATTTCGTCCGGGAAGATCTGCGTGCCGAATTTCTCGATCAGCTCGTCGTCGTTCAGGCAGACGATGACGTCGTTGTTGCCGACGCGCGGCTTGATCGTCTCGAAGCCGATGCCCGTGGGCACGATGACCTGCGGGCCCAGGTAGCTGTTCAGGTATCCCGGCGTGATGATCGGGACGTTGTCCGCCCTCCGGAACCTCGCCTTGATCTCGGCATCCAGCGTGTCGATCGGCGGGTGCGGCGAGACGAGCAGGTACGTCCGGCCGTGCGCATTGCCGTTGTAGCACTCGCGCGGGCCCCAGATGGGCGTATGCACCTGGACGATGTTCACGTCGTTGTAGACGTGGTTGTCGATCTCCTGCTGGGCGATCGACGCGCGGTCTTCGGGCAGGATGATCTTGAACTGGATGTCGACCTGCATCGCGGAATAGAGCGCCACCAGGCTCAGGAAGACGTTCGTCGTGTTGCCACCCGAGTTGGGCGCGGATACGTCCTTCCTCGCGATGAAGTATTCCGGATGGTCCTTTTCGTCGAGCCTGAGGCGATAGCCGTCCTTGTCCTTGGTGACTGTCTTGAGCGGGATCTTGTTGTAGCGAAACTTCGGGATGTCCACGAACTCTTCGACGTAGTAGTCGTTGACCGGGACCCCGATGGCGCGCAGCTTCGGTATCAGCGTACCCACAGTCGAATTCTCCCCGTGCTGTCATTCACGACGCCGAGCCGTCGGCCGGGCCCGATGCATGCGGCGGTTCAACGGCCATACAACGGCCGGGCGGCCTCGAGCCCCGTGGCGGGAAGTTCGGCCGCAACCGGACAGTCGACCGCGGGGAGGCGCCAGGACGCCCCGACCGGATCGACGCCGCTATTTCCCCTTCGCGCCCGACTTCGTGGCGGAGGCGCGCGCGGTCTTGCGCTTGCGCGAGGCCGCCGGCTTCGCCGTCTTCCTGCCGGCGCCCGCCGGCTTCCTTCCGGCGGCCTTCTTCGTCGGCTTCTTCTTTTCCGGCCGGGCGGTCAGCATTCCAGCCGCGATCTTGAAGATGTCGGTCTCCGTGATGATGCCGACCAGGGTCTTCCCGGTGTTCAGGACGGGGAGGCTGCCGATGTGGTGGGTGACCAGCAGCCGGGCGGCCTCCTTCAACGGGGCGTTCTCCGAGACGCAGACGGCAGGGCCATGCATGATCTCGCCGACGGGCACTTCGGCCGATCCGAAGTTCGCGGCGGCCAGCAGCACGTCGCGCTCGGCGACCATGCCGATCACGCGATCGCCCTCGACGACCGGCAGGTGGTGGATACCCCGGCTGCGCATGAGGTCGAAGGCCCGGTGAAACTCGGCTTCCGGCCCGATGGTCACGACGCGCCGGGTCATGTACTGGCCAACTTTCATGTGGATCCTCTAGTCGTGGCTTGCTGGGTCTCGAACTGGCACATCCCGCCGAGGCGTCAGGGCCAATGGACTGCGCGGGGCAATGGGGCGGGGCACTGTCGTCCGCGCTCTCGTGCCGCGCGCAGCCGCGCTACTCCGGGGCCGCGGCGCGACGCCTACGGCCTCTTCGGCGTTTGGTACTCGGCTTCCTTCTGGAACGGCTCCCAGACGGTCTCGTAACCGACGAATCCCTTTTCGTTCGGCGGCATCTGGCGCGTCGTCAGGAAGCGCGTGTGGCCGTCGGGAACCTTGGCGGGGGGCGGCTTGTGGTCGCTCATGAGTCACCTTTCTCGCGGTGTAGTGGGGAATGCTGGTGCAAATCAGCCAACCGGTCTCAGGCGCGCCGGGTCGACGTCGGCGCCCGCGGGGATCGCCCCGCCCGTCCTCGTCTCCTCGTCCGTCGCGTCGCGCACGGCCAGTATCTCGAGGACGAAGACGACCTCCCGGCCGCTGAGCGGATTGTTGCCATCGACCGTCAACCTCTCGTCGTCCACCTGCGTCACGAGGAAGCTGCGGGTCTGGCCCCTGTCGTTCTCCATGAGGATGGAGGTGCCGACCTGGCGGTACTCCTCCGGGACGTTCTCGATGAAGTCGGTGAAGACCAGCGACTCGTCCCGCGGGCCGAAGATCTGGCTGCCGTCGATCGCCACCTCGATCACGTCGCCGGCGGACTTCCCTTCCAGCTGCGCGTGGACCGAGGGGGCCAGGATCTCGTTGTGGCCGTGGACGTAATCCAGCGGAAACTCGACCCGGGTGAGGACGTGCCCCGTCTTCCGGTCGGTCACCTTGTAGGTCAGCTCGACGAACTTGCCGTCCTGGATGACTTCGCTCACGTGGGGTCCCGGCGACACGATCAGAAGATGGACGCGCCGAAGATCCGGACCTTCCCGTCCTCGTAGCCGAGGACCAGGCGGCCAAGCCACTCGCCCGGCTTCTTGGTGCTGCGCTGCCGGTAGAGAACCGTCACGTGCTCGCCCCGGCGGATGATGCCGAGCGCCTCGGCGTCCTCGGCGAGGCTCCTCGCCAGGTCGCTGTTGGCGAACTGGTGGCCCGCGACGACCTGATTCATGGCGAGCGCCAGGGAACTGGAGAAGTTCCTGGCGAACTCGCCGTACTTGCCTTCGTTCGAGTACTTGACGAGGTCGCGCCACAGCGGCTTCGCCATGGCCATGATCTCGTCGTCGGTCTTGTCGACGATGTTCATGGGCGGCTCCCCGGGAGCGGGAGCGACCCGCCCTGCCGGGGGTTGCAGGCCGGCTACTTCTCGTCCGCCACCAGGTGATAGCAAGGCGCCTTCTCCATGGTGTATTCGCCCGTCTTCGGGTCGCGGCGGGATACCGTCAGCACGTGCCAGTTCTCGTCGTCCACCTTCATGGCGTCGCCCCGGTAGTAGTAGCCGGGCCAGCGCGTCTCCTTGCGGAACAGCGTGTGGTGCGTGACGCACTCGGCGGCGCGATGGCGGTGCTTCAGCTCCCACGCGCGCAGCAGCTCGTGCGTGTCCTTGGCGGCCAGGCACTCGAGGTCCTCCTCGAGGATCCTCATCTTCTTGAGGCCGATGTGCAGGAGCTTCTCGTTGGTCATGTAGTTGACGGTCACCCCGCCGCAATACTCGTCCATCAGCTTCTGCAGGCGGTCGAGGCCCTGCTTGGGATTGATGTAGTGCGGATTGACGTCGCCCGCCACGATCTCGTTGCGGTAGATCCTGTAGTGCTCCAGGGGCTTGTAGATCTCCGCCTTGCGGCGGTTGATCTGCTCGTCGGACACGACGATGCCCTCGGCCTTTCCGTCGTCGATGTACTTGCAGGCGGCCTTCGCGGCGAGACGGCCTTCGGTGAACGATCCCGACGAGAAGGCGTGCGGCGTGCCGCCGACCGCGTCACCGGCGCCGAAAAGGCCCTCGACGGTCGTCATGCGGTTGTAGCCCCAGAAATACTCGGGAGGGGAGAGGTCCTCGGGGCCGGAGCACCAGGCGCCCGAACCGGTGGCGTGCGAGCCCATGACGTAGGGCTCGGAGGTGGTCAGCTCGGGGTTCTCGTTCTTGGGGTCCACGTCGGTGGCGGCCCACAGGACCGCCTGGCCGACGGTCATGCCGAGGAAGTTCTCCCAGCCGACCTCCTCCAGGTGGGGATCCTGGAAGGCGCGCATGGTGATCATGTGGATGGGGCCGCGGCCGGCGTTGATCTCGCTGATCAGCGCGTGGTTGCGCAGGCAGGTCGGGATCGGCCGGTGGGTCAGGTGCGAGGCCTCCGGATCGAGGTATTCCTTGCCGACCATCTTCTGCAGCTCGGGGAACCACTTGGACTCGTACTCCTCGCCCAGGCCGTTCTGCGTATAGGTCTTCAGGTGCAGGAAGTAGGCGCCGACCGGGCCGTAGCCGTCCTTGAAGCGCGCCAGCACGATGCGGTTCTCCATCTGCGTCATCTTGGCGCCGGCGTTGATCAGCAGGCCGTAGGCGGACCCGGACGACCAGGGGGCGTACCAGGTGCGGCCGGAGCCTTCGCCCACGGAGCGCGGCTTGAAGATGTTGGAAGCCCCGCCCGCGCCGCAGATCACCGTCTTGGACTTGAAGACGTGGTAGTTGCCCGTGCGGACGTTGAACCCGACCGCGCCGGCGACCCGGTTCGGCTTGGCGTCGTCCATCAGCAGGTGCGTGACGCAGATGCGGTTGAAGACCTTGTCCGCCGACTTCTTGGCGGCCTCGGCCACGATGGGCTTGTAGGACTCGCCGTGGATCATGATCTGCCAGCGCCCTTCGCGCAGGTAGCGCCCGGTCTTCGGGTCTTTCATGATGGGCAGGCCCCACTCCTCGAACTGGTGGACCGCGGAGTCGACGTGACGGGCCATGTCGAACAGCAGGTCCTCGCGCACCATGCCCATCAGGTCGATGCGGGCGTAGCGGACGTGGTCCTCCGGGTTGTTCTCGCCCCAGCGGGTGCCCATGTAGCAGTTGATCGCGTAGAGGCCCTGGGCGACCGCGCCGGAGCGGTCGATGTTGGCCTTCTCGGCGATGACGATCTTCTTGTCCTGACCCCAGAATCTCGCCTCCCAGGCGGCGCCGGTGCCGCCAAGCCCCGCTCCGACGACAAGGACGTCGATGCCGTCTTCGATGATGGTTTCGTAGGCCATTAGTAGGACACGCCTTTCCTCAACGTGAGACCCGCGTCCTTCAGCGAACGCAGGCCGCCTTCATCCAGGCGGATGTATTTCGGCTCGTTGTACAGCAGCTCGCCCGCGCGCATTTCCTTGCTCGGCCCGGGAACGTCCGCGAGCTTGGGGATCGCCTGCCCCCAGGGCTTCGTGGTGATGGGGGAGAGGAAGTTCTTCTCGGTGCCGTTGCGGAACTTGATCCGCCAGGCGATCGTGCCCTTCTGCTCGTCGCGGTGGACGCGGACGCTGTGGCCCAGCGGCGCGAAGTCGGCATAGCCGCGAACGTCGATCGCGTGCTGCGGACACGCCTTCACGCACGAGTAGCACTCCCAGCACATGTTCGGCTCGATGTTGTAGGCACGCCGGTAGGTCTTGTCGATGTGCATGATGTCCGAGGGGCAGATGTCGACGCAGTGTCCGCATCCGTCGCACCTCGTCATGTACACGAAGGTAGGCATGGGCTGGCTCCTTGGTTCCGTTCCGCGGGTTGTCTTCTAGTAGTGGCGCGGCGCTTCGCGCTTGATGCCGAGCCCCATGTCCATGGGGGCGTCCTTCAGCAGCTCCATCGAGTGCCGCTCCCGCTGCGCGGGGTCGTCCCGGGTCTGCGTCGGCAGGTTCATGTTCGTGCCGTTGGCCTCGGCGACCCGCTTCTCGAAGGCCGCCGCGGGCTTGAAGAACATGTGCGCGAACTTGGACCAGTACACCCCGCAGAACAGCACCGCGGTGGCGACGAGGTACAGGCCGTAGAAGACGCCCGAAGCCGCGCTTGCGCTCGCCTGCAGCCAGGCCCAGACGAGGCCGAGGGTCACGCTGGCGAGGAGCGAGAGGATGAAGAGGTCGGCGCGCATCAGGCGAAGGGGCGTGCCGCCCTCGGCCGCGACGTCGACGCGAATGAAGAACCAGAACCAGTAGCCCCCGGCCAGCGCCATCAGCCCGCCGAGCCACCAGAGCTGCGCGACCACGGCCGGCGTGGGCGTGGCGGCCGTGGGGTAGACGTAGACCATCAGGAGGGTGGTGACGAGGTACAGGATGAACCCGTACATGGTCAGCAGGTGGGCGACGCGGCGCCGCTGGTTGCAGAACTCGCCCGAGGCGAGGACGTCCACCACGACGGTCTTCACCGCGATCGAGGCGACGTCGACCGGGGCGCCCTTGCCCCGGGTCTTGCGCCAGTTGGCGAAGAAGTACGTCGCGCTGCCCTTGTGGGCCACGTCCAGGAGCGTGCCGACGATGACCGCCAGGATCATCAGCCCCACGAACCACTGCATGAAGCCGGCGGGCAGATTTCCCGAGACGGCCGCGAAGGCATTGCTGGTGAACATCCTTTTCCTCCCTGCTGGTCGATCGTGCGCGTCGACGAAAGACCCCAATTATGGAGGGCGATCCCGGATGCGTGGAACGAATGAAGTGATGGGCCTATAAGGGGATCGTATGGACGTCGAACCGCATTTCGGCGAGGTCGGCCAGGACCCAGGTGGCGGGGGCGGCGAGGGCCGCCACCGTGCCGGGGTTCACCAGCCACGTGGAGCCCCCCTTCACGTTCGCCACCTGGCGGGCCTCCGCCCGGTGCGAATGGCCGCAGCAGACCAGGTCCCATTCGCCGGTGCAGGCGAGCGCGTACCCGAGGTGATCGTAGTGCGTCACGATGATGCGCCGGCCGGCGAGCTCGAGGCGGGCCTCCGCACCGTGGTACTGGAGCAGGCCGCCGCTCATGCGCGACTGGTAGTGCATCGCCTGCGCGTCGCCCAGGTTGTTGCCGTGGATGGCATGCACGGGCAGGCCGGCCGCGAGGGCGGGCTTGATGGTCTGGGCTCCGATGAGGTCGCCGCAGTGGATGACGGACTCGGCGCCGAGGGCCTTCGCCGACTGCACGGCGCGGGCGAGCGGGTCGGCGCGGTCGTGGCTGTCGGACACGATGCAGATCTTCATGGGCAGGCTGCCTCTCGCCTACCAGAGCACTTCGAGCCGGGCGCCGGTGATGCGGTGCTCCAGGCGGGTGAGCGGGCTATTGCCCTTCGCGATGCACTGCCCCGAGGCGAGGTCGAAGGCCCACTCGTGCTTGGGGCAGGTGAGCGTTCGGCCCTTCAGCGCGAGCTCGGGGATGTTGGTCACCTGGTGGGGGCAGCGGCTGTCGTAGACGCGGATCTCGGCGGGCGTGCGCAGCACGAAGAGGCCCCGGTCGCCCGCTTCCAGCCGCTTCACGCCGTCGGCCGGCAGGTCGGCGAGCGCGACCACGTCATGCCACTCCGCCTTCGCCTTCCCGCCCAGCCTCGCGGGGTCGAAGCCCGGGATGTCCATCTCCAGGATGATGTCGATGGCCCAGATGATCTTCGCGAGCCCCAGGGCGGGGAACGCCATCAGCAGGGCGTCGAGGACCTCGTCGGGCGTCGCGCCTTCCCGAAGCGCCCGGCCGAGGTACTGCTTGAAGCCGTTGCGCGTCTGCGAATGGACCTTCGTGATCACGGAGATCAGGTTGCGGGTCTTGGGATCCAGGTGCTTCCCGGCCTCCTTCAGGAAGGCGAGGTAGGGGCCGATGGCCTCGGGACGGGCCTTGACGAGGTAGTTGAGTGCGTTGCTCATGGTCGGAGGCAATGTTCCTGCGTTCGCCGGCCCCGGGCGGGGCCTCTTGCTGGCATGATAAGGGCTGTGGCACGAAGCGTGAACGGCCGCCGCGAAGGAGGTTCGCATCCATGCCGGCACCACTGGACGACGAAGCCATCCTGGCCCTCACCCGGGAAGGCGAGAACGAACTCCACGAGGCGGGAACGGCGCTCACTCCGGTGCAACTGGAGGTGCTCGTCCTGATCGACGGCTTCGCCAGCGTGGCGCAGGTGCTTCAACGCGCCCCGGGTGCCGCGACGCCGGAGCTGCGCAGGAGCCTCGAGGAGCTGGTCGAGAAGGGATTCGTCAAGGCGCTCGAGCATACCGACTCCGACGCCCTGGACCCCGGCGACTTCTTCACCTCGGTGAAGGCAGTGCACCACGTCGCCGAGCCCGATGGCGATGCCGAGGCCCAGGCCGCCGCCAATGCCGCGTTCCTGCACCAGAACGGCTATTGCGTCAACGTCGCCCGCCGGCCGGCGAAGAAGCGCGAGCGGACCAAGGGCCGCAAGCCGGTCGTGCTCGTGATCGACGACGATCCGGATATCTGCAGCCTGCTGCAGACCTACCTCAAGCTCGAGGGCTTCGACTCGCGCGCCGCCGGCAATCGCGAGGAGATCGTGGCGGAACTGCGCCGCGCGCCGCGGCCGGACGCGGTGGTGCTCGACGTGCACCTGCCTGACGCCGACGGCTTCGACATCCTGCACCGCATGCGCGCGCACCCGGTGCTCAGGGACTTGCCGATCCTCATGCTCACCGGAGACGCGACGCGCGAGGCGGTGCTCAAGGGAATCCTGGGCGGCGCCGACGGCTTCATCACGAAGCCCTTCGACATCCACCACATGATGCGGGCGGTCAAGGCGGTGACGGGGCTCCTGGCGGGCCCGGTCGGGCAGGACTGGGACTACTCGCTCTGAGCCCCCCCGGGGCGGCGGAACACGAGAGGAGAACGACCATGAAGACGTCATTCCGAATCGCGGCCCTGGCCGCCGCCGCGCTGCTTGCCGGGTGCGCGGTCGTCGCCATATCGCGCCTCGAGCCCGGCAAGTCCACCGAGGCGGACGTTCGCCAGGCCCTGGGGCAGCCGGCCCGCGAGTTCCGCGATCCGGACGGGTCGCGCCAGCTCGTGTTTCCGACCGGCCCGATGGGCACGGAGACGCACATGGCCTGGCTGTCGCCCGACGGGCGGCTGGCGAGGCTCGAGCAGGTGCTCGACGCGGAGCACATCCAGCGCATCGAGAAGGGCGTGACCACGAGCGCGCAGCTCGAGCGCCTCATCGGGCCGCCGTGGCGCGCCATCGACTTCCCGAATCTCGGACAGGTCGCCTGGGACTACGTCCTGCGGGACGCGTGGGACTACCAGGTCGATTTCTCGGTGATGATCGACCGCAAGGGCATCGTCGCGGGCACCGCCTACGTGCGGCGGGACCGCGGGAACGATTCGGGCATGCGCTAGGCGGCGGTACCAGGTACGCGTACCTGGTAGGCGAGCGGGTTCAGGGGTGCGGCGTGATGCAGAAGGCGCCGAGGGCGGTGTCGGCCACGCCCAGCGCCTGCGCGATGCCGGCGAGCGCCAGCGCCACGAGGAAGAAGCCGCCGATGCGCCGCGCCGCCGGGCCGGGGAGGAGCGCTCCGCCACGGCCGATGAGCCAGCCGGCGCCCACCAGCGCCGGCAGGGTACCTGCGCCGAAGGCGAGCATCACCAGCGCGCCGGCCGCGGGCGAGCCGCTCGCCAGCGCCATCGGGAGCGCGGAATAGACGAGGGCGCAGGGCGCCCAGCCCCAGAGTACCCCGAGACCGAGGCGCTTGGCCGCGGTGTCCGGCGTGCCCATCCGGCGGGCGACGGCGCTCACCCGCTCCCAAAGCGGCCCCAGGAACGCCGCGCCGGCCGGCCGCAGCAGGCGAACCCCCGCGATCCGCAGCCCCGTCGCGACGAGGACGAGCGCGCCCAGCGAGAAGAGCACGGCCTGGAAGCGTGCCGAACCCACCAGCATCGCGGGCGTGGCCCCCAGGGCTCCCGCCAGGGCGCCCGCTGCGGCGTAGGACAGGAGCCGCCCGGCGTGCATGAGGATGGCGCCGAGGCGCGGGGCGAGCCCGCGACCGGGACCTTCATCCGCGGTCGTGAAGGTGGAGGCGACGAAGCCCCCGCACATGGCGGCACAATGCGCCGTGCCGTAGAGGGCGACGAGCGCCGCGGCAAGCGCGAGGGGGCCGGTCACCGCGCGTCCCTCCGGCCGAAGGCCGCCTTCAGATGATTCGCGAGTAGGCGACGCGCGCCTTGTCGGCGCGCAGGTAGCGGTCGAACACGGCCGAGATGGCGCGGACGAAGAACCGCCCCTTCGGCGTGACCGCGATCCAGCCCGGCTCGCGCTCCACGAGGCCCAGCTCCTCGAACTCCTTGAGGGCCTCGATCTCGTAGGCGAAGTAGTCGTCGAACTTCACGAGGTGCGCGGCCTCGATCGACTCGATGGACACGCAGAACTGGCACATGAGCGCCACGATGATCGCGCGGCGGACGAGGTCGTCGGCCGTGAGCTCGAGGCCCCTGATGATCGGAAGCCGCCCCTGGTCCAGCGAGTCGTAGTACGCCGGGAGGTCGCGCGCGTTCTGGCTGTAGGTCGGGCCGACCTTCGCGATGGCGGAGACGCCCACCGAGAGCATGTCGCCGTCCGGGCCCACGGTGTAGCCCTGGAAGTTGCGCGTGAGCGTCCCGGAGCGCTGGGCGCGCGCGAGCTCGTCGTCGGGAAGGGCGAAGTGGTCCATCCCGATGTAGATGTAGCCCGCGCGGTTGAACAGGTCGATGGCGCGCGCGAGGATGGAGAGCTTCTCGGCGGCGCTCGGCAGGTCCACGTCGAGGATGCGCCGCTGCGGCTTGAAGCGCTGGGGAAGGTGGGCGTAGCTGTAGAGGGCGATGCGGTCGGGCCGCAGCTCCAGCACGCGCTCCACCGTGTCCGCGAAGCTCGAGACGCTCTGCTTGGGGAGCCCGTAGATGAGGTCGATGTTGAGCGACTTGAAGCCGCATTCCCGCGAGGCGTTGAAGACGTCGCGGGTCATCTCGTAGGGCTGGATGCGGTTCACGGCGCGCTGCACGGCCGGGTCGAAATCCTGGACGCCGAAGCTCGCGCGGTTGAGCCCCAGTTCCGCCAGCAGGCGCACCGTCTCCGGGGAGCAGGAGCGCGGGTCGATCTCGATCGCGTACTCGCCGTCCGGCTCGAACTCGAAGTTCGAGCGCAGCATGTCCCACAGGACGCGCATCTCGTGGTCCGAGAGGAAGGTGGGAGTTCCCCCGCCCCAGTGCATCTGCCGGACGCGGCGGTGGTCGCCGGCGAGCTCGGCCTGGATCTGGACTTCCTTGGAGAGGTACTGCAGGTAGCGGGCGGCGCGGGACTTGTCGCGCGTGACGACCTTGTTGCAGCCGCAGTAGAAGCAGATCGTGTTGCAGAAGGGCAGGTGGACGTAGAGCGACAGCGGCTGGCGCACGGCGCCGATCAGGCGCGTGCGCATGGCCTGGCGGAACGACTGCTCGTCGTAGGCCTCGACGAACCGGTCGGCCGTCGGGTAGCTGGTGTAGCGCGGCCCGAGCTTGTCGAAGCGCTGGACGAGATCGAGGTCGATCATCGCCGGGAGCGACTCGGGGCGGGGGGCGGCCGGGGCGGCGCCGGGGGCGGTCTGGGTGGGGGCCGAAAGCATGGATCGCATCTTCCGTCAATGGCGTGCAGGGGGGTTGACGACGATCAAGGGTCGCCGGACGCTTTGCTGCCGTCTACAATAGCGCACCATGACGGAACCGGTCCTCGCCACGCTGACACGCCTGCGCACCGCCTGCTCGCAGTGCAACCTGCGCGAGCTGTGCCTGCCCGTCGGCCTTTCGGCCGAGGAGCTGCAGACGCTGGACAACCTCGTTTCCACGCGGCGCAAGGTGCGGCGGGGCGACAGCCTCTTCTACGGCGGCGAGCCGTTCTCCGCGCTCTACGCGGTGCGCTACGGCTTCTTCAAGAGCACGCTCACGAGCGGGGACGGCCGCGAGCAGGTGACCGGCTTCTACATGGCCGGCGAGCTGCTCGGCATGGACGGCATCGGCGGCGACCGCCACACGTGCACCCTCACCGCGCTCGAGGACAGCGAGGTCTGCGTGATGCCCTTCGCCCGCGTCGAGGACCTCTCGCGCCACTTCGAGCCGCTGCAGCGCCATTTCCACAAGGTCCTGTCGCGCGAGATCGTGCGCGACCAGGGCGTGATGATGCTGCTCGGGTCGATGCGCGCCGAGGAGCGCCTGGCCGCCTTCCTCGTGAACCTCTCGCAGCGGCTCACGGCGCGCGGCTTCTCCGCGTCGGAGTTCGTGCTGCGCATGACGCGCGACGAGATCGGCAGCTACCTCGGGATGAAGCTCGAGACGGTGAGCCGGCTCTTCTCGCGGTTCCAGGAGGACGGGCTGATCGAGGTGCACCAGAAGCACGTGCGCATCCTCGACATCGCGGGCCTCAAGCGGGTCATGGCGCAGGCGCAGAACGCGCCCTGACGCCCGTCGCGGGGCGCGCCCCCCCGCTTGATCCCGGTCAACCGAGGAGGGGGTTCCGGGGGTAGCATGAATCCAGCACACCTTCCCCACCAGAGGAGACCTGCCAT
This sequence comes from Betaproteobacteria bacterium, assembly GCA_037445795.1. Classification (GTDB taxonomy): domain Bacteria; phylum Pseudomonadota; class Gammaproteobacteria; order Burkholderiales; family Usitatibacteraceae; genus FEB-7. The sequence continues at coordinate 8,364 of JBBIJT010000024.1, read as the reverse complement.
GTTCAGACGCATCCTCTGCGCCACCGACGGTTCCAAGCGCTCCGCCCACGCGGTGAAGACGGCTGCCGCTCTCGCGCACGGCTCCGGGGCGCTGCTCACGATCGTCCATGTGACGCCCGATTACCGCACGCCGTACTACCCCGACGGGGTGATGATCGACTGGCCGTCGGAGAAGGACTACAAGCGCGACTGCAAGGCCGCGGCCGAGAAGGTGTTCGCCAAGGACACCGCCCTCGCGCTCAAGGAGGGAGTCGAGGCCGAGGTGGTCCACCTCTTCGGCGACTCGCCGGCCGACGAGATCCTCGGCGCGGCGCGCAAGGCGAAGGCCGACCTCATCGTGATGGCCTCCCACGGCCGCAAGGGCTTCGAGGCCCTGCTGCTCGGCAGCGAGACGCAGAAGGTGCTCGCGCGCACGAGCGTTCCCGTTCTCGTGGTCCGCTAGATGGCCGCCGCGTCCCCCACGAACGGCCTGGACGCCCGCCAGCTGGCGCGGCTGCGAGACGAGCTCGGCCGCCTCAAGCGCGAGTCGCTGGCGGCGGTGCGGCGCGCCTCCGGGGAATTGAGCGGGGAGGACGCGGAGCTCTTCCGGGACCTCGGGATCACGGGCGACGGCGCGCTGGCCGAAGCGGAGTTCGAGCGCGATGTCGCGGGTGCCGGTCAGGTCCGGGCGGCCCTCATCGGGATCGTGGCCGCCGAACGCCGCCTGCAGAGCGGCGAGTACGGGTTGTGCAAGGATTGCGGCGACCCGATCGGGTTCGCCCGCCTCGAAGCGCAACCCGCCGCATCGAGATGCGTGAAATGCCAGGAGGAGGCGGAGAGCCGGAGCGGGCCCAAGACGTTCGCTCGATGAAGGGGCCCCCATGAGCGTCAAGCTTCGCAATCGCCTGGCGGCCAGGCGCTTCCGCATCCCCGATTCCGCCGCCGTTCCCGCGGAGCCGGGCATATCCAAGCTGGTCCACCCCCTGCACCCGCTGCTGTCGCCGGCCTCGGTGGCCCTGGTGGGCGCGAGCTCGCGGCCGGGATCGCTGGGGCAGGTCGTCCTCGCCAACCTGCGGGCGGGCGGCTTCCGCGGCCCGATCCACCTCGTGAACCCGCGCCACAAGGAGCTGGATGGGCAGCCCTGCCACGCCTCGATCGAGGACCTTCCGCAGGTCGTGGACCTCGTCGTGGTGGCGGCCCCCGCGCCCGCGGTGCCGGACATCATCGCGCAGGCGGGCAAGGCCGGCGTGCCCGCGGCGATCGTGCTTTCCGCGGGCTTCAGCGAGGCGGGCGAGGCGGGCCGGGAGCTCGAGAGGCGCGTGGTCCAGACGGCACGCGATTCGGAGGTGCGCATCCTGGGGCCCAACTGCATCGGCATGCTGCGGCCCTCGATCGGCCTCAACGCGTCCTTCTGCCGCACGGCCTGCGAGGCGGGCAGCATCGCGCTGGTCTCCCAGTCGGGCGCCATCTGCACGGCGCTGGTGGACTGGGCCGCCAGCACCAAGGTCGGGCTCTCGAGCGTCGTGTCGCTGGGCGGCGCGGCCGACATCGACTTCGGCGACGTGCTCGACTACCTCCTGTTCGACCCGAAGACCGAGAGCGTCCTGCTCTACGTCGAGGGCATCCACGACGGGCGCACCTTCATCAGCAGCCTGCGCGCCATCGCGCGGGCGAAGCCCGTGATCGTGCTCAAGGTGGGCCGCTACGCCTCCGGGTCGCAGGCGGCGCGCTCGCACACCGGCGCGCTCGTGGGAAACGACGCGGTATTCGACGCGGTCCTCGCCCGGTGCGGCGTGGTTCGCGTGCACAGCGCGCAGGACCTCTTCGCCACGGCGCGCGCCCTGTCGTTGCGGCGCAAGCCCTACGGCGACCGCCTGGCGGTCGTCACCAACGGCGGCGGGCCTGGGGTCCTCGCGGCCGACGCGTGCAGCTCCGAGAACGTCCAGCTGGCGAAGCTCGCGCCGGAGACGATCGAGAAGCTGAACGGCTTCCTGCCGGCGCATTGGTCGCACGCCAATCCCGTCGACGTGATCGGGGACGCCGACGGCGAGCGCATCGGCAACGCGGCGAAGATCGTCGCGGCGGACCCCAACGTGGACGCGGTGATCACCGCGTTCTGCCCCACCGGCATCGCCACGGCCGAGTCGGTCGCCGACTGCATACTCCCGGTGGCCAAGGAATCCGCCAAGCCGTTCCTCACCGCCTGGCTGGGCGAGGCGAGCGTCGTCGCCACGCGCCACCGCGTCGAGGAAGCCGGGGTGCCGGCCTACCGTTCCGGCGAGGTCGCGGTGCAGGCGTTCGCCGCGCTCGCCACGCACGTGAAGAACCAGCGACTGCTGCTCGAGTCGCCGTCGCCGCGGTCCGCTACGGTGGAGCACGACATCGGCCGCGCCGAGGAGATCTTCCAGGCCGCGCTCGCGCAGGAGCGCACTTTGCTGAACGAGGTGGAGGCGAAGTCGCTGCTCGCCGCCTTCGGCGTCCCCGTGCCGCCTTTCGTCGTCGCCACGACGCACGAGGAGGCCGTCCGCGCGGCGGAGACCATCGGCTACCCGGTGGTGATGAAGATCCTTTCACCGGACATCACGCACAAGTCCGACGTGAACGGCGTGCGCCTCGACATCCGCGACGCGAGGGACGTTGGCTACCAGTTCGACGACATCATCGCGACGGTCCACCGCATGCGGCCCGAGGCGAAGGTCTCCGGCGTGCTCGTGCAGTCGATGGTCGCGCGCCGGGACGGGCGCGAGCTGATGATCGGCGTGACGACCGACCCCGCCTTCGGCCCGGCCATCAGCTTCGGCTCCGGCGGCGTGGCGGTCGAGCTGCTGCGCGACAACGCCGTCGGCATCCCGCCCCTCAACGTGAGGCTGGCGGGCGACCTCATCGACCGCACGCGCGCGGCGAGGCTGCTGGGCGCCTACCGCAACGTCCCCGCGGCCAACCGCGAGGCGCTGATCGACGTCCTGCTGCGGGTTTCGGACCTCGTGTGCGCGCTGCCGTGGGTCGCGGAGATGGACATCAACCCGCTGCTGCTCGACCCGACCGGCGCGGTCGCCCTCGACGCGCGGGTGGTCATCGACCCGGCCCGCCGCCACCTGGACAGCCGGTATTCCCACCTCGCCATCCATCCGTATCCGGAGGCGCTCGAGGTGATCGAGCGGCTTCGCGACGGCACCGAGGTGACCATCCGCCCCATCCGCCCCGAGGACGCCGAGATGGAGACCGAATTCATCACCGAGCTATCGGACGAGTCGCGCTACCTCAGGTTCCTCTCCATCGTGCGGCACGTGACGCCAGAGATGATCGCGCGCTTCACGCAGATCGACTACGACCGCGAGATGGCCCTCATCGCCAGCCGCCGGGAGGGCGACAGGGAGTCGATCATCGGCGTGGCGCGCTACGTCCGGGACCCGAACCCCGCGAGCGCGGAGTTCGCCATCGTCATCGCCGACCGGGCGCAGAGGAAGGGGCTCGCCTCGAAGCTCATGGCGCGGCTCATGACGCACGCGCGGTTTGCCGGCATCGAGCGCCTGCGCGGGCTGGTGCTCGCCTCGAACGACTCCATGCTCGAGCTCATGGACCGCCTCGGCTTCGAGGCGTTCCCGGTGGAGGACGACCCGAGCCTGGTCGACGTCGTGAAGGCCCTCTAGGGGCAGCAGCCGGGCCCCTCGCGCTTGGGGCAGCCCTCGGGGCGATCGACCGCGGGAAGCGGGCAGCGGTTCACCTCCCACGGCGAGCGCTGGAGGAAACAGGTGAGGAAGCTGGAGGCCGCGCCCATCGCCCAGAAGGCGAAGAACCCGACCGAGTAGATCGTCATGCGGCTTGCCTCCAGCGGCGCGCCGAAGAAGCTCAGGTCCTGGGGGTCGAAGAGAGTGAAGAAGACGACCTCCATGCCGCAGGCCACCAGGAACGCGGGCCAGAGGACCCAGGCGATGCGTTGCGTGACCATGTGCTCGTACCTCCCTGTGTTTCGGCCCTGCCGCCGGCGTCAGCGAACGCCCGGGGAGAGCTCGGCCGCCGCGGCGGCGTTGGTGTTCATGTGCGCGGAGACCCGCCACCGCTCGGTTTCCACGATCGCGAGCCACCGGCCGGCGTGCAGGTCGGGCAGCGGCGCCTCCCAGGCGCCGTCGGCCACGCGCGCAGGGTGGACGACGCGGTCCTCGGAGGCCCGCGAGGGGTGCGCGAAGCGAACGGTCAGGCGGTCGGGCAGCTCGGCCGAGGAGCGCAGCGAGATGCGCACGCGGCCTGGAAGCACCTCGATCGCGCCGGAGATGCCGAGGTCCTGGGCTGCCCGGTCGCGGGCGATCTGGCGGTTCACGCCGAGGCCCTGCTTGTAGTAGTCGTCGGCGACGAGGCCGTCCGCGCCGCGGAAAGCGATGACCGCAGTGGTGATGCCGGCTACGACGACCACGGCGGGGCCGGCCATGAGGAGCCACGGCCAGGGCTCCCGGTACCAGGGCTTGCGCCTCGAAGGGGTGGGTTCGCGCAGCAGGGTCACGGCGTTCAATTCCCGTCCTTTCGCGGCGAGAGGAAGGCGGCCTTCTCGTGCACCTGCAGGCCGCTGCCGTCCTCGGCCGTCACCGAGATGATGATCTTCTGGGAGCCGCCGCCGGTGGCCTGCGCCGGGACTCGGATGCGGACCGGGAAGGCCCGCGTCGATGCGGCGGCCATGTCGATGACCGGCTCCGAGGCGACGCGGACGCCCTGCAGGCCATCCACCGTGATCCGGTAGCGGTGCGCCGACTCGGTCGCGTTCATGACCTGCAGGCGATAGACGTTCTCGAGCTCGCCGTCCTCGACCTCGCGCACCAGCGCTCCCCGGTCGCGGATGACGTCGACTTTGAGGGGGATGCGCAGGTAGAGCGCCACGGCGGCCGCGCAGACGACGGTCGCGAGGATCCCGGTGTAGACAAGGGTGCGCGGCCGGACGATGCGCTTCACGATGCCGCCGAGCCCGGATTGCTCCTGCATGGCGTGCTCGGTCGAGTAGCGGATGAGCCCCTTCGGGTACCCCATCTTGTCCATCACCTGGTCGCAGCCGTCGATGCAGGCCGCGCACCCGATGCACTCGTACTGCAGGCCGTCGCGGATGTCGATGCCCGTCGGGCAGACCTGCACGCAGATGTTGCAGTCGACGCAGTCGCCGAGGCCCAGGGACTTCGGGTCGGCCTTCTTGCCGCGCGCGCCGCGCGGGTCGCCGCGGCCGCGGTCGTAGGCGATGATGAGGGTGTCCTGGTCGAACATGGCGCCCTGGAAGCGGGCGTAGGGGCACATGTACTTGCACACCTGCTCGCGCATCCACCCGGCGTTGCCGTAGGTGGCGAAGCCGTAGAAGAGGATCCAGAAGGTCTCCCACGGGCCGAGGGTAAAGGTGAGGACCTCGTGCCCCAGCTCCCGGATGGGCGTGAAGTAGCCCACGAAAGTGAAGCCGGTCCAGAAGCCGAAGGCCGCCCAGGCGGCGTGCTTGCCGGCCTTGATCGCGAACTTCCGCGCGGTGAGCGGCGAGCCGTCCAGCTTGGTGCGCGCGTTGCGGTCGCCCTCGAACACGCGCTCGATCCAGAGGAAGATCTCGGTGTAGACGGTCTGCGGACAGGCGTACCCGCACCAGAGGCGGCCCGCCACCGACGTGAAGAGGAAGAGCGACACCGCCGCCGTGACGAGCAGCAGCGTGAGGTAGATGAAATCCTGCGGCCAGAAGACCAGGCCGAAGATGTAGAACTTGCGGGCGGCCAGGTCGAAGAGGACGGCCTGGCGGTCGTTCCAGGGAAGCCAGCAGAGCCCGTAGAAGATGACCTGCGTGAACCACACCGCGGCCCAGCGCAGGGTGGCGAACCACCCCGTGACGGACCGCGGGTAGATCTTCTTGCGGACCTCGAAGAGGGCGCTTTCGGTCTCGCGCGCGGCGCCGGGCGCCTCCTTCAGGCGGACGACGGGGGCGACCTGCGCCCCCGTTCCGGAGTCGGGCTTCGGCGTGCTCACTTGGCCGCGGCCGGTCCCTGCGAGAGGCTCCACACGTAGGCCGCGAGGATCCGCGACCGCTCGGGGCCGAGGAACTCCTTGTGCGCCGGCATGCGGTTGTTGCGGCCCTTCTCGATGCCCTCGGAGATCGTGGCGATGCTCGAGCCGTAGAGCCACGTCTTGTCCGTGAGGTTGGGGGCGCCGAGCGCGGGATTGCCCTTCGCTTCGGGACCGTGGCAGGCGGCGCAGGCGGCGAACTTCTCCTTGCCGGCTTCGGCGAGCTTGGAGTCGTGCGCCAGCCCGGAGAGGGAAAGCACGTAGTTGGCCACCTGCTTGATGCCCTCGGGACCGCCGACGGCCGCGCCCATCGGGGGCATCACGCCGTTGCGCCCCTCCATGATGGTGTTGAGGATCGTCTGCGGCTCTCCGCCGTACAGCCAGTCGTTGTCGGTCAGGTTCGGATAGCCCTTCGCGCCGCGCGCGTCGGAGCCGTGGCACTGCGAGCAGTAGGTGAGGAACATGCGCTCGCCCATCGCCCTGGCTTTCGGGTCCTTCGCGATCGCCTCGATCTCCATCGACGCGTACTTCTGGAAGACCGGCCCGAACTTCGCGTCGGCGCTCGCCTGCTCCGCCTGGTACTGGCCCGTGGAGGACCAGCCCAGCACTCCCTTGAACGACCCCATGCCCGGGTAGAGGGCGAGGTAGACCAGCGCGAAGACGATCGTGATCCAGAAGAGCCACATCCACCACTTGGGCAGCGGGTTGTTGTACTCGGCGAGGTCCTCGTCCCACTGGTGGCCGGTGGTGCCCACCGCCTGCCCGGGGATGCCCTTCTTGTGCTGCGTAGTGAGGAACACCGCGCAGCCGATGACGGATACCAGGGTGATGCCGGCGACGTAGAGGCTCCAGAAGCCGTCGACGAAATCGCTCATTGTCCATTCTCCCGGGAAGGTTCGGCGTCGTCTTCCTCGAGGGGAAGTCGTGCCGCGGCCTCGAAGTCGGCCTGGCGGCGCGAGGACCAAGCCCACGCGACGATGCCGAGGAAGGTGATCAGTGCCGCGACCGTGATCGCGGAGCGGATGGTGGTGAGGTCCATGGTCCTATCTCCGCGACTTGATGACGGTGCCCAGTTCCTGGAGGTAGGCGATGAGCGCGTCCTCCTCGGTCTTGCCGGCGACGTCCTTGGGCGCGGAGGCGATCTCCGCGTCGGTGTAGGGCACGCCGACCACGCGCAGGGCCTTCATCCTCGCGGGAAGGCCGTCGCCATCCACCGGCGACTTGTGCAGCCACGGGTAGCCCGGCATGTTCGACTCCGGCACCACGTCGCGCGGGTTGCGCAGGTGGGTGCGGTGCCAGTCGTCGCTGTAGCGGCCGCCGACGCGGGCGAGATCCGGGCCCGTGCGCTTGCTGCCCCACTGGAAGGGATGGTCGTAGACGAACTCTCCGGCCACGGAGTAGTGGCCGTAGCGCTCGACCTCGGCGCGGAACGGCCGGACCATCTGGGAGTGGCAGTTGTAGCAGCCCTCGCGCTGGTACACGTCGCGGCCCGCGAGGCGCAGGGCGTCGTAGGGCTTGAGGCCCGACACGGGCTCCGTCGTGGAGCGCTGGAAGTAGAGGGGCACGATCTCCACCAGCCCTCCGACGCTCACGACGAGCACGACGAGGAGCGCGAGGAGGCCGGTCTTCTGCTCGATGATGTCATGGGTGAGTTTCATGTCTCGTCTCCGTCACGCGTGCGCGGGTGCGTCGAGGCCCGAGCCGGCTGCCACCGGCGGGATCTCGCCCTCGACCGCCCGGCCCGCGGCGATCGTCTTGAACATGTTCCAAGCCATCACGAACATCCCCGAGAAGACCAGGATGCCGCCCGCGAGCCGGATCACGTAGTACGGGTACGTGGCCTTGACGCTCTCGACGAAGGTGTAGGTGAGCGTGCCGTCCTCGTTCACGGCGCGCCACATGAGGCCCTGCATGACGCCCGCGATCCACATCGAGGCGATGTAGAGCACGATGCCGATGGTGGTGATCCAGAAGTGCAGCGTGATCGCCTTGACCGAGTACATCTCGGTGCGGCCGAAGAGGCGCGGGATGAGGTAGTAGAGGCTGCCGATGGAGATCATCGCCACCCAGCCGAGCGCGCCCGAGTGCACGTGGCCGATCGTCCAGTCCGTGTAGTGGGACAGCGCGTTCACGGTCTTGATGGACATCATCGGGCCCTCGAACGTCGACATGCCGTAGAACGAGAGGGACACGATGAGGAACTTCAGGATCGGGTCGGTGCGCAGCTTATGCCAGGCGCCGGAGAGGGTCATGATGCCGTTGATCATGCCGCCCCACGAGGGAGCCAGCAGGATGAGGGAGAAGATCATGCCGACCGACTGCGCCCAGTCCGGCAGGGCGGTGTAGTGCAGGTGGTGCGGGCCCGCCCAC
>JBBIJT010000023.1:0-32492 GCA_037445795.1 Betaproteobacteria bacterium | reverse complement strand
CGAGCCTCATGGACAAGGCCCGCCTCATCGCGGGCGCGCGGGACGCGGGCGTCATGGCCGAGGCGTCCGCGGGCCCGGCCCCGGCCTCGATCTTCGCCGTGGACGGGGACGCGAAGAAGGCCCGCGTGCTGTTCGTCGACGACGAGGAGCGCATCCTCAACGCCCTGCGCACCCTCTTCCGGGGGCAGTACCACGTGTTCACCGCGGAGAACGGCCCGCTCGCGCTCGAGTTCGTGAAGCGCTTCGGCATCCACGTGGTCGTGAGCGACCAGCGCATGCCGCAGATGACGGGCGTGGAGCTCCTGCGCCAGGTGAAGGGGGTGTCGCCCAACTCCGTGCGCATGCTCCTCACCGGCTACTCGGACCTGGCCGCGATCGTGGGGTCGATCAACGACGGCGAGGTGTTCCGCTTCGTGAAGAAGCCCTGGGACAACGACGAGGTGCAGAAGACGATCGCGGAAGCCGTGGCCATCGCGCTCGACCTGGCCGCGAAGCCCCCGTCGCCGAGCCGCGCCTCGAAGAAGATCGACGCGTCGGTCCTCGTCGTCGATTCGTCGCCGGCGCTCGCGGAGGGGCTCCGGTCGGTGATGGGCGAAGTGGCGCCGGTGCGGCTGGTGGCGACTCCCGACGACGCGGTGAAGGCGCTCGAGGCCGAGGAGGTGGCGCTCATCGTGGCGGATCTCGCCGTCGGGCAGGACGGTCTCGTCACCCTGTTCAAGCTCCTCAAGGCGCAGCATCCGGAGATACTTTCCATCCTCGTCGCCGAGACCACCGACGCCGAGCTGGTGATCGAGCTCATCAACCAGGCGCAGGTCTTCCGCTACCTCGACAAGCCCATCCAGGTGCGGCAGCTGCGCGCCCACGTCGACGCGGCGCTCAACAGGTACCACGAGTTCAAGGAGCAGCCCGCCCTGGTGCGCGCGCAGAAGCCGGCCGAGAGCGTGCAGGCGAGGACGTCCGCCTGGGGCGCCAAGCTCCTCGATCGCATCCTCTCCCTGCCCGATCGCGTCCGCTCCTAGCCCGTGGCGTTCCGGATCCCGGTTCCTCCGGTAACATCGGCGGCATGACCGCGTTCACCAAGGACGACCTCGCGGACCTGAAGCGCGCCAAGGCGCTGCTCGAGAATCCGGGCCTCGGGTCCAAGCTCGCCTCGATGCTGGGCTCCCCCGTCGAGAAGGGCGTGAAGATGCTGCCGGGCGCTTGGCAGCGCAGCGTGCACAAGGCGACCGAGGCGGCGCTCATGAAGGCGCTGGAAGTGGCCGTGACGTCGCTGGGCGAGCGGCCCCGGGTCTCGTCGCAGGACAAGTTCCACCGGATGGCCGCGGCGGCCTCGGGAGCTGCCGGCGGCGCGTTCGGCCTCGTGGCGCTGAGCTGGGAGCTGCCGCTTTCGACGACGCTCATGCTTCGCTCGATCGCCGACATCGCGGCGAGCGAGGGCGAGAACCCGCGCCACATCGACACGAAGCTCGCCTGCCTGGAGGTGTTCGCGCTGGGCTCCACGCGCGACAAGCGCGACAACGCCGCCGAATCGGGCTACTTCGCGGCCCGCGCGGCGCTCGCCTCCGCCGTCTCGGAGGCTTCCGCCCACCTCGCGAAGAAGGGGCTCTCGAAGTCGGGCGCCCCGGCCCTCGTGCGGCTCGTCGCCGCCATCGGCGCGCGCTTCGGCGTCGTCGTCTCCGAGAAGGCCGCCGTCCAGGCGATACCCGTCCTGGGCGCCGCGGGGGGCGCGATGGTGAACACCGTGTTCATCGGGCACTACCAGGACATGGCGCGCGGGCACTTCATCGTGCGGCGCCTCGAGAAGATCCACGGCGCCGATCCCGTACGCGCCGCCTACCGGAAAGCCTGAGCATGGCCGCCTACGTCATCGCCGAAGTCGAGATCACGGACCCCGAGGGCTACAAGCCCTACACGGAGCTCGTGCCCGCCACGATCACCCTCTACGGGGGGCGCTTCCTCGCGCGCGGCGGCACCGCCGAGGTCCTCGAGGGCGACTGGCCGCAGCGCCGGCGCGTGATCATCGAGTTCCCCTCGATGGAGGCGGCGCGGGCCTGGTGGGATTCGCCCGAATACTCGAAGCCCAAGGCCATGCGCCGCGCCGCGAGCAACGGCTGCCTCATCCTCCTCGAGGGCTCGTAATCAGATTGGGCTTTCCAATCTGATTACTTTGGCTACCGCCCCGAGCGGAAGGAACGGCCCTGCGGCTTGCCGCGGGGCTTGCCGGGCGGGCGGCGCGAAGGCCCCGAAGGCTTCGCGAAATGCCGCACCTTCGGCTCCAGCCCCTCGATCACGCCGACCGGGATCGGCTGCGCGGTGAATCGCTCGATCGTCCTCACCTGGGCGTGCTCTCGGGCGTTGACGAGGCTGATCGCCGTGCCGTTGCGCCCGGCGCGGCCGGTGCGGCCGATGCGGTGCACGTAGTCCTCGGCCTGGCGCGGCAGGTCGTAGTTGATGACGTGCGAGATGCCGTGCACGTCGAGGCCGCGCGCGGCGACGTCGGTGGCCACGAGGACGCGAAGGCGGCCGCGGTGCAGCGCCTGGATGGTGCGGGTGCGCGCGCCCTGGTTCATGTCGCCGTGCAGGGCCGCGACCGCGAAGCCCTTGGAGTGCAGGTCCTGCGCCACTTCGTCCGCCGAGCGCTTCGTCGCGGTGAACACGATGGCCTGGTTCATCTCCGTGTCGCGCAGCAGGTGGTTGAGCAGGCGGTTCTTGTGGCCCAGGTCGTCGGCGAAGTGCAGGCGCTGCGCGATGTTCTCGTGCTTCGTGCGCTGCGTGTCGATCTCGATGCGCGCGGGGTCGCGCAGCATCGAGCCGGCCAGGCGCGCGATGTTGCCGTCGAGCGTCGCCGAGAAGAGCAGCGTCTGGCGCGTGGCGGGCATGCGCGCGACGATGGCCTCGAGGTCGTCCTTGAAGCCCATGTCGAGCATGCGGTCGGCCTCGTCCAGCACCAGCATCTGCAGGCGCGAGAGGTCGATGCGCCCCGACTGCATCTGGTCGAGGAGGCGCCCCGGGGTGGCGACGAGGATGTCGACGCCGGCCTGCAGCAGGCGGTTCTGCGCCGGGTAGGGCATTCCGCCCACCACGGAGACGGTCTTCACCCGCCCCATGTTGCGGCCGTAGGTCTCGGCGGCCTTCGTGACCTGCATGGAGAGCTCGCGCGTGGGCACGAGCACGAGGACGCGCGGGCCGCGGCCGTGGGCCGGGTGCGCCTCGGTGAGCAGCTGCAGCGCCGGGAGCATGAAGCCGGCGGTCTTGCCGCTGCCGGTCTGGGACGAGACCATCAGGTCGCGACCGTCGAGGGCCTCGGGGATGACGCGCTCCTGCACGGGCGTGGGCGCGGTGTAGCCCGCGGCGGCGACGGCCTGGCAGATGGGGGCCGAGAGGCCCAGGGATTCGAATTTCATTCTTGGTTTCCCGCGCTTCCATTCCGGTGGACGCGCTTCGTACGGCGATTGCGAAAAAGACACGCCGCCCGTCGTCGGAAACGGGGAACTCACGAACGCCGGGATGAAGGGGGCGCGCGAAGTCGGCAGGCCAATACACCGGCACCAACCGATTTCCGCAATCCTTGGGAATTAACCGTGGGGAACTGCTGCGGGAAGAGAAGAGTTCTCTTCCGGGGGGTCAGGGACGATGAACGAATGCGGTGCCTACCTCGGGTTGCTGCACCGCACAACCGGCACTATACGCGAAGAGTGCCTGATTACCAAGACATTTTTCCAGCCCCGTAATCTAACCAGATCAGGAAAACTAATCTGATTAGATTAGGAGGCCCAGTCCTTCGGCACCAGGAAGTCGGTGTAGAGCCTGGCCTCGGGCGTACCCGCCTCGGGCTTCCAGTCGTAGCGCCACTTCACCACCGGCGGCAGCGACATGAGGATCGATTCGGTGCGCCCGCCCGACTGCAGGCCGAAGTGCGTGCCGCGGTCCCACACGAGGTTGAACTCCACGTAGCGGCCCCTCCGGTACGCCTGGAAGTCCCTCTCGCGCTCGCCGTACGGCATGTCGCGTCGCCGCTCGACGATGGGCACGTAGGCGGGCAGGAAGGCGTCGCCCACGGCGCGCATCACGGCGAAGCTGCCCTCGAATCCGCCCTCGCTGAAGTCGTCGAAGAAGGTGCCGCCGATGCCGCGCGGCTCCTGGCGGTGCCGGTTGTAGAAGTACTCGTCGCACCACTTCTTGAACCGCGGGTGGAGCGTCGGGCCGATCGCGGCGAGCGCGTCGCGGTTCACGCGGTGGAAATGGACGCAGTCCTCCTCGAACCCGTAGTAGGGCGTGAGGTCCATGCCGCCGCCGAACCACCACGCGGCCTTCGAGGCATCGCCGTCCGGCGACTTGGCCGCGAAGAAGCGCACGTTCATGTGCGCGGTGGGCACGTAGGGGTTGCGCGGGTGGAAGACGAGCGAGACGCCCATGGCCTCCCATGGCCGGCCCGCGATCTCGGGGCGGTGCGCCGAGGCCGATGGCGGCAGCTTCGACCCCATCACGTGGGAAAAGCCCACGCCGCCGCGCTCGAGGAGATTGCCCTCCTCGATGAGGCGCGAGACTCCCCCGCCGCCCTCGGGCCGCTTCCACTCGTCGCGCAGGAAGGGCTTGCCGTCGAGTTGCGCGAACTTCGCGACGATGCGGTCCTGTAGGCCCGTGAGGTAGGCCCTGACGGCTTCGATGTCCATTTATTTCCGGTGGATGGCCCGGTGGCCGATGTCGCGGCGGTACTGCATCCCCTCGAAGCGGATGCCCGCCGCCACCTCGTAGGCGCGGTCGGCGGCGATCTTCACCTTGTCGCCCAGCGCCGTGACGCAGAGCACGCGGCCGCCGGCGGTGACGACCTTGCCATCCTTCATCGCCGTGCCGGCGTGGAAGACGTGGCAGTCCTCGAGGCCCTTCGGGAGCCCCGTGATCTCGTCGCCCTTGCGCGGCGTGTCGGGGTAGCCCGCGGCCGCCAGGACCACGCCCAGGGCCGCGCGCCGGTCCCAGTCCGCCTCGGCGCGGTCGAGGGTGCCGTCCACGGCGTGCTCGAGCAGGTCGAGGAAGTCGCTCTTCAGCCGCATCATGATGGGCTGCGTCTCCGGATCCCCCATGCGGCAGTTGAACTCGACCACGCGCGGCGCCCCGTTCGCGTCGATCATGAGGCCGGCGTAGAGGAAGCCGGCATAGGGCGTTCCCTCGGCCTCCATTCCCCGCAGCGTCGGCAGGATGACCTCGCGCATCGCCCGGGCGTGCACCTCGGGGGTGACCACCGGGGCGGGGGAGTAGGCGCCCATGCCGCCCGTGTTGGGGCCGCGGTCGCCGTCGAAGATCCTCTTGTGGTCCTGCGTCGTGGCGAAGGCGAGCGCGCTCTTCCCGTCCGCCATCACGATGAAGCTGGCCTCCTCGCCGGCCATGAACTCCTCGATGACGACGCGGTGACCCGCCTCGCCCATGCCGCCGCCCTCGAGCATCATGTCGATGGCCTGGTGCGCCTCGGGGAGCGTCATCGCCACCACGACGCCCTTGCCCGCCGCCAGGCCGTCGGCCTTGATGACGATGGGCGCGCCTTTCTCATCCACGTGCGCGTGCGCCGCGCGGGCGTCGGTGAAGGTGCCGTAATGGGCCGTGGGAATCCCGTGGCGGACCATGAAGCGCTTGGCGAAGTCCTTCGAGGACTCCAGCTGCGCGGCCGCCCTCGTGGGGCCGAAGATCGCGAGGCCCTCGGCGCGGAAGAGGTCGACCACGCCCGCGGCGAGCGGTGCCTCGGGCCCCACCACGGTGAGCGCGACGTTCTCGTCCTTCGCGAGCTTCACCAGGTCGGCGTTGCCCGACACGTCGACGTTCTCGAGCCCTTCCTCGCACGCGGTGCCCGCGTTGCCGGGGGCGACGAGCACCTTCGAGACGCGCGCCGAGCGCGAGAGCTTCCACGCGAGGGCGTGCTCGCGGCCGCCCGAGCCGATGACGAGGAGCTTCAAGGGCCGCCTCCTAGTGGCGGAAGTGCCGCATGCCGGTGAAGACCATCGCCATGCCGTACTCGTTCGCGCAGGCGATCACCTCCTCGTCGCGGACGCTGCCGCCCGGCTGTATGACCGCCCTGGCGCCGGCCTTCGCGATCACCTCGAGCCCGTCGCGGAACGGGAAGAAGGCGTCGGAGGCGGCGACGGAGCCCGCGAGCGAGAGCCCCGCGTTCTTCGCCTTGATCGACGCGATGCGCGTGGAGTCGACGCGGCTCATCTGCCCGGCGCCGACGCCGAGCGTCATGCCGTTCGAGCAGAAGACGATGGCGTTCGACTTCACGAACTTGGCCACGCGGAAGGCGAAGACGAGGTCGTTCATCTCGGCCTGGGTGGGCTTCCTCTTCGTGACGAAGCGAAGCTCGGCCACGTCGAAGGCGTCCGCCGTCTGCACGAGGAGACCCCCGCCTACGCGCTTCATGTCGAGGCGGTTCAGGTCGCGGGCGAGGTCGATGGCGAGGAGCCGCACGTTCTGCTTGGCGGCGAAGACCTTGAGGGCCGCCGCCTCGTAGGCCGGCGCGATCACGACCTCGACGAACTGCTTCGACACGGCCTCGGCGGTGGGCCCGTCCACGGGCTCGTTGAAGGCGATGATGCCGCCGAAGGCCGAGGTGGGGTCGGTCAGGAAGGCGCGCCGGTACGCCTCGAGCGGCGACTGGGCGATCGCCACCCCGCAGGGGTTGGCGTGCTTGATGATCACGCAGACGGGGACG
This sequence comes from Betaproteobacteria bacterium, assembly GCA_037445795.1. Lineage (GTDB taxonomy): Bacteria > Pseudomonadota > Gammaproteobacteria > Burkholderiales > Usitatibacteraceae > FEB-7. Next base: position 25,795 of record JBBIJT010000023.1, on the reverse strand, counting down.
TCGAAGGTGCGGCAGCACTCCCAGGCCGCGTCGGCGTCGGCGATGTTGTTGTAGGAGAGCTCCTTGCCCTGCAGCTGGCGGAAGCGCGAGAGCGTGCCGCGCGCCGGGGCGCCCTCGACGTAGAACGCGGCGTGCTGGTGGGGGTTCTCGCCGTAGCGCAGCGTCTGCGCGATGCGGAAGGAAAGGTTGAGCCGGTCGGGGAACTCCCGCGCGGCGCCCTTCGCGTCGCGGGCGGTGAGCCAGGAGGAGATCATGCCGTCGTACTCGGCCGTGTGGCTGAAGGCCTTGGCCGCGAGCGCGTAGCGGTCGTCGAGCCCCAGCCTGCCGCCTGACGCGGCGAGCTTCTGCGCGAGCCCCGCGTAGTCGGCCGGGTCGGTGACGATCGCGACGAAGGCGTGGTTCTTGGCCGCCGCGCGCACCATCGTGGGGCCGCCGATGTCGATGTTCTCGATGGCGTCGTCCATCGAGCAGCCGGGCTTCGCCACCGTCTGCGCGAAGGGGTAGAGGTTCACCACCACCATGTCGATGGGCGGGATGCCGTGCTCGCGCATCGCCTCGACGTGGTCGGGAAGGTCGCGCCTCGCGAGGATGCCGCCGTGCACCTTGGGGTGCAGCGTCTTCACGCGGCCGTCCATCATCTCGGGGAACCCGGTGTAGTCGCCCACCTCGATCACGGGCAGCCCGCTCGAGGCGAGGAGCTTCGCGGTGCCTCCGGTGGAGAGCAGCTCGACGCCGTGCGAGGCGAGGGCCTTCGCGAATTCGACGACGCCGGATTTGTCGGAGACGCTGAGCAGCGCCCGCTGGATTCGGATCTGGTCGCTAGGCATGGTTCGTCCCTCGGTGCGCTTGAGGACGAGCGGCGTCAGTCGAGGCCGTGTTCCTGCAGCTTCTTGCGCAAGGTGTTCCGGTTGATGCCGAGAAGCTCGGCGGCGCGGGTCTGGTTGCCCTGCGCGTGGTTCATGACCACCTCGAGGAGCGGCTTCTCGACGCAGTTCACGACCATGTTGTAGATGCCCGAGGCCTTCTCGCCGTCGAGGTCCTTGAAGTACTGCTTCATCATCTTGCGAACGGTCGAGGACAGGTCGTTCTCGCGCTCGGCGGCTTCGGCCCGGGCGGCGGGCCTCGCGTGGGTTCTAGGCTGCAAGGGCCACCTCATCGTCGTATTCGAGGCGCTCGGAGCGCTCGGCCAGGCCGTCGAAGAAGAGGCGGACGGCGGCGAGCTGTTCCTCCGAAGTGTCGAGCTGGTTCATGCGGGCGCGGAAGAGCGCGGAATTGCGCAGCCCCTTCGTGTACCAGGCGATGTGCTTGCGCGCCACGCGCGAGCCCCGCTCGGCCCCGTAGAAGGCGTAGAGGTCGTCCAGGTGGCCGAGGAGCACGTCTCGGATCTCGGTGACTTCCGGCGGCGCGAGCTTCGCGCCCGTCCTGAGGAAGTGCTCGACCTCGCGGAAGATCCACGGCCGGCCCTGCGCGGCCCGGCCGATCATCACGGCGTCCGCCCCGGTGTACGCGAGCACGAACTTCGCCTTCTCGGGCGAGTCGATGTCGCCATTGGCCATCACGGGGATGCCCACGGAGGCCTTCACCGCCTTGATCGTGTCGTACTCCGCCTCGCCCGTGTACATGCACGCGCGCGTGCGGCCGTGGAGCGCGATGGCGGCGATGCCGGACTGCTCGGCGATGCGCGCGATCGAAAGGGCGTTGCGGCTCTCCTTGCTCCAGCCGGTGCGGAACTTGAGGGTGACGGGCACTTCCACCGCCCTCACCACCGCCTCGACGATGCGCGCGATGAGCGGCTCGTCCCGGAGCAGCGCCGAGCCCGCGGCGACATTGCAGATCTTCTTGGCCGGGCAGCCCATGTTGATGTCGATGATCTGGGCGCCCTTGTCGACGTTGTAGCGGGCCGCCTCGGCCATCATCGCCGGGTCGGAGCCCGCGATCTGGATGACCTTGGGCTCGACCTCGCCATCGTGGTTGCCCCGGCGAATGGTCTTCTCCGAGCCCCAGAGGAGCGAGTTGGACGCGACCATCTCGGACACGGCCATGCCGGCGCCCATGGCCTTGCACAGCTGGCGGAACGGTCGATCCGTCACGCCCGCCATGGGAGCCACGACGAGGTTGTTCCTGAGGGTGATGGGGCCGATCTTCACGGCGTTTGTAGTGGTCTGGGAGCCGCGGAAAAGGCGCCCATTTTATACGCAGTGCCGGGCGCCACCAACTGTTATCGAAATGGTGCGTTGCCCTTCGGCGACAACTTCTGCGCGAAGTCAAGCGCCGGCGCATTTCGCAGCCAGCGATCGACCGCGGCCGCGAATTCCCGGTGCTCCGCGGGCGTGAGCCCCCGCGGGTCGAACCGGAACCGGTAGTGGAACGCGAGAATCTGCGCGAACTGCGCCGGGTCCGCGATGGCGGGGCCCAGGCGCGCGAGCCAGTCGCGGCACGTCTCGCCGGGCCGGCGGCCGTGGCCCCGCGACTCGAGAAGGCGCGCCGCGCGCGCGAGCTCCGAGCCCCCGAATTCGTCGGCCGGCATCGTGCCATCGCCCCCGGGCGCCTTCCGGAGCGCCGGCCTCCACAGGCGCCCCATGCGCCGGGCGAGCCAGGCGACGAGTAGGAGCAACGGCGCCGCGTAGACGAGCCCCCGCTCCAACGGGCCCGCCTCGCGGTGCCAGAGGGCGACGCGAAACTGCAGCCACGACCAGGCGTCGAGGAAGCCCGACCAGGCGGGACGCTGCTCGCCCTCGAGGTCGAACCACGCGGGCGGCGTCGTGTCGACGTCGATCCAGCGGCCGCCGACCCAGGCCCGCGACCACGCGTGGGCGTGCCGCTCGCGCGCGACCCAGGCCTTCTCGAAGCCGCTCCACTCCTGCAGCGAGTAGCCCGTCGCGTAACGCGCGGGAACGCCCGCCGCCCTCAGGAGCAGCGTGGTCGCGGTCGCGAAGAGCTCGCAGTGCCCCGCGCGGGATCCCTCGAGGAAATCCCCGAGCGGCGTGCGCCCCCGGGCCGCCGCCTCCTGGAAGGTCGCATACCGGAACTCCGCGAAGAACCGCTTCCGCAGCGCTTCCACCGCGGCCTCCGGGGCGAGGCCCGCGAGGCCCCACGATCTCGCCACGCGCTCGACCATCTCCCTCTCCCTGGCCGGTATCTGGAGGTCGAGGTCGGCCGGGCCTTGCCGGGCGGCCCATCGCGGGTCGACGCCGACGCGGTACTCGACGAGCCCGGGCGGCGAGCGGCCCTGGACCGCACCGAGGGAATTCCCCCGGAGCGATCGGAAATCCGCCCCCGACACCCCGATCGCGCCCGCGGGCAGGCTCAGCACCGGATCTCCGTTCGGCGCCTGGTCGTGGATCGTGAGCGTGTAGCGCGGTTCGCCCTCTCCCAGTTTCCACCGGCCGGCCGACTCCGGGGGCACGGGGGCGAAGGAGCCGCCGCGCGCCACCCAGTTGGCGCCGTCGTAGCTCACGTAGCTCGCGTGGTGCAGCAGCAGCGGAGTCGCGAGGTCGGCGTCGGCGCGCACGCGCAGCACGATGGCGTCGGACATCTTGAGCTCCCCCAGCCGCCCGATGTCCGTCACGCTGCGGTAGGGATTCACCTTCGAGCCGCCGCCGCCGAGCCATTCGGTCGCCGCTCCCTCGAGCCACAACTGGAGGTTGCGAAGGCCGATCGACCCGGCGAATCCCAGCCCTCCCGCGATCGCCACCAGCGCGAGCCATGCCACCGCCCGCCGCCGATCCGGCCGGAAGGGCCAGAGCGCCCAAGCGAGAATGATCGCGAGGCCGGCGTCGAAGGCGACGCTCGGGTCGGGCGCCGCGCTCGCCGCGACCACCCACAGGAGAAGATACGGATAGCCGAGGTTGATGCCCCGCGGCTCGCGGAACGTCTGGCGCCGCATGCTCCAGAAGAGCACGCGAAGGTCGATCTCCCGCTCCGACCCGTAGGCCTGAATGAGGGCGAGCGGCATCAGCGCGATGGGCAGCCAGTGGAAGAAGAGCACGGCCGCCCTGGGAAAGCCCACGCTCACGGCGAAGGAGACGCCCGCCAGGATGGCGATGACCGTGCTCGCGTCGGCGACCCGGAACTGCTGCGCCTGGGTCAGCTCGACCCGCCCTCTCGCGAATCGCGATCCCTCGAGGACCACCGCGATGGGCAAGGCGACGAGCAGGTTGTCGCCCAGCCATCCCCACAGGAGGACCGCGGCGCCGAGGAGGAGGGGCGGCGTGTTCACAGCGTGGCGAGCCCCCCCTGCACGCGGCCCGGCTGGAGGACCTTGAGCCAGGGGGGCGCTTCCGCGACCGGCTCCGCGCTCACGACCAGGACGCGCATCGTGAGCCCCACCGATTGCATCTCCCTCACGAAATCGCGGCGAGCCGGGTCCCACGCAAGGAGGATCACGAGGGCGCCCGAGATCGCCGCGCGCTTGGCGCGCACGGCGTCCCCGAGGACGCTGAAGGGGTGCCGGTAGCAGGGAGCCACCCCCGCGAGGACCGCGAGCAGCCCGTCGGACTGCATCTGTCCCCGCCCCGCGGTGAAGGTGTAGGCCTCGGCCCCGACGAACATGAGGTCGAGCAGGCACTCGCGCGTATCGACCGTCTCCGCGAGCGAGGCGGCTACCGCGACCGCTTCCTCGAAGGCGGCTTCCTGGCCGCGCGCGCAGAACGTGTCCAGCACGAGCGCGTGGCGCTCGAAGTACTCGTCCTGGTACTCGCGCACCACGGGCTCGCCGCGCCTCGCGAAGCTCTTCCAGTGGATGCGCTGCATGGGATCGCCCGGCCGGTAGTCGCGAAGCCCCAGGAACTCTCCCGAGTCGCCCACGGACGAGGACAGGGTGACCCCGCCCATCTGGAAGCGTCGAGCGCCTGGCAGGTCGAGGGGCGGCACCTTGTAGCGCTTCGGCAGCACGAGAACCTGGTCCCGCGCCTCGGCCGGCTGCGCGCGGCGCATGAGCCCCAGGGGATCGGAAAGCGCGACCGTCGCGTTCCCGAGGCTCAGCCGGCCGCGGCGAAACGTCCGCACGGTCACGCGCAGCTCCACCTCGCCGCGCGGATCGACCGCGGGAACGGGGCAGGCGTCGATCGAGGCGACGCGGTGCCGCTCGAGCACGCGCCACCACTCGCGGTAGATGGGCGCGCTGGCCTCGGCGCGGAAGACCTCGAAGGGCGGGCGGGGATCGCCGGCGTCCTCGAGGAGCGAGGCGCCGACGACCGCGCGCTCACCGAGGTTGCGCAGCCTCACGCGGTAGTGGAACGACTCGCCGGCGGCGACGGCGCGTGGCAGCTCGCGCCGCACCTCGAACCGCCCCCGCGCGAGGCGGCTCGCGGCCCACGACACCGCGAGCAGCGCGACGAGCGAGGTGAAGATCTTGTAGGCGAGGCTCTGGTTGGTGTCCACGCCGAACGCCGCCGCGAGCGTCGCCGCCGAGATCACGAAGACCCCGGACGGCGTGAAATGGCGGCGGACCCAGTGCTGGGCGGCCCCCAGCCCGCGGAAGATGCGCCAGGCGAGACGCCACACGGCCGTGCCTACGCCGGGACCGGCGTGGCCGCGAGGATTTCGGAGACGACGGCCCGCGACGTCACGCCGGCGAACTTCGCCTGCGGGTCGAGCGCGAGGCGGTGCGCCAGCACCGGCACGGCCAGCGTCCGGACGTGATCCGGCGTCACGAAGTCCTCGCCGCCCACGAGCGCCAGCCCCTGCGAGAGGCGCGTGAGGGCGATCGAGGCGCGCGGCCCCGCCCCCAGCTGCACGCCCGCGGCTCCGCGCGTCGCGCGCACGAGGTCGACGATGTAGCGCTGGATCACCGGGGAGACGCGCACCGCCTTCACCGCCGCGCGCAGCGCGCGCACCTCGTCGGCCGAGGCCACGGCCCCGAGGCCCTCGAGGGGGTGGCGCTTCTCCTGCGCCTGCACGATGGCTGCCTCGGTCTCGGCGTCGACGTAGCCCAGCGAGAGGCGGATCGCGAAGCGGTCCATCTGCGCCTCGGGCAACGGGTAGGTTCCGCGGAACTCGACGGGGTTCTGCGTGGCGATCACGAAGAAGAGGTCGTCGAGCGCGGTCGTGCTGCCCTCGATGCTCACCTGGCCCTCGGCCATCGCCTCCAGGAGCGCCGACTGCGTGCGCGGCGACGCGCGGTTGATCTCGTCGGCGAGAATGATCTGCGTGAAGATCGGGCCGGCGTGGAAGACGAAGGTCTGGTCCCGGGGGTTGAAGACGGAGACGCCGAGGATGTCGGAGGGCAGGAGGTCCGGCGTGAACTGCACGCGCCGGAACTGCGCGCTCACGCTCGCGGCGAGCGCCTTGGAGAGCGTGGTCTTGCCCGTGCCGGGGTTGTCCTCGAGCAGCACGTGGCCGCCGGCGAGGAACGCGGCCAGGACCTGCCGCAGCGTGTCCGCCTGCCCGGCCATGACGCGCTCGACGTTGGCGAGTATGTCCTTCGCCCGGGCCCGCGGATCATCCATGCGCGTTCTCCTCTTGCAGCGACGGCCCACGCGGGCCAGCTCTCGGCGACCATGGTACCCCCCGGTCAGGGCGCGCCGAACCCGCCTCCGCCGGGAGTCTCGATCACGAAGACGTCGCCGGGGCCCACCTCGGCCTCGTCGGCGAAGCCCAGGTCGGTGCGGGTGCCGTCGGCGCGCTCCACCCAGTTGCGGCCGAGGTCGCCGGGCTGGCCGCCCCCCACGCCGTAGGGTGGCACGCGCCGGTGCCCCGCGAGGATCGCCGCGGTCATGGGCTCGAGGAAGCGGATGCGCCTCGTGGCGCCGTTGCCGCCGCTCCACTTGCCGCGGCCACCGCTGCCCGCGCGAATGGAGTGGGCGTCCACGCGCACCGGGTAGCGCCACTCGAGGACTTCCGGGTCCGTGAGGCGCGAGTTGGTCATGTGCGCCTGCACGGTGTCCGTGCCGGGGAACCCGGGTCCGGCGCCCGTGCCCCCCGAGATCGTCTCGTAGTACTGGTACGTCTCGTTGCCGAAGGTGAAGTTGTTCATGGTGCCGTAGGAAGCGGCCATGACCCCGAGGGCGCCGTAGAGCGCGTCGGTGATGCACTGCGAGGTCTCCACGTTGCCGGCCACCGTCGCGGCGGGCGGCCGCGGGTTCAGCATCGAGCCCTCGGGGATGCGCACCTCGAGGGGCTTGAGGCACCCGGCGTTGAGCGGGATGTCGTCGTCCACGAGGGTGCGGAACACGTAGAGCACCGCCGCGTACACCACGGCCGAGGGCGCGTTGAAGTTGCTCTCGAGCTGCGCGCTGGTGCCCGCGAAGTCGATGACGGCGCTGCGGCGGTCCGCCCCGATCCCGATCCGCACACGGATGACGGCGCCGTTGTCCATCTCGTAGGCGAACTCGCCGTTCTTCAGCACGCCGATCACGCGCCGGACGCACTCCTCGGCGTTGTCCTGCACGTGCCTCATGTACGCCTTCACCACGTCCAGGCCGAAGTGGGCCACCATGCGCCGCAGCTCCTGCACGCCCTTCTCGTTGGCGGCGACCTGCGCGCGCAGGTCGGCGATGTTCTGGTCGGGATTGCGCGCCGGGTAGCGGGCGGCGGCGAGGAGCCTGCGCATCTCGGCCTCCCGCATGCGGCCGTCCTCGACCAGCTTCACGTTGTCGAGGAGGACTCCCTCCTCCTCCACGTTCCTCGAGAAGGGGGGCATGGAGCCGGGCGTGATGCCGCCGATGTCGGCGTGGTGGCCGCGGGAGCCGACGTAGAAGAGTATTTCCGGCCGATCCTCGGCGAACACCGGCGTGATGACCGTCACGTCCGGCAGGTGCGTGCCGCCGTTGTACGGGTCGTTCAGCACGTACACGTCGCCGGGCTTCATGCGACCGGCGTTCTTCGCGATGACCGTCTTGATCGACTCGCCCATGGAGCCCAGGTGCACGGGCATGTGCGGCGCGTTGGCGATGAGGTTGCCCTCGGCGTCGAAGAGCGCGCAGGAGAAGTCGAGGCGCTCCTTGATGTTCACCGAGTAGGCCGTCTGGGCGAGGCGCACCCCCATCTGCTCGGCGATGGACATGAAGAGGTTGTTGAACACCTCGAGCATCACCGGGTCGGCGTGCGTGCCGGCGGCGTAGCGGACTTCGCGCGCGACCACGCGCCTGAGCACCAGGTGGTCGAGGGGCGTCACCTCCGCCTCCCAGCCGGGCTCGACGACGGTGGTGGCGTTGCGCTCGGCGATGACGGCCGGGCCGGCGACGCGCTGGCCGGGAACGAGGTCGTCGCGCAGGTAGACGGGCGCGCGGTGGCGATGGCCGCCCGTGGTCATGTCGACATGCTCCGCCGGCTGGGCCGGGGCGCGCCCGGCCCGCGACGCCTGCTCGCGCTCCGCCGGCGCGTCCGATGCGCCCACGGCCTCGACGGAAACCGCCTCGGCGATGAGCGCGCGGTCGGGCATGAGGAAGCTGAAGCGGGCGCGGTACTGGCGCTCGAACTCCGCGCGCATGGCGGCCGCGTCGGCGAGCGGCACGGCGAGGGAGGTGTCCGTCCCCTCGTACTTGAGGTGCGCGCGCCTCTCGACGCGCTCGACCGAAGTGCCTTGCGCCTCGAGCTCCTTCGCGCAGGCCGCGGCGAGCCGCGCCGTCTTCTCCTCGAGCTCCGCCTGCGCGCCCTCGAGCTTCAGCTCGACCGCCTCCTCGCGCAGCGCCCGCACCTGCGCGAGCCCCATTCCGTAGGCCGAGAGCACGCCCGCGAGCGGGTGGATGTACACCTGCCTCATGCCCAGCTCGTCGGCCACGAGGCAGGCGTGCTGGCCGCCGGCGCCGCCGAAGCACTGCAGCGTGTATTCGGTGACGTCGTGGCCGCGCTGGACGCTGATGAACTTGATGGCGTTGGCCATGTTCGCGACGGCGATCTTCAGGAACCCCTCCGCCACCTGCTCCGGCGACTGCGGCCTGCCCGTGGCCGCGGCGATCTCGCCCGCGAGCGCCTTGAACTTCTCGCGCACGACGGCCGCGTCGAGCGGCTCGTCGCCGTCCAGCCCGAAGACCTTCGGGAAGTGCGCCGGCTGGATCTTGCCCAGCATCACGTTGCAGTCGGTCACGGCGAGAGGGCCGCCCCTTCGATAGCAGGCGGGCCCGGGATTGGCGCCGGCCGAGTCCGGCCCCACCCGCTGGCGCTGGCCGTCGAAGTGCAGGATCGACCCGCCGCCGGCCGCGATGGTGTGGATCGACATCATGGGCGCGCGCATGCGCACGCCGGCCACCTGCGTGTCGAACTCGCGCTCGAGCTCGCCGGCGTAGTGCGACACGTCGGTGGAGGTGCCGCCCATGTCGAAGCCGATGACCTTGCGGAAGCCCGCGCCCTCCGCCGTCTTCACCATGCCCACGATGCCGCCCGCGGGGCCGGAAAGGATGGAGTCCTTGCCCTGGAAGCGGTGCGCGTCCGTGAGGCCGCCGGAGGACTGCATGAACATGAGGCGCGCGCCGGGCAGCTCGCCCGCCACCTGGTCCACGTAGCGGCGCAGGATCGGCGAGAGGTACGCGTCCACCACGGTCGTGTCGCCCCGCGACACGATCCTCATGAGCGGGCTCACGGCGTGCGACGCCGACACCTGCGGGAAGCCGGCCTCGCGCGCGAGCTCGGCCACGCGCGCCTCGTGCGCCGGGAAGCGGTAGCCGTGCATGAGGACGATCGCGACGGACCGGTAGCCCTCGGCGAACGCCCGGGCCAGGTCCCGGCGCACCTGCGCCTCGTCGAGCGCCTTCACGACCTCGCCGCGCGCGCCCACGCGCTCGTCCACCTCCACCACCTGGCGGTGGAGGAGCTCCGGCAGGCGGATGTGGCGGTCGAAGATCCTCGGCCGGTTCTGGTAGGCGATGCGCGGCAGGTCGCGGAACCCGCGCGTGATGAAGAGGGCGGTGGGCTCGCCCTTGCGCTCGAGGAGGGCATTGGTCGCGACCGTGGTGCCCATCTTCACCGCCCCGATCCTCTCCACCGGGATGGGCTCGTCCGGGCCCACCCCCAGGAAGTGGCGGATGGCGGCCAGGGCCGCGTCGCGGTAGCGCTCCGGGTTCTCGGAGAGCAGCTTGTGGGTGACGATGGCGCCGTCCGGCCGGCGGGCGACCACGTCGGTGAACGTGCCGCCGCGGTCGATCCAGAACTGCCAGCGGCCGGTTTGTGCGGTGCTCATGAGGGGAAGGCGTGCGAGGCGCCAATGTCGCCCCCCGGTCGGCCGGTGTCAATCGGATTGACAACGGGCGGCGGCGGTCGCTACCGTTCGGGGGCTGTGATCCCCATCCGGAGAACCCCCATGAGAACGATCCACGCCCTGTCGGGCGCCCTGGCGCTCGCCGTGTCGCTCGGCGCCGCCGCCCAGACCAAGTGGGACATGCCCACGCCCTACGCCGCCACCAACTTCCACACCGAGAACGTCGTCCAGTTCGCGGCCGACGTCGAGAAGGCCACCGGCGGCAAGCTCAAGATCACCGTGCACCCGGCCGCGTCCCTCTTCAAGGCGAACGAGATCAAGCGCGCCGTGCAGGGCGGGCAGGCGCAGATCGGCGAGATCCTCATCTCGGGCTACTCGAACGAGGACCCGATCTTCGGCCTCGATTCCGTGCCCTTCCTCGCCACCAGCTACGCGGAGTCCGCGAAGCTCTGGAAGGTCTCGAAGAAGGCGACCGAGGAGCGCTTCGCCAAGCAGGGGATGGCGATCCTCTACGCGGTGCCGTGGCCGCCGCAGGGCATCTACTCGACGAAGCCGCTCAATTCCGTCGCCGACATGAAGGGCCTGAAGCTGCGCGCCTACAACCCGATGATCTCGCGCATCGCCGAGCTGGCCGGCGCGCAGCCCGTCACCATCCAGGCCGCCGAGCTGGCGCAGGCCATGGCCACCGGCGCGGTCAACGCCAACATCACCTCGGGCGCGACCGGCTACGACACGAAGGCGTGGGAAGTGGTGAAGAACTACTACGACACGCAGGCCTGGCTCCCGAAGAACCTGATCATCGTGAACAAGAAGGCGTTCGACGCCCTCGACAAGGCCACCCAGGCCGCGGTGCTCAAGGCCGCCGCCGACGCGGAGACCCGTGGCTGGAAGATCTCGGAAGAGAAGACCGCCTGGTACTTGGGCGAGCTGAAGAAGAACGGCATGAACGTGTCGCCCCCCTCGGCGCAGCTGAAGGCCGACTTCCAGAAGATCGGCGCCACGCTGACGGAAGAGTGGCTGAAGACGGCTGGTGCCGACGGCAAGGCGATCGTCGAGGCGTTCCGGAAGTAGTCGGTGCGCAAGGCGCTCGACACGCTCTACGACGCCGCGGCCTGGGCCGCGGCGTTTTTCATGGTGGGCGTGCTCGTGATGGTGCTGGCGAGCGTCGTGGGGCGCCTCGCGGGCTTCAACCTGCGCGGCTCCGACGCCTACGCCGGCTACTCGATGGCGGCGGCGGCCTTCCTGGCGCTCGCGCACACCCTCAAGCGCGGCGAGCACATCCGCGTGAACCTGTTCCTGGAGCGCTTCGGCCCGAAGGTGACGCACGCGCTGGAGCTGTGGTCGCACGCGGCGGGCACCTTCTTCTGCGCCGTGCTCGCGGTCTTCTGCGCGCGCCTGGTGTGGCAGTCCTGGACCTTCAACGACGTCTCGCAGGGCAACGACGCTACGCCGCTGTGGATCCCGCAGATCGCGATGGCCGCCGGTGCCATCGTCCTCTTCGTGGCCATGGCCGACGACTTCGTGCTGCACCTGCGCCGCCGCCATCCGCACGCCACGAAAAAGGCGGAGACCGAGATGAAGCACATGGAGTAGCGCGGTGGACATCCTCATCACCGCCGTCCTCATCGCGTTCCTCTTCGCGCTCCTCGCCAGCGCGCTGTGGATCGGCCTCGCCCTCCTGGGCGTGGCCTGGATCGGCATGGAGCTCTTCACGAGCCGCCCGGTGGGCGACGCCATGGCCGTCACCATCTGGGGGTCGAGCTCGTCGTGGACGCTCACGGCGCTTCCGCTCTTCCTCTGGATGGGCGAGATCCTCTTCCGCACGCGCCTCTCCGAGGACATGTTCCGCGGCCTCGCGCCGTGGCTGCAGAAGATCCCGGGGCGGCTGCTGCACACCAACATCATTGGCTGCACCATCTTCGCGGCCGTGTCGGGCTCGAGCGCCGCCACCTGCGCCACCATCGGCAAGATGACGCTTCCGGAATTGGGACGGCGCGGCTATCCCGAGGACATGACGATCGGCACGCTCGCGGGCGCGGGCACGCTGGGGCTTCTCATCCCGCCCTCGATCATCATGATCGTCTACGGCGTGACGGCGGAGGTGTCGATCACCAAGCTCTTCATCGCAGGCGTCCTGCCGGGGCTGCTCCTGGCGGGCCTCTTCATGGGCTATACCGTCATCTGGTCGCTCCTGAACCCCGGGCGCATCCCGCCGCCGGACGCGCCGATGACCTTCCTGCAGAAGGTGTCGACCTCGCGCCACCTCATCGGGCCGGTCGCGCTCATCGCCCTCGTGCTGGGCTCCATCTACGTGGGCATCGCCACCGCCACCGAGGCCGCGGCGCTGGGCGTGGTGGGGTCGCTGGCGCTCTCCTGGATGCAGGGCTCGATGAGCCGCAAGGTGTTCGCCGAGAGCCTCATGGGCGCCACGCGGCTTTACTGCATGATCGCCCTCATCCTCGCGGGGGCGGCCTTCCTCACGCTCTCCATGGGCTACATCGGGCTGCCGCGCCACCTCGCGGAGTTCATCACGGGCCTCGGCCTCGCGCCCTTCTGGCTGCTCTTCGCGCTCATGGTCTTCTTCATCGTCCTGGGCTGCTTCCTCGACGGCATCTCGATGGTCGTGCTCACCATGGGCGTGATCCTGCCCACCATCCAGAAGGCCGGCATCGACCTCGTCTGGTTCGGGATCTTCATCGTGCTGGTGGTGGAGATGGCCCAGATCACCCCGCCCGTGGGCTTCAACCTCTTCGTGCTGCAGGGGATGACGAAGAAGCAGATCCCGTGGATCGCGCGGGTCACGATGCCGCTCTTCTTCCTCATGGTGGCGGCGGTGGGGCTCCTCTACTTCTTCCCCGCCATCGTCACCTGGCTGCCGTCGCGCATGTAGCCTGCGCGCGGGGCCGGCTCAGTCCTCGCGCTTCCTCGCTGCCAGCAGGCTCGCGAGCTCCACGGCGCTCGCGACCCCCATCTTCTCGAAGATGCGCGCCCGGTAGACCTCCACGGTGCGCATCGCGATGCCCAGGCGGTCGGCGATCACCTTGTTGTAGAGCCCCTCGACGACGAGGTCGAGCACCTCGCGCTCGCGCTCCGTGAGCGTCGCGAGGCGCTCCTCCAGCGACGCGCGGGCGCTCCGCTCCTCGAGGATCCGGCGGGATTGCGCGAGGGCGGCCTCGAGGCGGTCCACCAGGGAATTGTCGTTGAAGGGCTTCTCCACGAAGTCGAAGGCCCCGTTCTTCAGCACCTCGACGGCCATCGGCACGTCGCCGTGCCCCGTGAGGAAGATGACGGGCCAGGCCGGGCACAGCGACTCCGCGGCGAGGCGCTCGAAGAGCTCCGTGCCGCTCATCCCGTCCATGCGGACGTCGAGCAGGATGCAGCCGGGCGCGTCGGTCGCGGCGAGCGGCGAGCGCGCGTGGGCGAGAAACGCCTCGCCCGAGGCGAACGTGCGGGAGGGCAGGTCGCGCGAGCGCAGCAGCCACTGCAGCGCGTCGCGCAGCGCCTCCTCGTCGTCGACGATGTGGATCATGGCGCGGGGGGCAGCTGCAGGTGGAACTCGGTGCCGCCGTCGACCCGGCGGAAGCCGATGCGGCCGCCGTGCAGCTCGACGATGGACCGGCAGATGGACAGTCCCATGCCCATGCCCTCGCTCTTCGTGGTGAAGAACGGCGCGAAGACCTGCTCGGCGACGGCCTCGTCGATGCCCGTGCCGTGGTCGCGCACCGAGATGCGCACCCAGGCGCCGTGGCGGGCCGCCGCGATCTCGAGCCTGCGGCCGTCGGGCGGCGTCGCGGCCATCGCGTCGAGGCCGTTGCGCGTGAGGTTGAGGATCACCTGCTGGAGCAGGACGGGGTCGCCGTGGACCGGCGGCAGGCCCGGCTCGACCTCCACGGAGACCCGCGCGCCGCTGCGGCGCGCCTGCAGGTCGACGAGCGCGCGGCAGTCCTCGAGCAGCGCGGACACCTCGACGGGCACGCGCTTGGGCTCCTGCTTGCGCACGAACTCGTGCACGCGCCGGATCACCTGCCCGGCGCGCTGCGCCTGCGCGCTCGCCTTGGCGAGCGCCGCCGCGACCTCCTCCTTCGGCGCCTCGCCCTTCTCCAGCAGGTTGATCGAGCCCGCCAGGTAGCTGGTGATGGCGCCGAGCGGCTGGTTGAGCTCGTGCGCCAGCGAGGACGCCATCTCGCCCATGGTCGTGAGCCGCGCGGCGGTCTGCAGCCGTTCCTCGCGCTGCCGCTCGCGCTCCTCGGCCTGCTTCTGCTCGGTCACGTCGATGATCGAGCTCATCCACCCCGCCTGCCGCCCGTCCGCGTCGAGCAGCGGCGCGTCGTAGATGACCACGGGGAAGCGCGCGCCGTCGGCGCGCTGGAACACCGTCTCGTAGGGCGCCGTCGAGGCCCTGCCCGAGAGGACGGCGTCCATGCGCTGCTGGTATTGGTCCATGCGCTCGGCGGTCCAGTAGGGCATCGGGGGCGCCACGCCGACGAGCGCCGACTCCGGCAGGCCCACCATGCGGCAGAAGGCCGGGTTCACGAACGTCACCCGGCCCTCCATGTCGCGCGCGCGAAGGCCGATGACCGCCGAGTCGCCCATGGCGCGCCGGAAGGCCACCTCGTCGCGCAGGCGATGCTCCGCGGCCACGCGCCGGCGCACGTCGCTCCACAGGGCCCACAGGCTCCAGAAGAGGAAGAAGGCGAGCGCGATGACGCCGCCGCGCAGCACGTTCGCGATCCAGTCGGGCGGCCCCTTCACGCTGTTGGTGCGCAGCACCAGCGCGGTGCCGGCGAGGTCGAGGGGCACCTGGTGCGTGTAGATGCCGCGCCCGGGGCCTCCGGACGCGCGGCGGGCCTTCACGGTGCCGGTCACGTTGGAGAGGGACACCTCGTGCCCCTGCGCGAAGGACCACGGCACCATCTCCTCGAGGAGCCGCTCGAGCGAGAAGACCGCCACGAGCACGCGCTGCGCCCCGCTGCCGGGCGCGAGGCCCGCGGGCACCGCGAGCACCATGCCGGCCCCCCATGGGGCCGTGAACGGCGGCCCATAGGCATAGTCGGACTGGCGGCCGGCGCGCTCGGCGGCCGCCTCGATCGCGGTCGGGGGCACCGCGGCGAGCGCGTCGAGGCCGGGACCCGAAGGATCGCGGACCTCGACGACCGGCTGCGGCTGGCCCGCCTCCAGCAGCGCGACCGCGAGCGACTCCCGCCCGCGCCTCTGGAACAGGCGCAGCCGCGCCTCGAGCCCCGACGGCGTGAGCGCGCCGGTGCGCAGGTCCGACGCCGCGAGCTCCAGGGCCTCGGCGTCGTGCGCGAGCTGGAAGAGCACCGACTGGCGAACCCACTGCGTATCGGCCGCCAGCTGGTCGCTCGCCTCGCCCCGCTCCTGCATGCTCGACAGGTTGACCAGGAACGACGTGGCCCCCAGGAGGAGCCCGCCGATCACCACGGGCATCCACCAGCGCATCGTCCGCCACAGGCGCGAGGCGGGGGTGGGCACCGCGGCGGCGGCAGGCGGGACGGCGGACGGCGCGGCGATCGACATGGGCCTATCGTCGCGCCCCCGGCCCTCCCCTGTAAACGGGGATGTGGAAATCCACAATGGCACCCCCGCCCGATCCGCCCCACCATGCGCACCATCCCGGCGATGTCGCCGGGCCCGTTTTCGCCAAGCCAGGAGGAATGACCATGAAACGCCGGACTCTCATCGCCGCGGCCGTCTCCGCCGCCCTCGCGCTCGCGGGCCTGCCCGCCCTCGCGCAGCAGCCCATCGTCATCAAGTTCAGCCACGTCGTGGCCGTCGACACGCCCAAGGGCAAGGGCGCCGAGTACTTCAAGAAGCTCGCCGAGGAGCGCACCAAGGGCAGGGTGAAGGTGGAGGTCTACCCGAACAGCCAGCTCTACAAGGACAAGGAGGAGCTCGAGGCCCTGCAGCTGGGCGCGGTGCAGATGCTCGCGCCCTCGCTCGCGAAGTTCGGCCCGCTGGGCGCGCGCGAGTTCGAGGTCTTCGACCTTCCGTACATCTTCGACAACTACGAGGAGCTGCACAAGGTGACGCAGGGCCCCATCGGGGCCGCGCTCCTGAAGAAGCTCGAGCCCAAGGGCATCGTCGGCCTCGCCTACTGGGACAACGGCTTCAAGGACATGAGCGCCAACAAGCCCCTGAAGAAGCCCGACGACTTCAAGGGCCTCAAGATGCGCATCCAGTCCTCGAAGGTGCTCGATTCCCAGATGCGCGCGCTCGGCGCGAACCCGCAGGTGATGGCCTTCTCCGAGGTCTACCAGGCGCTGCAGACGGGCGTGGTGGACGGCACGGAGAACCCGCCTTCCAACCTCTACACGCAGAAGATGCACGAAGTGCAGAAGTACCTTACGCTCTCCGACCACGGCTACCTCGGCTACGCGGTCATCGTGAACAAGAAGTTCTGGGACGGCCTGCCCGCCGATATCCGCACCACCCTGGACGGCGCCATGAAGGACGCGACCAAGTTCGCCAACGACATCGCCCGCAAGGAGAACGACGATGCCATCGAGGGCGTGAAGAAGAGCGGCAAGACGCAGATCCTCACGCTCACGGCCGAGGAGAAGAAGGCCTGGAAGAAGGCGCTCGTCAAGGTGCACCAGGAGAGCGAATCGCGCGTGGGCAAGGACCTGATCCATTCCATCTACAAGGAAACCGGGTTCGACCCGGCCAAGCTCTGACGAGGTTCCGGGCGGCGCGGCGGCGGGCAGGCCCCGCCGCCCGCCGCTGATGCGGCACGGGGGGAGGAGAACAACATGCTGAGGGTGCTCGACCACCTGGAGGAGTGGCTCATCGCCGCCCTCATGGCCGCGGCGACGGTGATCATCTTCGTGGCCGTCGTCCACCGCTACGCCTCGAGCGTGGCGATCCCGGGCGTGCAGGACTGGCTCATCAAGGTCAACATGAGCTGGGCGCAGGAGCTGTGCATTTACATGTTCGTGTGGATGGCGAAGTTCGGCGCGGCCTACGGCGTGCGAACCGGCATCCACGTGGGTGTCGACGTCCTCATCAACCGCATGAAGGGCCGCACGCGCGCCGGGTTCGTGCTCTTCGGGCTCATGGCCGGGGCGCTCTTCACCGGCATCGTGGGCACCCTGGGCGCGACCTTCGTCTGGGAGATGGCCCACACCGAGCAGGTGTCGGCCGACCTCGAAATGCCGATGTGGATCGTCTACCTGGCGGTTCCCTGCGGCTCCTACCTCATGTGCTTCCGTTTCCTGCAGGTCGCCTGGCAATTCTTCGGCACCGGGGAGCTGCCGCACCACGACCACGGGCACGTCGAGGGCATCGAGGACATGAAGTCCGACGACGTCATCCCGGTGGCGGTCGTGCCCGACCTGCACCCGGCCGAGGTCCTTCCGAAGGGCAGCCAGGAGGATGGGAAATGAACGCGACCATCATCTTCATCCTCCTCATCACCCTGATGCTCACGGGGATGCCGATCTCCATCTCGCTCGGCCTCACCGTGCTCTCGTTCCTCTTCTTCATGACGCAGGTGCCGATCGAATCGGTCGCCATGAAGCTCTTCACCGGCATCGAGAAGTTCGAGATCATGGCGATCCCGTTCTTCATCCTCGCGGGCAACTTCCTCACGCACGGGGGGGTGGCGCGAAGGATGATACGGTTCGCCACCTCCATGGTCGGCCACTGGCACGGGGGCCTGGGGCTCGCGGGCGTCATGGCCTGCGCGCTCTTCGCCGCCGTGTCGGGCTCCAGCCCCGCCACCGTGGTCGCCATCGGCTCGATCCTGCTGCCGGCCATGGTGAAGGCGGGCTTCCCCACGCGATTCGGCGCGGGCGTCATTACCACCTCGGGAGCGCTGGGCATCCTCATCCCGCCCTCGATCGTGATGGTGATGTACTCCGTGGCGACCAACACCTCGGTCGGCGCGCTGTTCATGGCGGGCGTCATCCCGGGCATCGCCCTCGCCTCCCTGCTCGGCGCGACGACCTGGTACCGCGCCTGGAAGAACGGCTACCCGCGCCAGCCCAAGGCCGCGTGGCGCGAGCGCTGGACCACGTTCCGCGAGGCGATCTGGGGGCTGCTCCTCATAGTCGTGGTGATGGGCGGGATCTACTCGGGAATCTTCACGCCGACGGAAGCCGCGGCCATGAGCGCCGTGTACGCCTTCTTCGTCGCGGTCTTCGTCTACAAGGACATGACCCTCGCCAAGGTGCCGAAGGTGCTCCTCGACTCGGCCAGCATGTCGGCGATGCTGCTCTACATCATCACGAACGCGGTGCTCTTCTCCTTCCTCATCACGCACGAGAACATCCCGCAGGCGATCGCGGAGTTCATGGTCGGCGGCGGCCTGGGAGTAATCGGGTTCCTGCTGATGGTGAACGTGCTGCTGCTCCTCGCCGGCAACGTGATGGAGCCCTCGTCCATCGTGCTCATCATGGCGCCCATCCTCTTCCCGGTGGCCGTGAAGCTCGGCATCGACCCGGTGCACTTCGGCATCCTCATCGTGGTCAACATGGAGGTGGGCATGTGCCACCCGCCCGTGGGCCTCAACCTCTACGTGGCGAGCGGCATCACCAAGATGGGCATCACGGAGCTCACCGTCGCCGTGTGGCCGTGGCTGCTCACGATGCTCGGCTTCCTCATGATCGTGACCTACTGGCCGGCGCTGTCGCTCTGGCTGCCGAGGACCCTCGGCATGATCCAGTAGGCGCCTCAGTCGCGCGGCGGCGCCCAGGCCCACGGGCGCGCCGCGCGGTCCCTCGCCTCGAACGCGTCGATCTCGCCCTGGCGCCTGAGCGTCAGGGCGACGTCGTCCAGCCCCTCCAGCATCATCTCCCGCTCGCGCTCGCCGACGGCGAACCCGTGCGCGGTGCCGTCGGGCTCGGTGACGCGGCAAGCCTCGAGGTCGACGGCGAGGACGAGGTCGCCGCCTTCGGCGCGCGCGGCGAGTCGCGCGACGACGTCCGCCGGCAGCTCCACCGGAAGCACGCCGTTCCTCAGGCAGTTGGCGCGGAATATCGCCCCGAACGACGGCGTCACGATGGCCCGGATGCCGAACTGGCGAATGGCCCAGACCGCCATCTCGCGCGACGAGCCGCAGCCGAAGTTGTCCCCGGCGATCAGGATGGGCGCCCGGCGGAAGGGCTCGCGGTTGAGGACGAAGTCGGGGTTCTCGCGGCGGCCCGGGCCGGCGTAACGCCACGGCGCGAAGAGCTTCTCGCCGTAGCCCTCCCTGCCGGGCGAGGTGATCTCGCGCGAGGGGATGATGAGGTCGGTGTCGATGTTGGGGCGGTGCAGCGGCGCCGCGATGCCCTCGACCCTGACGAGCTTCTCCATGGCCTCAGCCTCCCGCCGCCGCGCGGGGATCGGCGATGCGCCCCGCGATCGCCGACGCCGCCACCGTCGCCGGGCTCGCGAGGTGCGAGCGCACGCCGGGCCCCTGCCGCCCCTCGAAGTTGCGGTTGGTGCTGGTGACCACGCGCCTCGCATCGCCGAAGGAATCGATGCCCGCGAAGAAGCACAGCGAGCAGCCGCTCTCGCGCCACTCGAAGCCCGCCTCGCGGAAGACGCGGTCGAGCCCCTCGGCCTCGGCCTCGCGCTTCACCGTCGAGGACCCCGGCACCACGATCGCCTTCACGCCGCTCGCCACCTTGCGTCCGCGGACGACCGCCGCCGCCTCCCGCAGCTCCGGCAGGCGGCTGTTGGTGCACGAGCCGATGAAGGCCGCGTCGATGGGCAATCCCGCGATCGCCTGGCCCGGGCGAATGTCCATGTAGGCGAGGGCGCGCTCCATCGCGGCGCGGGCGGCGCCCGTTGCCGCCGACGGGTCCGGCACCACGGCATCGATGGCGACCGCGTGCTCCGGGCTCGTTCCCCACGTGACCATCGGCGCGATGGCGGACGCGTCGAGCTCGCGGCGCGCATCCCACCGGGCGCCGTCGTCGGAGGCGAGGCTCCTCCAGTGCGCCACGGCACGGTCGAGGAGCTCGCCCTTCGGCGCCGCCGGACGCCCCGCGACCCAGCCGATCGTCGTGTCGTCGGGCGCGACGATCGCCGTCCATGCGCCGAACTCGACCGCCATGTTGCACAGGGTAAGGCGGCCTTCCACCGGCAGCGCGCCCACCGCCTCGCCGGCGAACTCGATCGCGTGGCCGCCGCCGCCCGCCGCGCCGAAACGCGCGATGAGGGCGAGCGCCATGTCCTTGGCGCCCGCCCCGGCGGGGAGCCGGCCGGTGAACTCGACCCGCATGAGCTTCGGCCGCCTGCGCACGAGCGTCTGCGTCGCGACGGCGTGCTCGCCCTCGGTGGAGCCGATGCCCCACGCGAGCGCTCCCAGCCCGCCCACCGTCCCCGTGTGGCTGTCGGGGCAGACGACCGTGAAGCCCGGGAGCGCGAGGCCCTGCTCGGGTGCCACGACGTGGACGATGCCCTGGCGCGGGTCGTCGAGGTCGAGGAGGCGGATTCCCGCGGCCCTGGCGCGCTCGCGAAACCCGGTGACGAAGACGTTGGCGCCGGGGGCGAGCGAGCGCTGCAGGCGGCCCGGCAGCGTCTCCACCGCGTGGTCCACGATCCCGAGGACGAGCTCCCGGTGGGCGGGAGCGCGCCCCGCCCCGGCGAGGCCCGCGAGCAGCGCCGGGCCCGTGCGCTCGTGCAGGAAGATGCGGTCCAGGTGCAGCAGCGACTGCCCGCCGCCGAGATCGGCGATCTCGTGCAGGTCCCAGACCTTCCCGACGATCGTGCGGGGCTTCGCGTTTGACATCACAATGGCGGATTGGCGTTTCCCCCATTGTCCCATGTGCCTCATCGCGATCGCATGGCAGGCCCACCCGGACTACCCGCTGGTCGTGGCCGCGAACCGGGACGAGTGGCGCGACCGCCCCGCGGCCCCCGCGCACTGGTGGGATGACCACCCCTCGCTCCTCGCGGGGCGGGACCTCAAGGCCGGCGGCACGTGGATGGGCGTCACGAGAAGCGGGAGGTTCGCGGCCGTCACCAACTTCCGCGACCCCTCCGACCGCGACTCGACGGCGCTCTCGCGCGGCTCCCTCGTCACCGAGTTCCTCTCGGGCGACGAGCCGCCGGCGCGATTCCTCGGCGGGCTCGCCGCGCGCGCCGCGCGCTACAACGGCTTCAACCTGCTCGCCGGCGACTCGCGCACGCTCCTCTACTTCGGCAGCCGCGAAGGCGAGGTGCGGGCGGTCGAGCCCGGCGTGCATGCGCTCTCGAACCACCTCCTCGACGAGCCCTGGCCCAAGGTGAGGCGTGCCCGCGCCGCCCTCGAGGCCGCCATCGGCGACGGCGACGAGCCGCTCTTCGCCATGCTCTCCGACGCCACGCCGGCGCCCGACGCCGAGCTTCCCGACACCGGCGTGGGGATCGAGCGCGAGCGCATGCTCTCGCCCATCCTCATCAGCGGCGCCTCCTATGGCACGCGAGCGTCCACGGTGCTTCGTGCCACCCGCGATTCCGTGCGTTTCGAGGAGCGCACGCGCGACGCCACGGGCGCGGTGACCCACCGCGCCGCATTCGATTTCGCAATCGGACGCTGAGCGCCCGAAGGCCATTGGCCTTCGGTCCAATACGCACGGCGCCCGCGCTGCGCGGCGTGGTTGATTGGAGTCAAAGGTGTAGCAGCAATGACTGTTAGCGTCTTTAGGGTATCGACCCGCTCTCCGCCCGCAGGGAAAAGACCATGAGAAACAGTCCGCTCCACGCGCTCACCCCCCTCATAGCGGCGCTCGCGACGGCCATCCTGGGCCTCGGGATGGCGCAGGCCGCCGACGCACCGCCCAAGGCCACCGCTCCCGCCAAGACCGCCGCGGCGCAGGGCAAGGTGCCCGCGGGAAACAAGGAATGCATCGAGTGCCATGAGGAGCTCAAGGAGTTCCACGACCCGGGCAAGCACAAGACGGTGGCCTGCACCGAGTGCCACCTGAACACCGCCGAGCACCTCAAGAAGAAGAGCGTGCGCCCGGTGACCATCACCGACCCGGCCAAGTGCGGCTCGTGCCACAAGAACCAGTTCGAGACGATGTACAAGATGAACTTCGCCAAGACGGCGAGGAACGAGAAGAGCCAGTACTCCGGCCCGTCGCCGAACCCGGCGTGGGAGAAGCTGATGCAGCCGCACGGCTTCACCAAGGAGCACAACATGCCGCGCTCGCACGCCTTCGCGCTCTACGACCAGCTCGTGGTCGACCGCGCCTTCGGCGGCCGCTTCGAGAACAAGTACGGCTGGGCCGACCTCTCGCGCGCCGGCGGCAACTTCAACATCTGGGACGTGCTGGTCGACAAGTACCCCGGCGAGCCGCACAAGGCCTTCCGCCCCGGCACCGCCGCCGCGGCCAACCCGGTCTGCATGAGCTGCAAGACCGCCGACCACATCCTCGACTGGGCCTACCTGGGCGACCCGGACCCCAAGGCGAAGTGGAGCCGCATGTCCAAGGTGAACGAGTTCGTGAAGGACACGCGCCACGCGCTCAGCTGCATCTTCTGCCACGACCCGCACGGCGCGCAGCCGCGCGTCATCCGCGACGGCCTCATCCAGGCCCTCATGCGCCCCGGGAAGGACACGCTGTGGCACAAGGACCCGAATGGCGCGAAGATCGACGTGAAGGACCTCGGCCAGCGCGGCTTCACGCGCAAGATCGCGCTCCTCGACAAGTACGACACCAAGCTGCAGTGCGGCCAGTGCCACGTCGAGTACAACTGCAACCCTGGGACCGATCCCACGACCGGCAAGCCCATCGGCATGGACGACCGGCGCACCAACCACTTCCCGCTCAAGAACTCGATGGAGCTGGGCCAGCACTACACGGACCTCAAGTTCCGCGACTTCAAGCACGGCATCACGGGCGCGCTGCTTTGGAAGGCGCAGCACCCCGACACCGAGATCTACTACGGCTCGGTGCACGACAGGGAAGGCGCCGGCTGCCACACCTGCCACATGCCGAAGATGAAGGACGCGAAGACCGGCAAGGAATACACCTCGCACTGGCAGACGAGCCCGAAGGAGTACGTGAAGGAAGCGTGCCTGGGCTGCCACAAGACCTGGAACGAGAAGCAGGCCGTCTACACGATCGACTCCCTCAAGAACCGGTTCATGGGGAAGCTGCGCAAGGCCGAGTACAACCTCACCCGCATGATCGACAAGTTCGAGGAGGCGAAGAACCTCGGCGTCGACGAGGCGACCCTCAACGCAGTGCGCGACAAGCACTACGACGCGCACGTGCACTGGGAATTCTGGACGGCCGCCAACGGCGCGTACTTCCACAATCCCAAGCTCGCCGACGAGTCGATCAACAAGGGAATGGTGATCTCGGGCGAGGCGATCCAGATGCTCGACGCGGCGATGGAGAAGAAGCGCACGGTCGCCGCCGCAGCCCCCGCTCCCGCCGCGGCACCCGCCCCGGCGGCGGCGCCGAAGTGACGCCCGGGGACCGATGCTCGGCTTCTGGCTCATAGCCGGGGGAATGACGGCAGCCGCGGTGGCCTTCGTGGCGCTGCGGCTCGTCGTTCCCGCGGAGCGGCCTCGCCACGTGGCGCCGCGCGACGCCAACCTCGCCGCGCTGCGCGCCTCGTGGGCCGAGCTAGATCGCGACCGCGCCGCGGGGCTGCTTCCCGCGGACCAGGTCGAGGCCGCGCGCGCCGAGCTCGCGGCCCGGGCGGAGCGGGAGCTGGACGAGCCCGCACCCGCCACCTGCGCCCGCCGTTCCTGGGCCGCCGCGATCGTGGCGGCCCTCCTCATTCCGCTGGCCGCCTTCGGCATCTACCGCCAGGTGGGCAGCCCCGAGGCCATCGACGACGCGAGGGGCTTCGAGCGCGTCGACGGGCCGCTCACGGCCGGGAACCTGCCGGCCTATCGCGACCAGCTCGCCCGCCACCTCGCCGGCAATCCCCGCGATGGCAGGGCGTGGGCGATCCTCGGGCGCATGGAACTCGCCCTCGACCGTTACGCCGAGGCCGCCACCGCATTCGGAAGGGCCGTCGAATCCTCGCGCAAGGTCGCGGGGGACGCGGAGATCTGGGTCGACTACGCCGAGGCCATCGGCATGGTCGGCGGCGGGACGCTCGTGGGCCGCCCCGAGCCGCTCATCGCGAGGGCCCTCGAGATCGATTCCGCCAACGCCCGCGCGCTGGACATGGCGGGGAGCCTCGCCGTGGAGAAGGGAGACCCGGCCGGCGCCGCGCGGCACTGGCAGGCGCTCCACGACCGGCTGGACCCCGCCGATCCCCGCCGCCCGGAGCTTTCCCGGGCCATCGCCCGCGTCCAGCAGCTCGCCCCCCCGGGAGGCTGACGCCGCCCGCCGTCCGGGTGCACAATGCTTGCGTCAGGAACGCGGGGGAGACGCGCATGAACGACAAGACCGTCAAGGACGCCTTCATGGAAGTCGTCGTGAGCCAGCTCGAGACGGGGGACCCGCCCGAGACGAAGGCCACGCTGGAACGCCTGATGGCGGACGGGAACTCCAGGGGCGAGGCGATGCAGCTCATCGCCGCCGTGGCGCGCAACGAGATGCAGGCGATGATGGCCGCGGGGCGGCAGTTCGACAACGCGCGCTACGCGACGCTGCTCGCGAAGCTTCCGAAGCTCGACTGAGCCGCCGCGAGGCGCGCTAGACCACCGGCCCCACGTCGACCACGTGGCCCACCTTCACCACGAGGGGCCAGGCGTGCTTGTGGGTGAAGAGCCCGCCCACCTCCACGCCGCTCTCCTTCTCCATCACGTGGATCACGCTGGAATAGGGGTAGTAGTGGGTGGTGCCGTCCTTCGCGCCCACCGCGCCGAAGTACGTGTCGGCCACCAGGACGAGCGTGGCCTCGTCGATGTGGTAGGCCGCGTGGTAGTTGAGCCCGATCTTCTTCTGCAGGTAGCGGTCGAATAGCGCTTTCATTTGCCTCCCTTGGCCCGCGCGACTTCGTCGGCGAGCTCCTTTCCCGTCTTGTAGTGTGGCACACGGAACACGAGCCGCTTCGATCGCTGGAAAAAGGCGTTGGAGCCGTTCACCTCCTCCTTCCAGTATTTCTCGGCCAGCGCCAGGTTGCCCTTCTCGTCGAGCAGGAACGCGTCGCGCGAGCCCGCGCCCCCGAAGATGTACAGCTTGCCGTCGATGATCTTCCAGGTGTCGGCGTTCCCGCCCCACGGGATGCCGTAGGCAATGCCGTTGGCGCAGTAGCCGCCGAACTGCGGGATGTACTTCTCGGGGGAAGCGTCGAAGAGCTTCTTGTGCCCGTCGCTCGCGAAACGGAAGGTGACCCCCTTGTACACGGTCTTGATGGCGGGATCGCCCGCCTGGTGCCGGCCGTCGGTGAAGTAGCTCACGACGTCGTGGCCGAAGAGGATGAGGTGCTTGTCCTCGCCGTCGGCCACGGCGTTCACGGGGCTCAGCCCCTCGCCGGGGCTTTGCGTCACGAGGGGCGCGCAGCCGGCGAGGGCCAGGGCGGCCGTGGCCAGCGCGAGGGCGAGCAGTCGTTTCATCGTCGCGGTCCTTTCAGGTCTCGTCGTCATCGTCGGTGCCGGCGGCGGCGCGCGCGAGTCGGTCGCGCACGGCCTCCCACGCGGGCTCGGCCGGCGGTGCTTCGACAACGATCAGGTCCGCGCCGTTCGCGTCCAGCGCGCGCAGGTTCGCGTAGAGGTCGTGGCCGTACGCCGCGGCGGCGTCCGGCGCCACGTGCCACCAG
>JBBIJT010000022.1:0-32539 GCA_037445795.1 Betaproteobacteria bacterium | reverse complement strand
ACGGCGGCAGAAGCTCGCTAGAATGGCCGCAACATAAGGAGACGGCGATGGAATGGTGGCAGTGGGCGGTCGGCGGCGTGTAGCTCGCGCTCGAAGGCGAGGAGGCCGCATCCGCCCGCGGGCACGCGGGCCTCGCCGCCATCGCGCTCGGCAACCTGCTCGACAACGCCATCCGCCACTCGCCCTCCGGCACGACCGCGAGCGTGGCGCTCGCACGCGAGGGGCCGCTCGTCGCGGTTCGAGTGCGCGACGAGGGCCCCGGCATTCCCCCCGCCCGGCGCGCGGAGGCGCTGGCGCGCTTCACGCGCCTCGACGACGGGGCGCGCGAGGGCAGCGGCCTGGGCCTGTCGATCGTGGCCCGCATCGCCGAGCTGCACGGCTCGCCCCTCGCGCTCGGCGACCCGCCCGGCGGCCGCGGCCTGGAGGCGACGCTCCGCTTCCCCGCGGCGTGAAGGAAATCCGTGAGAAAATGGCGGCCCGCCGCACGCCGCACGCCCGAGTCGCCCCTCCCCGATGACGATCGCCCACGAAGTCGAACGCCGCCGCACCTTCGCGATCATCTCGCACCCGGACGCCGGCAAGACCACCCTCACCGAGAAGCTCCTGCTCTTCGCGGGCGCCATCCAGATCGCCGGCAGCGTCAAGGCGCGCAAGGCCTCGCGCCACGCCACGAGCGACTGGATGGAGATCGAGAAGCAGCGCGGCATCTCGGTGGCGAGCTCCGTGATGCAGATCGAGTACCGCGACTGCGTGGTGAACCTGCTCGACACGCCCGGCCACCAGGACTTCTCCGAGGACACCTACCGCGTGCTGACCGCCGTGGACGCGGCCCTCATGGTGATCGACGCCGCCAACGGCGTGGAGGCACAGACGCTTCGCCTGCTGCAGGTCTGCCGCGCCCGCAACACGCCCATCCTCACCTTCATCAACAAGATGGACCGCGAGGTGCGCGAGCCCCTGGACCTCCTCGACGAGATCGAGCGGACGCTGGGCATGGCCGCCGTGCCCTTCACCTGGCCCGTGGGCATGGGCAAGCGCTTCCATGGCGTCTACGACCTGAGGAACCGGCGCATGCGCGTCTTCCGCCCCGGCGCGGATCGGCTCGACGAGGCCGACGAGATGATCGCCGACATCGGCGACCCGGCCATGGCCGAGCGCTTCGGCGCGGAGCTGGTGCAGGCGAAAAGCGAGATCGAGCTGGTTTCGGGCGCCTCCCCCGATTTCGACAAGGCGCGGTTCCTCGACGGCAAGCAGACGCCCGTGTTCTTCGGCTCGGCCATCAACAACTTCGGCGTGCACGAGGTGCTCGACGCCCTCGCGGAGCTGGCGCCGGCCCCGGGCCCGCGGGCCGCGATCCAGCGCGAGGTGAAGCCGCAGGAGGGAAAGTTCACCGGCGTCGTGTTCAAGATCCAGGCCAACATGGACCCGGCGCACCGCGACCGCATCGCCTTCGTGCGCGTGTGCTCCGGGCAGTTCGAGCGCGGCATGCGCCTCACTATCGTGAGGAACGGCAAGGTGATCCGCCCGGGGAGCGTCGTGTCGTTCCTCTCGCAGCGCCGGGAGCTCCTCGAGTTCGCCTTTCCCGGCGACATCATCGGCATCCCGAACCACGGCACGCTGCAGCTGGGCGACACGCTCACGGAAGGCGAGAGCCTCCAGTTCACGGGGCTGCCGTTCTTCGCGCCCGAGATCTTCCAGCAGGTCGAGATCGCGGACCCGATGAAGAGCAAGCAGCTGAAGCTCGGCCTCGCGCAGCTGGGCGAGGAAGGCGCCATCCAGGTGTTCCGCCCGCACCACGGCGGCACGCTGCTGCTGGGCGCCGTGGGGCAGCTCCAGTTCGAGGTGGTGGCGCACCGCCTGCAGCATGAGTACGGCGTCCCGGCGCGGCTCGTGCCCTCGAAGTTCCAGCTCGCGCGATGGGTCACCGCCGACGAGCCGAAGGAGCTGGCGCGCTTCATCGACGCCAACGGCCACCGCGTCGCCTACGACGCCGTGGACGCGCCCACCTTCCTCGCCTCCGCCAACGCCGAGCTCGTGGTGACGCAGGAGCTGTGGCCGAAGATCCGCTTCCACGCCCTGCGCGAGCACGCCGGGCTCGTCTTCCAACAGCGCCTCGACGGGTGATCCCCGGGGGGTATTGCCCTTTCGGGCAATATTAGCGCTCGATTATTGACCTCCCACAAGCCGGGGTATGTCCGCGGCCCGGACAATCGACCCGTCACCCTCGGGAGGTCCCCATGAAACAGGTGGTCATTCTCGGCGCCGGCACCGGCGGCGCCCTCGTCGCGAACCTCCTCAGCCAGAAGCTGAACCTGAAGGAGTGGGTCATCACGATCGTCGACCGCTCCGACAGCCACGTCTACCAGCCGGGCCTGCTCTTCCTGCCCTTCGGGCTCTACGGGCACGACGACCACAAGGACCTGGTGCGGCCCATCGGCGAGCCGTTGCCGAGGAACGTGAACTTCCTCGCCGCGGACGTGATGCGCATCGACCCGGAGAAGAAGACGGTCGAGACCAGCATCACGACCCTTCGCTACGACTACCTCGTCTGCGCCCTGGGATGCCGAGTGGCGCCGGAGGAGATCGAGGGCCTCGCCGAGCCCATGGGCAAGGACGGGGTGCACACCTTCTACACGCTCGAGGGCGCGGTGGCGATGCGCTCCGCGCTGGAGCGCATGACCGCGGGCCGCCTCGTGATCGACGTCTGCGACATGCCGATCAAGTGCCCGGTGGCGCCCATCGAGTTCGCCTTCCTCGCCGACTACTACTTCACGCAGAAGGGCGTGCGCGAGGCGGTCGACATCACGCTCGTGACGCCGTACTCCGGCGCCTTCACCAAGCCCAACGCGAACCGCGTGCTCACCGCCATGGCCAAGGAGAAGGGCGTGAACGTGGTGGCCGACTTCGCGGCCGAGAGCGTCGACGCGGCGGCCAAGACCCTGAAGAGCTTCGACGGGCGCGTCCTCGAGTACGACCTGCTCTGCGCCATCCCGCCCAACGTGGGCCCCGAGGTCATCGACGACTCCGGCCTCGGCGACGGCACGGGCTACGCGCTCACCGACCCGCGCACGCTCGGGAGCCGCAAGGCCGACTGCGTCTACTTCCTCGGCGACAACACGAACGTCTCCACCTCCAAGGCCGGCTCGGTGGCGCACTTCGAGGCCGAGACCATCGTCGAGAACCTGCTGCGCGAGATCGAGGGCAAGCCCGCGCTGCCCACCTTCGACGGCCACGCCAACTGCTTCATCGAGACGGGCTACCACAAGGCGATGCTGCTCGACTTCAACTACGACATCGAGCCGCTGGAGGGCTCGTTCCCGATGGCGCACGTGGGGCCGTTCTCGCTGCTCAAGGAAAGCTACATGAACCACGTGGGCAAGCTCGCCTTCCAGTGGGTGTACTGGAACCTGCTGCTGAAGGGCCGGCTGCCCAACGTGCCCCTGCTGCCCTCGCACATGAACTTCGTGGGCAAGGACCTCGAGACCACGCCGCACGCGCGCCACGCCCGCGAGATGAAGGTCCGCGACGTGATGACGAAGGACGTGGTGAGCGTCCACGAGGGCAGCGCGCTCACGGCGGCGGCGACCCTCATGGTGCAGAAGAAGGTGAGCGGCGTGCCGGTGCTGGACGTGAACGACAGGCTTGCGGGCGTGCTCACCGAGGCCGACTTCCTGTCGGCCATGAACCTCGAGCAGAGCGCCGTCACCGACACGCTGGAGACCGTGGTGAGGAAGCGCCGCGCCCGGAAGGACATGGGCACGATCGTCGACGACATCATGACGAAGTCGCCGATCACCATCCGCGAGGACGAGACGCTCCGCACCGCGGTGACCCTGATGGACACGAACCGCATCAAGCGGCTCATCGTCACGGACGACGAGAGCCGCGTGCACGGCATCGTGTCGCGCGCCGACCTGATCCGCCTCTACGCGATGAAGTAGCCGGGCGCGGCTAGCGCAGCATCAGCGCGGCCACGGCGAGGAGCGCGGCCACCATCGCCCCGAAGCCCGCGACGCAGCGCAGGCCGAGGGACCGGCCGCCGACCGCGAAGACGATCGAGCCCTTCACCACGGCGTTCGAGCACACCGCGACGACCACGGCCATCACCGCGCCCGCGGCCGTGATGCTCCCGTCGCCGAAGAGCCGGTAGGACGACAGCGAGATCGCGTCCACGTCGGTGAGGCCCGATACCATCGCGACCGCATAGACGCCCGCCATCCCCGCGAGGTCGTTGAGCCAGGCGGCGGCCACCAGCACCAGGGCGTAGGCCGCGCCGAAGCCCAGCGCCACCGGCAGGTCGGTCGGGTTCGTGAGCTCGGGGTTCTCGAGCGCCGGGCCGACGGCGTGCCTGCGCCACGTCATCCACGCGATGGGCAGCGTCGCGAGGAGCCCCGCCCCCATTACCGGCAGCATCGTCGGCAGGATGGAAGGCATGACCGCGGCCGCGAGCACCGACAGCCGCAGGAGAACGACGAGGTTGGCCAGCAGGATCACGGTGGCGGCCGTGCCCTCGAGCTCGGGCTTGCCGCGCGCCCCGCGCGAATACACGAGCGTGGTGGCGGTGCTCGAAACGAGGCCGCCCAGGGCGCCCAGGAGCAGCACCGGCCCCTTGCCGCCCAGCAGCCGCCACGCGACGTAGCCCGCGAGGCTCACCGCCGAGATGAGCACCACCATCATCCACAGGTGGTAGGGGTTCAGGGCGCCGTAGGGCCCGTAGCCCTGGTTGGGCACCACCGGCAGGATCACGAGCGAGAGCACCGCGAACTGCAGCACGCTCGCCATGTCCGTCGCGGTGAGCCTCACCGAGAAGCCCTCGAGCTGCGACTTGTAGTGCAGCAGCGTCGTCACGACGATGGCCACCGCAATCACGATCCCCGAATAGCCGTGCCAGACCGCGGCGCCCAGGCAGAAGGTGAGCGCGGCGGTCGTGACCGTCGTGGTGCCCGCGTCCGGCGAGCCCTGGGGATCGGCCTGGTAGGCCGCCAGCACGCTGTAGGTGCCGGCGGCGAGGCCCGCGACGAGGATCCACGGCGAGCCGGTCTCGTCGCCCAGCATCGCGCAGAGGGTGCCCAGGATCGCGATGATCGCGAAGGTCCGGACCCCCGCCTTCGCCTGGGGGTGGCGCTCGCGCTCGAGCCCGATCAGCAGGCCGACCGCGAGGCTGGTGAGGAAGGAAAGGGAGATCGCGTAGTTGTCAGGCATGGCCCGGGCGCCCCACGGGCCATTGTCGCGCCACCCCACGAGGCGCGGTTGACTCCTGTCAACGCCCCTGCGAAGGGCACACCCAGCGCGCGAGCCAGCCACGCACGCGCTCGCGGGCGTGCCGCGCGGCGATCTTTTCCTCGGGGGAAGCGTCCGCGCGGAAATCGAACGCGCGCCGCGCCATGGGGTAGGTCTGCAGCTCCACGGGGACGCCCCGCTCGTGGAGCGCGTAGAAGGCCCGCCCGACGTTCATGCGGCGAAGCTCGTAATCCTGGTCGCCGATGAGGAAGAGCGTCGGGGCCGTGATCTTCATCACCTCGGGCGCCACCGAGAAGAGCTGGTCGGACTCCGTGGCGTTGGGGTTCTGCATGTGGCCCGCGTACGTGGCGATGGCGGCGACGTCCCTCGGCCGCCGGGCCGCGAGGCGGATGGCGTAGTAGCCCCCGCGCGAATAGCCCACGATGCCGGCGCCCCCGCGGCAGGCCTCGGGCCTCGCGAGCAGCAGGTCGAAGGCCGCGTCCACGTCGCCCTCGGTGGCCGGGTCGTGCTCGCGGGGCCAGCGCTCGATGAAGCGGCCGCTCTGCCAGTCCGGCGCCACGACGAGGAAGCCCTGCCCGGCGAGCGTGCGCACGTGCCGCCGGTCGTCGTCCTCGTAGCCGCGCTTCGCGTGCACGTAGAGCACGGCGGGAAACGGCCCCTTGCCCTCGGGAACGGCCACCTCGACCGGCACCTCCACCGCGCCGGACTTCACCGCGGTGCGCTCGACCCGGACGTCGGCCCAGGCCGGGGCGGCGGCAAGGCCGATGGCCAGGGCGACACACTGCCACGATCCCCTCATCCTCAATCCTCCGTAACTTCGGCGCCCGATTCCCGTGGCAGAATCACGCTTCCGCCACGCTGCCACGAGCGCATCTTCACCACCTCACAAGGGCCAACATGAACAAGTATCTCGCAATTGCCGCCGCTTCCGCCGCGCTGGGCCTCGCCGGCTGCGCCACCGACCCGAAGGCCGCGACCCAGGCCGGAGCCGGGTCGGGGAAGGACCAGGAAACCATCACGGGCAGCCGCATCCCCGCCAAGTCGACGCCCGACCGGTCCGTGCAGTCCGTGTCCGGCGAGGCATGGCGTCGCGATACCGCCCCCGTGATCGGCAACGCGCCCCGCGGTAACTGAACGGGAACCGGCAGGGAAACGGCCAGCCGCGGGGCTGGCCTTTCCATTTCCGGCGGAGCGTAATTGCAGAACATAATTTGCGCCATCGCTCGGCTCGAGAACGACTACATCGCGGATTGGGTCGGCTACCACCTGGCCGTCGGTTTCAGCCGCATCGTCCTGTTCGACAACCGCCTCCTCGCCGAGGAGCCCCTGATCGCCCGGCTGCGCGACCCCGTGGCCGACGGCAGGGTCCTCATCCTTGACGCGAGCGACCTCAGGGCATTCCAGCTCAGGGCATACGAATACGCCTATCGCGCCTTCGATTTCGACTGGTGCGCGTTCATCGACTGCGACGAGTTCATCACGTTCGGCGGGGCCGGGGGCTACCGGAACATCGACGATTACCTCCGGGACGCGGGCGCGAAGGGCTTCGAGCTGGTGAAGGTGAACTGGCTCAACTTCGGCGACAACGGCCACGTGAGGAAGGGCACGGGCTCCGTGGTCGAGAGGTTTCCGCAGCCGCTGCCCTACGAGCACCGGCGCGCCTACGACTTCCCCGAGAACTTCCACGTGAAGAGCATCGTGAGGAAGGGCAAGGACATCTCGTGGCGGCTCAATTCGCACCTGCCGACGTGCGACACGCTGAAGGCCTGCGGCGAGGACCTGGTCGCGACCGACAATCGGCATCCCTTCCGGCCCTTCACCTACAGGAACGTCCTCATCCGCCATTACGTGACGAAGTCGCTCCAGGAATTCGTCGACACCAAGCTCAGGCGCCAGACCGCCGACAGCCACCTGGCCCCGTACGACTTCGACTATTACTTCGCCTACAACCAGAGGACCGCGGAGAAGGAGCAGTTCATCGCGA
The DNA here is from genome assembly GCA_037445795.1 of Betaproteobacteria bacterium. Classification (GTDB taxonomy): domain Bacteria; phylum Pseudomonadota; class Gammaproteobacteria; order Burkholderiales; family Usitatibacteraceae; genus FEB-7. The sequence continues at coordinate 25,314 of JBBIJT010000022.1, read as the reverse complement.
AGTACCTGGCCGGCTCGCCGGCGTAGGCATTCCATTCTGACGGAGGGTTGCATGCAGCAAGACGACAACGAGCCGGCCCGCGTCACGCGGCGGGAATTCATGGCGCAAGCGGCCGCGGGGCTTGCCGCTGCCGCACTGCCCTCGGGCGCGGACGCCGCGGCGGCCGCGCCCGCGGCTGCGCCCGCGGTGCGATCCGGGAAGCCCGGCCCGCTCAACATCGTGTTCGTCTTCACGGACCAGGAGCGCTACTTCCCGCGGCTGCCGAAGGGCTTCTCCCTGCCGGGGCACGAGAGGCTCGCTCGCACGGGCGTCACGTTCCACAACCACTACTGCCCGGCGGTCATGTGCACGTCCTCGCGCGCGGTCCTCATGACGGGGCTCCAGACGGCGGACAACGGGATGTTCGAGAACACGGACGCCCCCTGGATGAAGCCGATGTCGCCCACGCTCCCGACGATCGGCCACATGCTCCGGAAGGCGGGCTACTACACCGCCTACAAGGGCAAGTGGCACCTCAACAAGGATTTCGAGAGCTCCGATCCCGACCGGCTCTTCACGACGGAGATGGACGCGCACGGCTTCTCGGATTACGCCTGGCCGGGCGACCTGCTCGCGCACGAGCTCGGCGGCTTCCGCTACGACCACCTGATCGCCGGCAGCGCGGTCTCCTGGCTGCGCACCCGGGGCCGGCCGCTCACGGACGCGGGCAAGCCGTGGGCCCTGACGGTGAGCCTCGTGAACCCGCACGACATCATGTACTTCAACGCCGACCTGCCGGGGGAGAAGATCCAGGACACGGGCAGGCTCATGATGCATGCGGCGCGCGCGCCGGACCATCCGCTCTACCGCACGAAGTGGGACGCGCCGCTTCCCGCGAGCCTCAGGCAGCCGTTCGACGAAGCCGGCCGGCCGAAGGCGCACGGCGAATACGACAAGGCGTGGGCCCACGCGCTGGGAAGGATCCCGCCCGACGAGGCGCGCTGGCAGCGATTCAGCGACTTCTACCTGAACAGCATCCGGGCCGTGGACGCGCAGGTGGCCGTGCTCCTCGCCGAGCTCGAGGCCCTGGGCCTAACCGGCCGCACGATCGTGATCTTCACCTCCGACCACGGCGAGGCGGGCGGCGCCCACGGCCTGCGCGGCAAGGGAGCGTTCGCCTACGGGGAGAGCCTGCACCTGCCCTTCTACGTCGTGCATCCGGACGTCAGGGGGGGCCAGGATTGCCACGCCCTCACGAGCCACATCGACGTGGCGCCGACGCTGCTGTCGATGGCGGGCCTCGACCGGGCGCGCATGGGCGAGGTCGCGGGGCGCGACCTGCCAGGCCGCGACATCGGCCCGGCGCTCGGCAACCCGCGCGGCGCCGGCGTGCACGCGGTGCGCCCGTCGATCCTCTTCACCTACAGCGGCCTCGCGCAGAACGACAGCGAGCTCATGCGCATCATGGCCGAGGCCACCGCCGCCGGAAAGGACAAGGGGGCCGCGGTCAAGGAAAGCGGCTTCAAGCCCGACCTGCGCAAGCGCGGGAGCCTGCGCACGGTCTTCGACGGCCGCCACAAGTTCACGCGCTACTTCTCGCCGGTGATGCGCAACCGGCCGACGACGCTGGACGCGCTCTACGAGCTCAACGAGCCGGAGCTCTTCGACCTGCAGAAGGACCCGGCGGAGATGAGGAACCTCGCGGCGAGGAAAGGCGAGAACGAGGCGCTCGTGATGGAGATGAACGCCAAGCTCAACGCGATCATCGACGCCGAGTTCGGCAAGGACGACGGCCGCGAGATGCCCCGGGTCGAGGGCATCTCATGGGCCATCGATCGCGTCCACCTCTAGGGAGGGGACGATGGCGGACGCGGCCTGCGGAACGTGACCGGGACCGCCTCGCGTTCCGGCAGGGGCGTGCGGCCCACGCCCTGCATCGGGCAGACGAGCACCTCCTCGTCGAGCTGCGCGAAGCCCGCCATCCACGGCTGAAGGCGATCGTTGTCGATGTGCAGGCGCCCGTCGGGGTCGAGGCGGCCGATGGTGTTGCGGGGGTCGCCCAGCGACAGCGCGCATTTGCCCACGCGGCCGTCCGCCCGGATCATCAGGTTGTTGGGGTGCGCGGCGTAGCAGATCTCGCGCAGGCCCTTCTGGTACATGTTGGTCACGACGAGGCCGGGCATCAGCGTCGCGTAGTGCTCGCTCGCCTTGCGCGCCTCCTCGGGGGCGAGCGGCGTGATGCGCCCGGCATTGGCCCCGCCGTAGTTCTCGATGCACTTGAGGTAGACGCTGAAGCGCGGGTCCCCGCCGAACACGCGGTCGACCTCGCGGCAAAGGGCCTGCGTCTCCGACGGGTCGCACGCGCCGAAGTGCACGCGCAGGTTGATGCGGAACTCCAGGTCCGTGCGTCGCAGCGCCGTCAGGTTGCCCCAGAGCCTGTCGAACGTCCCCTTCCCCGACACGAGGTGCCGGGTCCGGTCGTGCACGGCGCCCAGGCCGTCGACCGAGACCTGGAACTGCCGCTGGTTGGCCGCGCAGAGCCTTTCCATCACGGCCGGAGCCAGGAAGTACCCGTTGGTGGTCATCGAGCCGGGGACGTGCTCGATGCCCTTCTCGGCGCACCGGCGCGCGACGTGCTCGCTCACGTCGAAGACGATGTCCTTCGCGATGAGGGGCTCGCCGCCGAACCAGGAAACCTGCATGCACGACACGTCGTCCACCCGGCGGTCGACGAGGCGCTTGATCCCCTGCACCACTTCCGGGCGCATCTTGCCGCTCGAGAAGTCCTCGTAGCAGTAGGTGCAGCGGAAGTTGCACTGCTCGGTGGGCAGGATGAGCAGGAACAGGCGCCGCGGATCGAGGGCGTCGAAGAGCTGCTGCCGGGACGGAAACGGCTCGCTGTCCATGGGCGCCTCCCGCGTCGATGCGGCCGGTTATCGGCGGCCTGCCGGCCCGGTGGCCCGGGCCTACTTCGGCTTGCAGAGGTTGACCGACGGGCAGCAGACCTGCAGCGGCTTGGGCGGGGGTTTCGGACGCTTGCACGCGTCCCCCAGCTTGAAGATCGTGCCGCCCGAAATCTTGTCGAGCGTCTCGTCGCTGAGCTCGCCTTCGTTGGACTTGAATCGGCCCGCGTCGTCCAGCTTGACCTTGCTGGTGTCCGGACCCTTCGCCTTCGACTTTCCTCCCGATTCGGGTTTCCTGCCTTTGGCTGCCATGTGCCCTCCTTGCGTGGACTGCGAGCGGGTGGGGACGAGTATGGCGGCGGGGAACTTACGGCGGACTTACAGAAGGCAAACGGCCCTGAAGGATCGCTCCTTCAGGGCCGTCGATTTCCGTTGGTGGAGAGGAAGGGGATCGAACCCTCGACCTCCGCATTGCGAACGCGGCGCTCTCCCAGCTGAGCTACCCCCCCACGCGAAGGGCGAAATTATAGCCGAATCCGCGCCCCGGAGCGAGGTTCCGGCCGCGCCTTACTTCTTGGCGGGGGCGGCCGGAGCGGCGGCGGCCGCAGGCTTGGCCGCGGGCTTCTGCACGCTGACGGCGATGGCCTCGATGTAGGCGCCCTCGACGAAGTCGCCGGCCTTGAAGTTCTTCAGGACGGCGGGGTCCTTCACCTTGAGGTCGACCGTGTGCTCCACGCCGCTCAGCGTGACCACGTTCTTCTTGGCGTCGATCGCGTCGATCTTCGCGACGAAGTTGATCTGCCGGGCCGCGACCACGCCGGGCTTCTGGCCGGGGGCCGCCGCCTTCCCGCCCTCGGTGATGGTGCGCGAGACGGCGGTCTTCGTGGACTTCTGCAGCTCGATGGCGAGCGCCTGGGCGTACTCGACCACGACCTCGTCGCCCTTCTGGACCTGGGCCAGGTTCTTCACTTCGGGGCCGGCCACGAAGGAGACCTTGTTGCCCTTCGGCCCCTTGAGCGTCACTTCGCGGGTCTTCTGGTCGATGGCCTCGACGGTGGCGGTGACCTTGGCCGTTTCGGCGGCGACCTTGACTTCAGGGGCCTTGGCGGGTTCGGCCTTGGGGGCCGCGGCCTTCGGGGCGGCGGCGGGGGCCTTGGCTTCGGGCGCCTTGGGGGCGGCCTTGTCCTGGGCGATGGCGGCGGTGGCGAAAACGGCGGCGACGAGAACGGCGAGCTTCTTCATGATTTTCCTTTTGGAAAGATGGGATATTCGGGGGTGCGAGTGTACCCGCACCCCGGGGAACGGCTTTGACAAGCGTCAGCTTCCGTCCGTCTGGACGGCCCGGATGCTGACGACCTGGGAGGTGTAGGTGGTGTCGAGGAGCTTGGCGGCCTGGTAGATGGCCCGGATGGTGGGCACCGGGATGCCGGTGAGGTTGCCCAGCTCGACCACCGAGCCCACGAGGGCATCGATCTCGATGGGCCGGCCGGCCTCCACGTCCTGGAGCATCGAGGTCTTGTGCTTGCCCACCTTGCGCGCGCCCTCGATGCGCTTGTCCAGGGGCACGCGGAAGGTGATGCCGAGGTGCTCGGCGACCGCCTGGGCCTCGCGCATCATCTGCGCGGCCAGCTCCTTGCCGTAGGGATCCTCGCAGATGTCCTGCAGCGTGGCGTGGGTGAGCGCGGAGATGGGGTTGAAGGTGAGGTTGCCCCAGAGCTTGAGCCACATCTCGGCGCGGACGTTGTCGAGCAGCGGGCACTTGAGCCCCGCCTTCACGAACGCTTCGGCGATCTTCGTGGCCCGCTCCGTGGTGGCGCCGTTCAGCTCGCCGATGGGGAAGCGGTCGCCCTCGATGTGCACGACCTTGCCGGGGTCCACGAGCTCGGTGGCGGGGTAGACCACGCAGCCGACGATGCGCTCCTTGGGGATGGCGTCCTTCACCACCCCGCCCGGGTCCACGGACTCGACGGTGCGGCCCGCGAGGCTGCCGCCGTGGTCGTGGAAATACCAGAAGGGGATCCCGTTCTGCATGGGGATCACCACGGTGTTCTCGTGGTAGAGCGGCGCGAGCTTCCCGGCCACGGCGCCCACCTGGTGCGCCTTGAGCGCCAGGATGACGACGTCGAAGGTGCCCGCCTTCGCGTAGTCGTCGGTGGCCTTCAGGGTGGTCGCGGTCTCCTCGCGGCCGTCGCGGTAGAAGATGTGCATCCCGTGGGCGTTGATGGCCTCCAGGTTGCGGCCGCGCGCGATGAAGGTGACTTCCTCCCCGGCGAGGGCGAGCCTGGCGCCCACGAACCCTCCGATGGCGCCGGCGCCGACGATGCAGAAACGCATTATTCCCCCAATGAACGGGCCGCCTCCCCAGCCTCGGGGCGGGGAGTGGGGCCGGAATACGAGATGTTTGCCATGGGCGTCGGGCGGTTTAGCTGCCGCCGTTGTCGCTTCCCGCGAGGATTGGGGCGGGGCCGGGGGGCGGGGCGGGTAGCCCGGGGCCTCGGCAGGACTTCAAACGCTAGGGATTGAAGTTATGGTGCGGCGCACAAACTGTCAAGCGCGGGTATCAACGCTTGTAATGGGCCCAGGCGAGGAGCCCGATACCCCCCAGGATCATCGGCAGCGACAGCCACTGGCCCATGGATAGCCCCAGGGCGAGCAGCCCCAGGAAGTCGTCGGGCTGGCGCGCGAATTCGGCCAGGAACCGCAGGACGCCGTAGCCCAGCAGGAACGCGCCGGAAACCGCCCCCGCCGGCCGCGGCTTCGACGAGTACCACCAGAGGATCGCGAAGAGGGCGAGGCCCTCCAGGGCGAACTGGTAGAGCTGCGAGGGATGCCTCGCGAGCGGGACGCGGTCCACCTGCGGGAACCACATGCCCCAGGGCAGGTCGGTGGCCCGGCCCGGCAGCTCCCCGTTGATGAAGTTGCCCAGGCGCCCCGCGGCGAGGCCCAGCGGCACCAGGGGCGCGATGAAATCCATCGTGGTGATCCAGCGCAGCCCGCGGCGGCGGCAGAAGATCGCGATGGCGAGGAGCACGCCGAGGAACCCGCCATGGAAGCTCATGCCCCCCGTCCAGACCTGCAGGATCTCGAGCGGGTGCGCGAGGTAGTGCTCGGGCTTGTAGAAGAGGACGTAGCCCAGGCGCCCGCCGAGGATCACCCCCAGCACGCCGTAGAGGAGCATGTCGTCCACGCCCTCCTCGGTGACGCCGTTGGAAAGGCCCTGGCGCGCGCGCAGCTTGCCGAGCATCACGAAGGCGACGAAGGCCAGCACGTACATGAGGCCGTACCAGCGGACGGCGACGGGGCCGACGCTGAAGAGGATGGGATCGAACTGCGGGTGAGTGAGCATGGGCGGTGTCAGGCGAAGCCGTAGAGGCGGGCCGCGTTCTCCCCGGCGATGGCGCGGGCGCGCGCCCCGCCCACCCATCCGTCGAGCGCGTCGCGCAGCCTCCCGTAGTTGTGCTCGCGCTCGAAGCTGGTCCAGGGCCAGTCGCTGCCCCACACGAGCTGGCCCTCGCCCACGGCATCGATCCAGCGCGCCGCCAGCGGGGCCGGGTCGGCGCCCCCGAGACGGTAGTGGGCCGAGAGCTTGGCCCACACGGGCCGCGTACGGGCGAGCGACGCGACGGCGTCGAAGGTCGCGTCCTGCGCGCGCGGGGTCACGCCCGGGTTGCCGAAGTGGTCGAACACCACCGCGATGGGCGACGGCCCGAAGGCCGGCACGATCTCCGGGAGCCGCCCGGTGTCGACGTAGACCTCGGCGTGCCAGCCGAGGGCATGCGCCCTCGCGTAGAGCGCGAGCCAGTCCGCCGTGGCGAAGGCGGCGTAGTCCGGAGCCGACTTGAGGTTGAGCCGCAGGGCGCGCGCGCCGGCGCGGTCGAGCCTCGCGAGCGCCTCGGGGCCGAAGCCCGGGTCGACCACCGCCACGGCGCGCAGGTGCGCAGGATCGGCCGCCACGGCCGCGAGCGCCTCCGAGTTGTCCGTGCCGAAGAAACTGGGCTGCACCACCACGCCCCTCGCGACGCCCGCGCTCGCCCAGTGCGAGCGCCAGTCGTCGAGGGTGGCCGCGTAGGCGGGCCGATAGCGGAAACCGGCCACCGGCGGCGCGGTGGCCGAGAACACGTGGGCGTGGGTATCGATGCCTTGCAAGGGTTTCGCCAGTTGCCTTCGAAGGGCTATTCTAGCGTTCCGCCCCGCGGTTTCCCGGGCGGCCGACGCCAAATTCCCCCTCTCGCCATGAAGAAGACCCTCACCGCCCTCGTCGCCGCCCTCGCCGCGTCGCTCCCCGCCGCCGCCCCGGCGCAGGCCTTTCCCGCGAAGCCCATCCGGCTCGTCGTCACTTACCCGCCGGGCGGGGGAGCGGACCTCATGGCGCGCCTCGTGGCGCCCAAGATGGGCGAGGCCCTCGGGCAGACGGTGGTGGTCGAGAACAAGCCCGGGGCCAGCGGCCAGATCGGCGCTTCCGAGGTCGCGCGCGCCGCGCCCGACGGCTACACGCTGATGCTGGACGCCTCCTCCTTCGCCGTGAACCCGAGCCTCTACGCGAGGCTTCCCTACGACCCCGCGAAGGCATTCGCGCCGCTGGCGGTGCTGGCGCTCTACCCGAACATGCTCGTCGTCACGCCCTCGTTCCCGCCGAAGGACGTGAAGGAGCTCGTGGCGCTCGCCAAGGCGAAGCCGGGCACCGTGGCCTTCGCATCCTCGGGCAACGGCTCGGCGCAGCACCTCGCCGGCGAGCTGTTCAAGCAGCGCGCCGGCGTCGACATGCAGCACATCCCCTACAAGGGCGGCGGCCCGGCGATGAACGACGTGATCGGCGGGCAGGTACCGGTCTTCTTCGCCAACGTGGCCTCCGGCCTCGCGCACGTGAAGGGCGGGAAGCTGCGGGCGCTGGCCGTCACCGGCGCGAAGCGCGCCTCCTCGCTGCCGGATACGCCCACCATGGCCGAGGCCGGCATTCCCGGCTACGAGGTCTACGAATGGAACGCCATCTTCGCGCCCGCCGGCACGCCCGCGCCCGTCCTCGAGAAGCTGGCCGCGGCCATCGCCAGGGCGATGCAGTCGCCCGAGATCAGGGAACGCGTCGCCACGCTCGGCGGCGAGATCGCCGGCTACGGCCCGAGGGAGGCGGAGAAGTTCATCCGCGACCAGACCGAGCTCTGGGGCAAGGTCGTGAAGGCAGGCAACATCAAGGTCGATTGACCGCAACCGCTGGAAGGCAACTTCGATGACCGAGAAATTCCGCTCCACCGCCATCACCGAGGGCGACGCCCGCTCGCCCAACCGCTCGATGCTTCGAGCCATCGGGTACAAGGACGAGGACTTCCGCAAGCCCTTCATCGGGCTCGCCAACGGGCACTCGACGCTGAACCCCTGCAACGCGGGGCTGCAACCGCTCGCCGATGCGGCCGACCGCGCCATCCGCGCCGCCGGCGGCATGCCGCAGATGTTCGGCACCATCACGGTGACCGACGGCATCTCCATGGGCACCGAGGGCATGAAGTACTCCCTCGTCTCGCGCGAGGTGATCGCGGATTCCATCGAGACCGCGGTGCAGAGCCAGTTCATGGACGGCGTCCTCACCATCGGCGGCTGCGACAAGAACATGCCCGGCGCCATGATCGGCCTTTGCCGCATGAACCTGCCGTCCATCTTCGTCTACGGCGGCACCATCAAGCCCGGCCACCACAAGGGCCAGGACCTGCAGATCGTCTCGGTGTTCGAGGCCGTGGGCGCGCTCAACGCCGGCAGGATGAGCCGCGAGGACTTCGACTGCATCGAGCGCTGCGCCCTGCCCGGCACGGGCGCCTGCGGCGGCATGTACACCGCCAACACGATGAGCTCGGCCTTCGAGGCGCTGGGCATGTCGCTGCCCTACTCCTCCACGATGGCCAACGAGGACGCCGAGAAGCTCGCGAGCACCGAGGAAAGCGCGCGCGTGCTCGTCGAGGCCGTGAGGAAGGGCCTCAGGGCGCGCGACATCGTCACCAGGAAGTCGATCGAGAACGCGGTCGCCGTGATCATGGCGGTCGGCGGCTCGACCAACGCCGTGCTGCACTTCCTCGCCATCGCCCACGCGGCCGACGTGGCGTGGAGCATCGACGACTTCGAGCGCATCCGGAAGAAGGTCCCGGTGCTGTGCGACCTGAAGCCCTCGGGCCGCTACGTCGCGACGGACCTGCACAAGGCCGGAGGCATCCCGCAGGTGATGCGGATGCTCCTCGACCACGGCCTGCTGCACGGCGACTGCATGACGATCACCGGCAAGACCGTCGCCGAGGCGCTGAAGGACGTGCCTCCCGAACCGCGCAGGGACCAGGACGTCATCCGCCCCTGGTCGAACCCCATGTACGAGCAGGGCCACCTCGCGATCCTCAAGGGCAACCTCGCTCCCGAGGGCTGCGTGGCCAAGATCACGGGGCTCAAGAACCCGGTGATCACGGGCCCGGCGCGCGTCTTCGACTCCGAGCCCGAGGCGATGGACGCGATCCTGGGCGACCGCATCAAGGCGGGCGACGTGCTCGTGATCCGCTACGAGGGCCCCAAGGGCGGCCCCGGCATGCGCGAGATGCTCTCGCCCACCGCCGCGCTCATCGGCAAGGGCCTGGGGGAGAGCGTGGGGCTCGTCACCGACGGGCGCTTCTCCGGCGGCACCTGGGGCATGGTCGTGGGGCACGTCGCGCCCGAGGCGTACGAAGGGGGCACGATCGCGCTGATCCGCGAGGGCGACTCCGTCACCATCGACGCCCACAAGCTCCTGATCCAGCTCGACTTGCCGGAGGCGGAAATCGCGAAGCGGCGCGCGGCGTGGAAGCAGCCGGCTCCGCGGTACACGCGCGGCGTGCTCGCGAAGTACGCGAAGCTGGTGGGAACAGCCTCCAGGGGCGCGGTGACCGACTAGGGTCGCGCATGGCCGAGGAGCGAGCCGGCGGGGCGGCGCCCATCGTCTTCACCGTCCGCTATACGAGGGAGCACTGCCTCGCCACGGCATGGCGCTATTGGCAGCGGCGCCTGGGCTACCGCTACGCCCTCGAGCTCGTCATCGGCGCGGGGCTCCTCGTGCTGGCCACGCAGGGGCCCTATCGCTGGCTCGAGGTCGCGCTCATGGTGGCGGTGGGCATCTTCGCCCTGCTGGGCGCCGGGATCTTCTTCGTGCACTGGCTTCGCGGCCTGCAGGGCCTGGCGGCCCTGGACCCGCCCGTGAGCACCTGGACGCTCACCGAGGAATTCATCGCGCAGAAGAGCAGCCTGGGCGAGAGCGCCATCGCGTGGAAGGCGCTCATCGAGGTGTGGCGGTTCCCGGACCTGTGGCTGCTCGTCTGGGGCCGCGACGTGTTCAGCACCATCCCCATCGCGCAGCTTCCCCCCGCGGCGAGGCAGATGATCGAGCGGCGCGTGAAGGAGACGGGCGGAAGGCTCCGCTAGGCCCTACTCGAAGCGGTTGGCGAGGCTTCCGATCCCCTCGATCGAGACCTCCACGTCGCTGCCGGGCTTCATCGAGCCCACGCCCACCGAGGTTCCGCAGCAGATCACGTCGCCCGCCTCGAAGGTGAGGTCCTGCGAGATGAGCGAGACCAGCTTCGCCGGCGGGAAGAACATGTCGGAGGCGGGGTAGTTCTGACGCTCCTGGCCGTTCAGCACGGTGCGGATGACGAGCGTCGAGGGGTCGAGCCCCGTGGCGATCACCGGGCCGAACACCCCGAAGGTGTCAAAGCTCTTCGAGCGCGACCACTGGTCGAAGCTCGGGTCCTTCTTGAGCAACTCCACGGCGGTCACGTCGTTGATGCAGGTGTACCCGAAGATGTGCGACGGCGCCTCGGCCTCGGAGACCCGCGAGGTGCGCCGGCCGATCACGATGCCCAGCTCGCCCTCGTAGATCACCTTGCCGGCGTAGGAGGCCGGCACCCGGATGGGCTGCCCGCCCGGGTGGAACGAGCTGTTGGCCTTGAGGAACCACAGCGGCTCGGGCGGCGTCGCCTGCCCCAGCTTTTCCGCCAGCGCCCGGTAGTTGTTCCACAGCGCGACCATCTTCGTGGGCGCGCAGGGCGTGAGCAGCTTCACCGCGCCGAGCGCCACCGTGCGCCCGGAGTCCCTGGCGCCGGCGAACATGTCGCCCTCGTGGATGCGGATGGTCCCGCCTTCCAGCGTGCCGAACTGCACCTGCCCCGCGTTCTCGAACCTGATCCAGCGCGTCATGCCATGGTCTCCACTGTCGTCCGGTGTCACGGAAAGGATATCGCCCTATCCGTGTTCATCCGGTTTGATCCGTGTTCATCCGTGTTCCCGCCCTACTGCGCCGCAGGCGCCGAAAGCGCCGACTCCAGGAGCCGGCGCCCGCCGGGGCTCACGATGGCCACGATGGTATCGCCCGGCACGACCCGCGTCTCGGGCGGCGGGTTGAAGTTCCACCGCGACTGCGCATCGCGGATGGCCACCAGCAGCCACTCGCGGCGCGGGCCCAGCGCGGCGAGCGACTCCACCGGAGAGCCGCGCGGCACGAGGACCTCCTCCACCCGCAGGTTGTCCGCGGTGTGCAGCATCATGTCCATGAGGTTCACGGCGTGGGGCCGCAGCATCGCCGAGGCGATGCGCAAGCCGCCGGTGAAGTCCGGCGAGACGATCTCGTCGGCCCCCGCGCGGCGCGTCTTTTCCACGTTGCGGCGGTCGTGCACGCGGGCCACCACCCGCGCCGACGGGTTGAGCTGCTTCGTGGACAGGCTCACCACGAGGTTCTTCGAGTCGTCCCCCGTGACCGCGAAGACGCCCGCCGCCCTTGCCACGCCGGCGCGCACGAGCAGGTCGTCGTCGGCCGCGTCGCCGTGCAGGCGGATGCGATGGCCGGTGCGCTCCTCGTGCGTCTCGAGCGTGCGCGCGTCGGCGTCGATGACGACGAACTGGCGCTCGGTCTTCAGCAGCTCGTCGGCCACGTAGCTGCCCACGCGCCCGACGCCGCAGACGATGTAGTGCCCGCTCAGGGCGGATATGGTGCTCTCCATGCGGCGCCTCCGGTAGGCCTGGTTCAGGTTGGTTTCGAGGATGAAGGCAGTGAAGGTGGAGAAGAGGTACCAGGTTCCCGCGATGCCGAAGAAGCCGACCGCCATCGTGAAGAGCCGGCCACCGGTCCCGCGCGCCGCGTCGACCGTCTCGGAGAAGCCGATCGTCGCGACGACGTTGAAGGTCATGTAGAGCGCGTCCATGACGGGGGCCTGCCACGCGGAGATGGCCATGTAGCCCAGCGTGCCCAGCGCATGCACCAGGACGAGGAAAAGCAGCCCGCTCCTCAGCTTCGGGAAGTACGGGCTTTCGCGAAAGATCTGGTAGAGCGTGAACAGGGGGCGGACTCCGGCGAGCCTCTATTTGGCTTCGGCGCCGGCCGGCCAATCCTGACGCCGATCAAACTCCCGGCGCATGCCGCCCTAGTCGCAGTTGCCGGCGACGATCTTCTCGATCTGCTCCATCACCGGCGCCGTGAGCTTGGGCACCACGTCGAGCGCCTTCAGGTTCTCCTTCACCTGCTCGACGCGCGAGGCGCCGGTGATGACGGACGAGACGTGCGGGTTCTTGGCGCACCACGCGATGGCGAGCTGCGCGAGGCTGCAGCCCAGCTCCTTCGCGACGAACTCCAGCTCGCCGACCGCGGCGTTCCTCGCCGGGTCGGTCAGCTCCGCCACGAGGAAGGACATGCGCGGGATGGCGCCGCGGCTGTCCTTGGGCACGCCGCCGCGGTACTTGCCGGTGAGAAGCCCCGAGGCGAGCGGGCTCCAGGTCGTGAGACCCAGGCCGATGTCGTGGTAGAGGTGGCGGAACTCGCCTTCCACGCGCTTGCGGTGGAACAGGTTGTACTGCGGCTGCTCGACGACGGGCTTGGCGAGGTGGTGGCGCTCCGCGATCTGCCAGGCGGCCATGATCTCGGAGGCGCTCCACTCGGAGGTGCCCCAGTAGAGGGCCTTCCCCTGCCGGATCATGTCGTGCATGGCCCACACCGTCTCCTCGACGGGGGTCTCGGGGTCCGGGCGATGGCAGTAGACGAGGTCGACGAAGTCGAGCTGCAGGCGCGCGAGCGAGCCGTCGATGGCCTGCATGAGGTACTTGCGGTTGAGCGTGTTCTTCGAGTTGGGGCCATCGGCGATGCCCCAGAAGAACTTGGTGGACACCACGTACTTGAGGCGCGGCCACGCGAGCTTCTTCAGCACCTCGCCCATGATCCGCTCGCTCTCGCCGGCGGCGTAGACCTCGGCGTTGTCGAAGAAGTTGACGCCCTGGTCCCACGCCGCGGCCATGCAGTCCATCGCCGCCTTCGTGTCGAGCTGGTTGCCGTAGGTCACCCACGAGCCGAACGAGAGCTCGCTCACCTTGAGGCCCGCGCGGCCGAGTCGCTTGTAGTTCATGGTGGTCTGGAGGGGGCGGGGAAAAGCGGCATTATCCCGCATTCCCGTAGGCGCCCGGCGCCGTGAGCATTAGAATGCGCTGATGGAACGCGCCGGACGCAACGTCTTCCTCCTCGCCTGCTGCCAGGCGCTGCTCTTCACCAACAACGTCACGCTCATCAGCCTGAACGGGCTGGCGGGGTTCGCGCTCGCCGACACGAAGGCGCTCGCCACCCTCCCCGTCACGGGCTACGTGGTGGGCGCCGCGCTCTCCACCTTCCCCGCCTCGCTGTGGATGAAGCGCGTCGGGCGGCGCAACGGCTTCCTCACCGGGACGCTGTTCGGGCTCGCGGGCGGCGCCATCACGACGCTGGCGATCTGGATGTCGAGCTTCTGGACGCTGGTCCTGGGCACGCTCGTCCTCGGCACCTACAACGCCTTCGGGCAGTACTACCGCTTCGCCGCGGCCGACGCCACCCCCGTCTCGAGGAAGGCGAGGGCAATCTCGCTCGTCATGGCGGGTGGGCTCGTGGGCGGGATCGTCGGCCCGGAGATGAGCAAGGTCAGGCGCGACCTCGTCCAGCCCACCTTCCTCGCCTCCTACGCCTCCCTCATGGGCTTCTGCCTCGTCACCATGGCGATCCTCTCGGGGCTTCGCATCCCGAATCCGCACGTGGACGACTCGCACGGCGCCACGCGGCCGCTGGGCGAGATCATGCGGCAGCCCGTCTTCGTCGTGGCGGTCGTCGTGGGCGCGCTGGGCTACGGCGTGATGAACCTGCTCATGACCTCGACGCCGCTCGCCATGGGTTTCTGCGGCCACCCGTACGCGGCCGCGGCGAGCGTCATCTCCGCGCACGTGATCGCGATGTTCGGGCCGTCCTTCTTCACGGGCTCGCTCATCCAGCGCTTCGGCGTGCTCAACGTCATGATGGCGGGCGTCGTCGCGATGTTCGCCTGCGTCGGGATCGCGCTCTCCGGGCGGCAGGTCGCGCACTTCTGGTGGTCGCTGGTGCTGCTGGGCGTGGGCTGGAACTTCATGTACGTGGGCGGCACGACGCTCCTCACGGAGGCCTACCGCCCCGCCGAGAAGGCGAAGGCGCAGGGCGCCAACGAGATCCTCGTCTTCTGCACCACGGCCACCTCGTCCTTCGCCTCCGGCGTGCTGGTGAACGCGGCCGGCTGGAACACCCTCAACTACGTGGCGCTGCCGTTCCTCGCGATCGCGGGCTCGGCGGCGCTGTGGCTGGCGCTCAGGCGCCGCGCGGCGGCGGCTGCCGCCTGACCCGAAAGGAAGATCGATGAGCGACGAACACGTCTTCGAAGCGACCGTGAAGTGGCCCGCGGATCCCGCGCAGAAGCTGCCGCCGGATCCCGCGTTCTCCCGCAATGCCGTCCTGGCGAGCCCCGGCCACGCCGACGTCCCCGGCTCCTCGCCCACGGTCTTCGGCGGCGATGCCTCGCGCTACAACCCGGAGGAACTCGTGGCGATGGCGCTCGCGCACTGCCACATGCTCACCTACCTCGCGCTCGCCTCGAAGAAGCGCGTGGCCGTGCTCGCCTACGAGGACCGGGCCACGGTTGTCCTCGCGAAGGACCCGGCGCTCGGCAAGATGAAGATCGTCTCCGGCCTGCTGCGCCCGAAGGTCACGGTGGCGAAGGGCACGAACCTGGACGACGCGCGCGCCATGCACGCCAGGGCGCACGAGCACTGCTTCGTCGCCAACTCCGTGAACTTTCCCGTGGAGAACGCGCCGGAGATCGTCGAGGGCTGAGGCCCGGCCCCGATTGCATGTCCGAATACGGCGAACGGGCGCCGCCGCCCGGGCGGATAATGCCGCCATGCTCCTCGACCCCGACCAGTGCTACCGGGCCCTTCGCACCCACGACGCGCGCTTCGACGGGCGCTTCTTCGTGGGCGTGGGCACGACCGGCATCTACTGCCGCCCCGTGTGCACGGCCAGGACGCCGCTCGCGAGGAACTGCTCGTACTTCCCGAGCGCCGCGGCCGCCGAGGCGCGCGGGTTCCGCCCGTGCCTTCGCTGCCGGCCGGAGCTCGCGCCGGGCTATGCCACCGTCGACGCCAACCGGCGCCTCGCGCAGGCCGCCGCCGGGCTCATCGAGGACGGCCGCCTGGAGGACGCGAGCCTCGCCGACCTGGCCTCGACGCTGGGCGTGACCGACCGGCACCTGCGCCGCGTCTTCCAGCAGGAGTTCGGCGTCTCCCCGGTCGACTACGCGCAGACGCAGCGGCTCCTCCTCGCGAAGCGCCTGCTCACCGACACCGCGCTTCCCGTGCTCGACGTGGCGATGGCGAGCGGCTTCGCCAGCCTGCGCCGCTTCAACGACCTCTTCCGCACGCGCTACCGCATGACGCCGGGCGAGCTGCGCAAGGCGGCGCCCGCTCGCGCGCAGGCGGGGCGCCTCTCGTTCGACCTCGCCTACCGGCCGCCCTACGACTGGGAGGCGATGCTCGCCTTCCTCGGCAAGCGCGCCATCCGGGGTGTCGAGGCGGCAGCGGGGCGCCGCTACCGGAGGACGGTGCGCCTCGAGCGAAACGGCAAGGCGCACGCGGGCTGGATCGAGGTGGCGCAATCGCCGCGGAAATCGGCGCTGCGCGTCACGGCCAGCGCCTCTCTCGCGGCCGCGGTGCCCGCGCTCCTCGCGCGGGTGAAGTCCTTCCTCGACCTGGCCGCCCGCCCCGACGAGATCGCGGCCGCTCTCGGGCCGCTCGCGCGGTCGCATCCCGGCCTGCGCCTGCCCGGCGCCATGGACGGGTTCGAGGTGACGGTGCGCGCGATCCTCGGGCAGCAGGTGACCGTGGCGGCGGCCGCGACACTCGCGGGCCGGTTCGCGGCGGCGTTCGGCGAGCCGATCGACACCCCGCACGAGGGCGTGACGCTGCTCTTCCCGCCGGCCTCGCGCATCGCCGCCGCCGACGCTTCCGAAATCGCGAGCCTCGGCATCATCGCGTCGCGGGCCAAGGCGATCGTCGCCCTCGCCCGCGAGGTCGATTCCGGCGCGCTGCGGCTCGACCCCCTGGCCCCCGTCGAGGAGACGCTGGCCGCGCTCGAGCGCCTGCCGGGCGTGGGGCCGTGGACCGCACAGTACGTCGCCATGCGGGCGCTCGCCTGGCCCGACGCCTTCCCGCATCCGGACGTCGCCGTCCTCAAGGCGATGGGGGAAAGGAACGGCAGGCGGGCCCTCGAGCGCGCCGAGGCGTGGCGGCCCTGGCGCTCGTACGCCGTGCTGCACCTGTGGAAATCGCTGCAACGACCTGGGAAACCCGCATGAAAGCATTCGCCCGCATCAGGACGCCCCTCGGCACGATGATCGCCATCGCCGCCGGGGGCGCGCTCACCGGCCTTCACTTCGAGGACGGCCGCCATGCCCCGGCGCCGTCGCCCGAGTGGCGCGAGGATCCGCGGCACGCTCCGCTTCGCGAGTGCGCCGAGCAGCTGGCCGACTACTTCGCCGGCCGGCGCCAGTGCTTCGACCTGCCGCTGGCGCCCGACGGCACCGACTTCCAGCGGCGCGTGTGGGGGGAGATCGCCCGCGTGCCCTTCGGCGAGACGATCTCCTACGCCGAGCTCGCCGCGCGCGCCGGCTCGCCCGGCTCCGCGCGCGCCGCGGGCGCGGCCACCGGCCGCAACCCGCTCGCCATCGTGGTGCCCTGCCACCGCATCGTCGCCTCGGGCGGCAGCCTCACGGGTTACGCGGGCGGTCTCGCGCGCAAGCAGTCGCTGCTTTCGCTCGAGGGAGCGCTGGAGGGCGCGGCCGCTTGAGCTCCGTCGACCTCCTGCGCATGGTGACGCTGGCCGCCCTCTGGGGCGGCTCGTACCTCTTCATGCGCATCTCCGTGCCCCACGTCGGCGTGGAGTGGGTCGTGGAGGGCCGCACGCTCGCCGGGGGACTGGTGCTCGCCGCGTTCATCGTGGCCACGCGGCGCCCGTTCGGGATGGCGCGCCACTGGCGCGGCTACGCCGTCATCGGCCTCGTCGGCGTGGCGGCGCCCTTCTGGCTCATCGGCACGGCGGTGAAGACGATCGACGCCTCGACCGCCGCCATCCTCAACGCGACCTCGCCCATCTTCTCGGCCATCGTCGCGGCCATCTGGATCCGCGACCGGCTCACCATCGAGAAGGTCGCGGGCATCGCGCTTTCGATCGGGGGCATCGCGGTCCTCGCGGGCTGGACGCCGAAGCCGATGACGGGGGTGGAGCTCTTCGCCTGCGCCCATTCGCTGGCGGCGTGCGCGTGCTACGGCTGGGTGAGCGTGTTCACCAAGGTGCACCTCAGGGAGGCGCCCTCCAGCGCCATCGCCGCGGTGAGTTGCCTCGTCGCGGCAGGCGCGCTGGCGCCGTTCACGCCGTGGGCCGCGCTGGCCGCGCCCGTGCCGCCGCTCGCGTGGATCTCGGTCCTCGCGCTGGGCATCTTCAGCACGGGCTTCGCCTTCATCCTCTACTACCGGCTCATCGGCGACCTCGGTCCCGTGCGGGCGGTGATGGTGACGCTGCTCATCCCGGTGTTCGGCATCCTCTGGGGCGTGCTGCTCCTCGGCGAGCCCGTCACGCCCGGGCGGATCGCCGGCTGCGCCATCGTCCTGGCTGGATGCGCGCTGGCGCTGGGGCTCCTGCGACTGCCTTTCCGCCATCCGGCGGGGTAACGCGGTTGACGCCGATGAACGCCGATGCCCCGCCCTCCCCGAGTTAGCATCGCTCGATGCCCAACCGCCTAGCGCAGGAAACCAGCCCCTACCTCCAGCAGCACGCTGCCAACCCCGTCGACTGGTACCCGTGGGGCGAGGAAGCCCTTCGCGTCGCGAGGGAATCGGGCAAGCCGATCCTGCTTTCCGTCGGCTATTCCGCCTGCCACTGGTGCCACGTGATGGCCCACGAGTCCTTCGAGGACGCGGAGGTGGCGCGCGTGATGAACGAGCTCTTCGTGAACGTGAAGGTCGACCGCGAGGAGCGCCCCGACATCGACCAGATCTACCAGCTGGCCCAGCGGATGCTCACGCGGCGCACGGGGGGCTGGCCGCTCACGATGTTCCTCGCGCCCGACCAGGTGCCCTTCTTCGGGGGCACCTACTTCCCGAAGGAGCCGCGCTACGGGCTGCCCGGGTTCGTCGACCTCATGCGCCGCGTGCGCGCCTACTACGACGAGCGGCGCGGCGACATCGAGGCGCAGAACGGCGAGCTGGTGGCGGCCCTCGCTCGCGTGGAGCCGCGGGGGGGCGTGCACCCGTCCGATTTCTCGGACGCTCCGCTTCGCGAGGCCATCGCGTTCCACGAAAGCGCCTTCGATCGCGACCGGGGCGGGTTCGGGCGGGCGCCCAAGTTCCCGCACCCGGACGCCATCGAGACGTGCCTTCGCCACCACGCGAGGACGGGCGACGCCCGCTCGCTCGCGATGGCCACGGCCACGCTCGCGCGGATGGCCGAGGGCGGCATCTTCGACCAGCTGGGCGGCGGCTTCGCGCGCTACAGCGTCGACGACGAGTGGGCCATCCCGCATTTCGAGAAGATGCTCTACGACAACGGGCAGCTCCTGCGCCTGTACGCCGACGCGTGGGCCCTCACGGGCGATCCCCTCTTCGCGCGCACGGCCGGGGAGACGGCCGCGTGGGTGATGCGCGAGATGCAGGCGCCGGAAGGCGGCTACTACTCCTCGCTCGATGCGGACAGCGAAGGCGAGGAAGGGAGGTTCTACGTCTGGACGCGCGGGGAATTCCACGCCGCGCTCTCCGCGGAGGAGAAGGCCATCGCGATCCCGCACTACGGCCTCGACCGCGGGCCGAATTTCGAGGGGCGCGCGTGGAACCCCGTGGTCGCGCGGCCCCTCGCGGACATCGCCGCATCCCTGGGCATTCCGGAGGCGGATGCCGCCGCCCGCCTGGCCTCGGCGCGCGCCAGGCTCCTGGCCGCCCGCGACAGGCGCGCGCGGCCGGGCCGCGACGACAAGATCCTCACCTCGTGGAACGCCCTAATGATCGGCGGGATGGCCCACGCCGCGCGCGTGTTCGGGCGCGACGACTGGCTCGCCTCCGCGCGCCGCGCCCTGGGTTTCGTGCGCCGGACGATGTGGGACGGCGGGCGATTGTCCGCGACCCACAAGGACGGCAGGACGCACCTCAACGCCTACCTCGACGACTACGCGTTCCTGCTGGCGGCCCTCCTCGAGATGCTGCAGGCCGACTTCCGCGGGGAGGACCTCGAGTGGGCCGAGGCGCTGGGCGACGCGCTCCTCGAATCCTTCCACGACGCGGCCGGCGGCGGCTTCTTCTTCACCTCGCACGACCACGAGCGGCTCATCCAGCGCCCCAAGCCCGGGCACGACAACGCCACGCCCTCGGGCAATGGCGTGGCGGCGTGGGCGCTGAACCGCCTGGCCTTCCTGTCCGGCGAGACGCGATTCCAGTCGGCCGCCGAGGGCGCCGTCGCCCTCTTCTGGCCCCCCCTCGAGCGCAGCCCCGCCGGGTTCGGGAGCCTCCTCGCCGCGCTCGAGGAGACGCTGCGCCCGCCGACGACCGTCATCGTGACCGGGCCGGCCGGAGGGTTCGGCCCCTGGCGGGATGCCCTCCGGCGAGAGTACCTCCCCGCCGCCGTGGTGCTGTTCATACCGGAAGGCGCCCGGTTACCCCCTGCGCTCGCCAAGCCGGCGGGGCCGGCCGTCAACGCCTGGGTGTGCGAGGGCGTTACATGCCTTGCACCCATAACCCATCCGGGGCAATTGCGCGAAACGCTGAAAGCCCCGAAAATCGACGGTTCCGCGCCCAACCAAACCGTTCCGCTCAAGGAGATTCCTGAATGAAGAAGTCCGGTCTCATCATCGCCGCCCTCGGCCTCGCGTTCGCTGCCGCCCCCGCCATGGCCAGCCTCGAGCTCGCCACCAAGTCGGCCTGCACCGCCTGCCACTCCGTCGACAAGAAGCTCGTCGGCCCCGCCTACAAGGACGTCGCCGCCAAGTACAAGGGCAATGCCAAGGCCGAAGCCATGCTGGTCGAGAAGGTCAAGAAGGGCGGCGTGGGCACCTGGGGCCAGGTTCCGATGCCCCCCAACGCCAACGTGAAGGACGCGGATGTCCAGACGCTGGTCAAGTGGATCCTCAGCATCAAGTAATGATGTAAGCACCCGCTTACAACGAAAAGCCGGCCCCGCGCCGGCTTTTTTGTTTTGCTTGGTCCTATAATTCCGCTCTTCAACCGCTTCCGGTCCCCTCCCCCCAATCCACCAGGAGATTTCTCCATGAACCACCCCACCAAGCTCGCCCTGGCCGTCGCCATCGCGCTGGGCGTTGCTGCCTGCGGCAAGGAAGAGCCCAAGCCCGCCCCGAAGGTCGAGGCGCCGGCCGGCGTCACCGTCACCATCGCCCACGCGGGCCCGCTCACCGGCTCGATCGCGCACCTCGGCAAGGACGACGAGAACGGCGTGGCCCTCGCCGTCGAGCACGCCAACGCGAAGAAGCTCGTCATCGACGGCAAGCCCGTCACCTTCAAGATGGTGAGCGAGGACGACCAGGCCGACCCGAAGACGGGCACCACGGTCGCGCAGAAGCTCGTCGACGCCAAGGTCGCCGCCGTCGTCGGCCACCTGAATTCCGGCGTGACGATCCCCGCCTCCGAGATCTACAACAAGGCCGGCATCCCCGTCATCTCGGGCTCGGCCACCAACCCGACGCTCACGGAGCGCGGGCTGAAGACCGTGTTCCGCACCGTCGGCCGCGACGACCAGCAGGGCCCGGCCATCGCCGCCTACATCGCCGGCGAGCTCAAGGGCAAGAAGGTCGCCATCGTCGACGACAAGACCGCCTACGGCGAGGGGCTCGCCAACGAGGTCGAGAAGGCCCTCAAGGGCGCCAAGGTCGCGATCGTGGGCCGCGAGCGCACGACGGACAAGGAAACCGACTTCAAGGCCATCCTCACCAAGATCAAGGCCAAGAATCCCGACGTCGTCTTCCACGGCGGCATGGACGCCACCGGTGGCCCGATGCTCAAGCAGGCGCGCGAGCTCGGGATCAAGGCGGTGTTCGCCTTCGGCGACGGCGCCTGCACCGACGAGATGTCGAAGCTGGCCGGCGCCGCCTCGGAAGGGTTCGCCTGCTCGCAGGCGGGGCTTCCGGCCGTGGCCTCGAGCAAGGAGTTCCAGGACGCGTTCAAGGCGAAGTTCGGCGAGATCAAGCAGTACGCGCCCTACTTCTACGACGGCGCCATGGCGATCGTCGAGGCCATGAAGAAGGCCAACTCGGTCGACCCCGCGAAGTTCACGCCCGAGATGTTCAACGTCTCGTTCCAGGGCGCGACCGGCAAGGTCGAGTTCGACGCCAAGGGCGACCGCAAGGACGCCGAGATGACCATCTTCCGCATGGGCAAGGACGGCAAGATCGCCCCGGTGGCCATCGTGAAGAACGGCGTGTCGACCCCGTTCGCGGCGCCCGCCGCGGCCGCTCCCGCCCCGGCGGCCGCCCCCGCGACGCCGCCCGCCGCCCCCGCCGCCGCGCCGGCCGAGGGCAAGAAGGAAGAAGCGAAGAAGGACGAGAAGAAGAAGTAAGAGCGCTGGTTTCCTCGATGACGGCACCGGAGACGGTGCCGTTTTTTTTGGGCGACTTCTCGTAGAATCCGTCTGAGAACACCCGGAGCGGCTCCCTGGACACCTTCCTCCAGCAGGTAGTGAACGGCCTCACGCTCGGCAGCGTGTACGCCGTCGTGGCGCTGGGCTACACGATGGTCTACGGCATCGTGCAGCTCATCAACTTCGCGCACGGCGAGGTGGTGATGATCGGCTGCATGGTCGCCTTCTCCGTGATCGTCGCGCTCGCCCCCTCGGGGTTGCCGCCCTACGTCGTCGTGGGCGCCGGCATCGCGGTGGCCGTTCCCATCTGCATGGCCGTGGGCTACGTGATCGAGCGGGCCGCCTACCGGCCGCTCAGGAACGCCCCCCGCCTCGCCCCGCTCATCACCGCGATCGGCGTCTCGATCGTGCTGCAGCACCTGGCGCTCCTCGTCTGGAGCCGCAACATCATCGCCTTCCCGCAGATCATCGAGCTCAAGCTCTACCACCTCGGCGCCTCCGAGACGAGCGCGGCCATCTCGAACGTGCAGCTCGCGATCATCGCCACGTCCGTCGCGATGATGGCGGGCCTCCTCCTGCTCGTCTACCGCACGCGGCTGGGCATCGCGATGCGCGCCACCTCGCAGAACCCGCTGGTCGCGGGCCTCATGGGCATCGACGTGAACCGCGTCATCTCCGCCACCTTCGTGATCGGCGCGGGGCTCGGCGCCGTGGCCGGCGCCATGGTCGGCACCTACTACGGCATCGCGCACTACCAGATGGGCTTCCTCCTGGGCCTCAAGGCCTTCAGCGCGGCGGTGCTCGGTGGCATCGGCAACCTGGCCGGCGCCGTGCTCGGCGGCATCCTCATGGGCCTCATCGAGTCGCTGGGCGCGGGCTACGTGGGCGACTTCACCAACGTGTGCACGCTCGACCGCTTCCTGCCGGGCTTCGCTGACGTCTGCGCGGCGAGCCCCGAGTCGAGCCTCTTCGGCTCCAACTACAAGGACGTGTACGCGTTCATCGTCCTCATCCTCGTGCTCGTCTTCCGGCCCTCGGGGCTGCTGGGCGAGCGCGTCGGCGACCGGGCCTGACGATGGAACTGCCCTCGGGCCTTCGCGCGGACCCCCGCCTCAAGTGGGCGGGAGTGGCGCTGGTCGCGATCGCGCTCCTCGCGCTGCCCTTCGCCCTCGCGATGGCGGGCACGGCGTGGGTGCGCATCACGAACCTCGCGATCCTCTTCGTGCTGCTCTCGCTGGGACTGAACATCGTGGTCGGCTTCGCGGGCCTGCTGGACCTCGGCTATATCGCCTTCTATGCCGTCGGCGCCTACGTCTACGCGCTCCTCGCCTCGCCCCACTTCGGGCTGCACCTGCCGTGGTGGGCGATCCTGCCGATCGGCGCGGCCGTCGCATGCACCTTCGGGGTCATCCTGGGCACCCCCACGCTCAAGCTCCGGGGCGACTACCTCGCCATCGTCACGCTCGGCTTCGGCGAGATCATCCGCATCTTCCTCAACAACCTCTCCGAGCCCTTCAACCTCACCAACGGGCCCAAGGGCATCGCCACCATCGACCCGGTGCGCTTCCTCGGCATCGACTTCGGGACGGCGACGACGGTCGGGCCCCTCGTCGCGAGCGAGGCGGTCAAGTACTACTACTTCCTCCTCGCCGTCCTGGTGGTGGTGATCGTGGTGAACCTGAGGCTGCAGGATTCCCGCATCGGCCGCGCGTGGGAGGCGATCCGCGAGGACGAGATGGCCGCGCGCTCCATGGGGATCAACACCACGCGCATGAAGCTCCTCGCCTTCGCGATGGGCGCCTCCTTCGGCGGCATCGCCGGGGGCATGTTCTCCGCGATCCAGGGCTTCATCAGCCCGGAGAGCTTCATCCTCACCGAGAGCGTCATGGTGCTCTCGATGGTCGTGCTGGGCGGCATGGGCAACATCTGGGGCGTGGTGCTGGGCGCGGTGCTGCTCTCCTTCGTCCCGGAGATCCTGCGCTACACCGTGACGCCGGCGCAGCAGTGGCTCTTCGGCCGCTCGCTCATCGACCCCGAGGTGATCCGCATGCTCCTCTTCGGGCTGGCGATGGTGGTGATGATGCTGTTCCGGCCCGCGGGCCTCCTGCCTTCGGCGGTGAGGAAGCGGGAGCTCTCGACGGGGCGCGACGATGACGGCGGCTGACGCGCCGCTCCTCGCGATCGAGGGCGTCACCAAGCGCTTCGGCGGGCTCGTCGCGCTCTCCGGGGTGAGCTTCGCCATCGCGAAGGGGCAGATCTACGGCCTCATCGGGCCCAACGGCGCCGGCAAGACCACGCTGTTCAACGTCCTCACGGGGCTCTACCGGCACGACGAGGGGCACTTCCGCTTCGAGGGGCGGGCGCTCGTCGACGCCACCCCCGACCGCATCGCCGCGCTCGGCATCGCGCGCACGTTCCAGAACATCCGCCTCTTCGCCAACCTCTCCGCCCTGGAGAACGTGATGATCGGCCGCCACGTGCGCACGAAGGCGGGCGTCCTGGGCGCCATCGTGCGCGACCGAGGAACCCGCGCCGAGGAGGCCTCGATCGTGCGGCGCGCCCGCGAGCTGCTCGACTACGTGGGCATCGGCCCGCGCGGCAACGAGCTGGCGCGGCACCTCTCCTACGGCGACCAGCGCCGGCTCGAGATCGCCCGCGCGCTCGCCACCGACCCGCGCCTCCTCGCCCTCGACGAGCCGGCGGCCGGCATGAACGCGACCGAGAAACAGGACCTGCGGCGGCTCCTCGAGTCGATCCGGGCCGACGGCGTGACGATCCTCCTCATCGAGCACGACATGCGGCTGGTGATGGGCCTGTGCGACCGCGTGCTCGTCCTCGACTACGGCCGGCGCATCGCCGAGGGCCTGCCCGCCGACGTGCGCCGCGACCCCAAGGTCGTCGAGGCGTACCTGGGCGCGCAGCACCATGACGCAGTCGCCTCCGAGTGATGCGAGCGAAAGGCTTTGGAAACGCCGATGACCGCCCATCCGTGAGCCACAAATGCCCCTGCTAGCCCTGGAGAAGGTCGAGGTCCACTACGGCGGCATCCGCGCCGTGAAGGGCATCGACCTCGTCGTCGAGCAGGGCGAGCTCGTTTGCCTCATCGGGGCCAACGGGGCGGGGAAGACCACGACGCTTCGCGCCATCACCGGCCTCGCCCACGCGGCCGGGCGCATCCTCTACGGCAGCGAGGACATCGCCGGGCGAAAGCCGCACGAGATCGCGAGGATGGGCATCGCCCTCGTCCCCGAGGGCCGCGGCGTCTTCCCCCAGCTCACCATCGAGGAGAACCTCGCGATGGGCGCCTACACGCGCCGCGACCGCGAGGGCATCGCGGCCGACGAGGAGCGCGTGTTCACGCTCTTCCCGCGCCTCAAGGAGCGCCGGCGCCAGACGGCCGGCACGATGTCGGGAGGCGAGCAGCAGATGCTCGCGATCGGCCGCGCCCTCATGAGCCGGCCGCGGCTGCTGCTGCTCGACGAGCCGAGCATGGGGCTC
>JBBIJT010000021.1:0-32627 GCA_037445795.1 Betaproteobacteria bacterium | reverse complement strand
CGAGTGGCAGCCGACGGGGCCGGGGACATCAGAACCTCGGCAGGTCCGGGTGCGGAAGCTGGCCGCGGTGCACGCGCATGGCGCCGTAGTCGGCGCAGCGGTTGAGCGTGGGCACCCCCTTGCCGGGGTTCAGCAATCCCTGCGGGTCGAAGGCGGCCTTGACGGCGTGGAACTGCGCCAGCTCCGCAGGCCGGAACTGGATGCACATCTGCTTGATCTTCTCGACGCCGACGCCGTGCTCGCCCGTGATGGTGCCGCCCACCTCGATGGAGAGCTCGAGGATCTCGCCCGCGAACTCCTCCGTCTTCTCGAACTCGCCGGGGACGTTGGCGTCGTAGAGGATGAGCGGGTGGAGGTTGCCGTCGCCGGCGTGGAACACGTTGGCGCAGCGAAGGCCGTAGCGCTTCGAGGCCTCCTCGATGCGCCGCAGCACCTTCGAGAGCGCCCCGCGCGGAATGGAACCGTCGATGCAGTAGTAGTCGGGCGAGATGCGGCCCACGGCCGGGAACGCCGCCTTGCGCCCGGACCAGAACTTGAGACGCTCGGACTCGCTCTTCGACACCGCGAAGGCGGTGCAGCCGGCCCGCCGCATCACGTCGGTGATCTTGGCGATCTCCTCGGCCACCTCCTCCGGCGTGCCGTCGGACTCGCACAGCAGGATCGCCTCGGCCTCGAGGTCGTAGCCCGCGTGGACGTAGTCCTCGACGGCCGCGGTGGCGAGCTTGTCCATCATCTCGAGGCCGGCCGGCACGATCCCCGCGCCGATGACGGCCGCCACCGCCTCGCCCGCCGCCTCCACGCTCGCGAACGAGGCCATGACGACCTGCGCCGCCTGCGGCTTCGGCAGCAGCTTCACCGTCACTTCGGTGATGAGGGCGAGGAGCCCCTCCGAGCCGGTGGCGAGCGCGAGGAGGTCGTAGCCCGGCGCATCGAGCGCATCGGAGCCGAACTCCACCTCGTCGCCCTCGATGGTGAGGGCGCTCACCTTCTGGATGTTGTGGACGGTGAGGCCGTACTTGAGGCAGTGCACGCCGCCGGAGTTCTCCGCGACGTTGCCGCCGATGGAGCAGGCGATCTGGCTGGAGGGATCCGGCGCGTAGTACAGGCCGTGCGGCGCGACGGCCTCGGTGATCTGCGCGTTCCTCACGCCGGGCTGGGCCCTCGCCACGCGCGCCAGCGGGTCGACCGCGAGGATGCGATTGAACTTGCCCAGCGACAGCAGGATGCCGTCGGCCAGCGGCAGCGCCCCGCCCGACAGCCCCGTGCCCGAGCCGCGCGCGACCACCGGCACGCCCAACTCGCGGGCCACGCGAAGCACCTCGGCCGCCTCCGCGACGGTCCCGGGCAGGGCCGCCACCAGCGGCGTCTGGCGATACGCGGAGAGCCCGTCGCACTCGTAGGGCATGAGGTCCTCGCGCGCGGTGAGGACGGCGTGCGCGGGGAGCCGCTGGCCGAGCGCTGCCGACACCGCGGCCCGGCGCTCCGGAAGACCTGGGGGTTGGGGAGAGGCGTTCATGGCGGGAAGGGAGAGCTTTCATACGATAGCATGGGCGTCGAGCCTTGCTCCCGGCCCCCGACAACGCCCCCTGCGCCCGCCATGGATCCCCTCGTCTTCCAGTTGTTCGCGGCACTCCTGGTGATCGTCGGCATCGCCGGCACCGTGCTGCCCGTGCTGCCCGGCGTGGCCTTCGTCTTCGGCGGGCTCCTCCTCGCCGCGTGGGCCGACGGGTTCCAGCGCGTGGGCGCCGTGACGGTGGCCATCCTGGGGGTCCTCACCGCGCTCGCCGTCGCGGCCGACTTCATGGCATCGGCGTTCGGCGCGAAGCGCATGGGGGCCAGCCCGAGGGCGATCGCCGGCGCCACCCTCGGCGCGGTCGTGGGGATCTTCTTCGGCCTGCCGGGACTCCTGCTGGGCCCGTTCGTCGGCGCCGTCGCCGGCGAGCTTTCGGCCCGCCGGGAACTGCGGCACGCGGGGCGCGCGGGACTGGGGACGTGGGTCGGGCTGCTGCTCGGCTCCATCGCCAAGCTGGCCATCGCCTTCACGATGGTCGGGGTCTTCGCGACCGCCTGGCTGCTCGGGGGCTAGCGCCCCGTCAGGACATCACGGCCAGCTGCTCGTTGGCGGCCTCGAGGCGCTCCACGAGCGTATTGAGGAAGCGCTCGTCGAAGAGGCGCCGGCAGCTGAGCGACGAGGCGCGCAGGTCCTCGGCGCGGATCTTCACGATGATGGCATCGGAGGTCGTGGTGACCGTCGCCGAGCGGTGCGGCGCGTCCTTGTGCGCGAGGTAGGACATCTCGCCGAAGCAGTCGCCCGCCGACAGCACGCTGAGCGTGCGCTTGCCCCTCGTCACGCGCACGTAGCCGCCCGCGAGGATGAAGAACGAGTCCCCGTGGTCCCCCTCCTTGATGAGGGCGGTATTGGGCGGGAATTTGGCCCACTTCGAGATGCGCAGCACCTCCCAGAGCTCGTTTTCCGGGAATTCCTTGAAGAACGAGAGCGTGCGGCAGAGGTTGAAGCGCTCGGTGTCGGACTGCTCGCGCTCGCCCGCGGCATGCAGCTTCTTCCACACCTCGGCCAGGGCCTGGCCGAACTCCTCCCACGACGCGTAGCGCTTGGCGGGGTCCTTGGCCATGGCCTTCAGCGTGATCGCGTCCAGGTCCGGCAGCAGCCCCTGGCGGTGCGTGCTGGGCGTCTCGGGCTCCGTGTTCACGATCTGGTAGATCACGCTCATCGTGTTGGCGCCCGAGAACGGCAGGCGCCCGGCGAGCAGGTAATACATCACGACGCCCAGGGCGTAGATGTCGGTGGACGCCGAGCCCTGGGCGCTGCCCGTGATGAGCTCGGGCGCCATGTAGGCGGGCGAGCCCACGTTGTTGATCATCGTGCGGTCGGAGACCTTGTTGATGGCCGCGCCGAAGTCGGCGATCTTGATGTCCGTCCCGTCGACGTGGAGGATGTTTCCGGGCTTGATGTCGCGGTGCGTGAGGCCGAGCTTGCTCGCGAAGGCGAGGGCGCGGACGCACTTGAAGATGATCTCGGCCACCTCCGCGGGGTCGAGGAGCGCCCCGGGATCGCAGAACTTCTCGAGCGTGCCGCCCTCCACGAACTCCATCACGATGTAGCTGAACTCGTCCTCCACGACGGCGTCGTAGATCTGGACGATGTGGGGATGGTGGAGCTTGCCGGCGAGGGACGCCTCGTTGAGGAACATGTTCTTGTAGAACGCGCCCTCCTCGCTGTTCTTGAGTGCGTCGGGATAGGCCACCTTGATGGCGACCTGGCGCTTGCCGAACGGGTCGTTGGCGAGGTAGACCTTGCCGGTCGCGCCCTTGCCAAGCTCCCGGACGATCTGGTATTTCCCGATGGAATCCATGGGGGGATTATAGGGAAAAAGGGGGCCATGCCCCCTTTTTTTCCGGGCGGCCCCCCCGGGGCGCGGGGCGCCTAGAACAGCCCGACGATCTTCCCGTCCTCGTTCACGTCGATGGCGCAGGCCGAGGGCACCTTGGGCAGCCCCGGCATGGTCATGATGTCGCCGCAGATCATGACGATGAACTCGGCGCCCGCGGCCAGCCGCACCTCGCGCACGTTGACCACGTGACCCGACGGCGCCCCGCGCAGCTGCGGGTCCGTCGAGAAGGAGTACTGCGTCTTCGCCACGCAGACCGGGTAGTGGCCGTAGCCGGATTCCTGCAGGCGCTTGATCTGCGCGCGGACCTTGGAATCGGCGGTGATGTCGGAGGCGCCGTAGATCTTCGTGGCGATGGCCTTCATCTTGTCCCAGAGGGCGTCGCCCTCCTCGTAGACGTACTTGAAGTCGTTGGGCTGCTCGCACATCTTCACCACCTCGCGGGCGACGTCCGCCGCCCCCTTGCCGCCGTCGGCCCAGTGGCGCGCGAGGATCACCTTGGCGCCGTGGTGGGCCAGCTTGTCCATGAGGAGCTTCACCTCGGCGTCCGTGTCCTCGGTGCGGTGGTTGATCGACACCACGCACGGCAGGCCGTAGTTGTTGCGGATGTTGTTCACGTGCCGTTCGATGTTGGCGATGCCCTTCTCGAGCGCGGCGAGGTTGGGCTTGCCCAGTTCCTTCACGTCCACGCCGCCGTGGAACTTGAGCGCCCGGATCGTCGCGACCAGCACGACGGCCGAGGGGCGGAGGCCCGCCTTGCGGCACTTGATGTCGATGAACTTCTCGGCGCCCAGGTCGGCGCCGAAGCCCGCCTCCGTCACCACGTAGTCGCCGAGCTTGAGGGCGGTCTTGGTGGCGAGCACCGAGTTGCAGCCGTGGGCGATGTTGGCGAAGGGGCCGCCGTGGATAAACGCGGGGGAATGCTCGAGCGTCTGGACGAGGTTGGGCGCGAGTGCGTCCTTCAGGAGCGCCGTCATGGCGCCGTGGCACTTGAGGTCGCGGGCCAGGATGGGCTTCTGGTCCCTCGTGTAGCCGCAGACGATGTTGCCCAGGCGCTCCTTGAGGTCCTTCACGCTCGTGGCGAGGCAGAAGATCGCCATGACCTCGGAGGCCACCACGATGTCGAAGCCGTCTTCGCGCGGGAAGCCGTTGGCCGGGCCGCCCAGCGAGACGGTGATCTGGCGCAGGGCACGGTCGTTCATGTCCATCACGCGCTTCCACGCGATGCGGCGCACGTCGAAGCCCAGTTCGTTGCCGTGGTTGATGTGGTTGTCGATCATCGCCGCCAGCAGGTTGTTGGCCAGCGCGATGGCGTTGAAGTCGCCCGTGAAGTGGAGGTTGATGTCCTCCATCGGGACCACCTGCGCGTAGCCGCCGCCCGCGGCGCCGCCCTTCATGCCGAACACCGGGCCCAGCGAGGGCTCGCGCAGGCAGATGACGGCCTTCTTGCCGATGTGGTTCAGCGCGTCGCCCAAGCCCACCGTCGTCGTGGTCTTGCCCTCGCCGGCGGGCGTGGGGCTGATGGCGGTGACGAGGATGAGCTTGCCGTCGGGCTTCTTCTTGAGCGTGTCGATGTACTCGAGCGAGATCTTGGCCTTGGTGCGGCCGAAGGGCTCGATGGCCGTGTCGGGGATGCCCAGCTTGGCGGCGATCTCGCCGATGGGCTTCATCTTCGACTTCTGGGCGATCTCGATGTCGGACAGCATGGTCGGTCTCCTCGATTTGGGGACAGGTTTCAGGGGACGGTCTTCCGGGAACCGTCCGTGAAACCTGTCCCCGACGGTTGCCCGGAGTATAGGAACGCCCCAAAATGCGGAGCCTTGACTCGGGTCAAGGCTTGACCGCCGTCAAGAGAGGCGCGCCGCCATGCATCCGCACGAAACCGTCATCCGCGACTTCTACGCCGCCTTCGCCCGCCGCGACGCCGAAGCGATGGCCCGCTGCTACCACGACGACGTGTTCTTCTCCGACCCCGCGTTCCCGAAGCTCCACGGCGAGGAGGCGCGCGACATGTGGCGGATGCTCGTCTCGCGGGCCACCGACCTCGAGATCCGCCTGCAGGAGGCGAGCGCCGACGGCGAGGGGGGAAAGGCGCGCTGGACGGCGACCTACACGTTCGGCAGGACGGGCCGGAAGGTCGTCAACCGGATCTCCGCGATGTTCGCCTTCCGCGACGGCCGCATCGTTCGCCACTACGACCGCTTCTCCTTCTGGCGGTGGTCGTCGCAGGCGCTGGGGCCTCTCGGCACCCTCCTGGGATGGTTCGCCCCGGTGAAGTGGATGGTGCGCCGCCAGGCCGCGGCCCAGCTGGAGCGCTTCCGCGGGAAGCGCGGCCCCTGAGGGCCCTTCTCAGGCCCCGCGCCGGAGGATGATCACGTTGCCGGCGACCGAGATCGCCACGCCCGCGAGCGCGAGCAGCTCCCACCGGTAGCCCTCGAACATCGACGACACCGCCAGCGCCACGATGGGCACCATCACGCCGATGTAGCCGGCGCGGGCCGCACCCACGCGGCCCATGAGCGTGAGGAAGCTGCCGAAGGCGAGGATGGAGCCGAAGACGGTGAGGTAGAGGAGCGACAGCACGTAGGCCGGGGTCGCCTCGAAGGCGAGCGGCCGCCCCAGCGCCAGCGCGATCGCCAGCGTGAAGAGGGCCCCGTAGAGCATCCCCCAGGCCATGGTCTGCCAGACCGGGTGGCCGGCCTCGTGGTTGCGGTGCGCCACCATGTTCGAGAACACCGACAGGATCACCGCCGCCATCGTGAAGAACGCGCCCAGGGCGACGTTGCGGTCGGCGCGAAGGTGGGAGAACTCCGGCCAGAACACGAGCACGATGCCCACGATGCCGAGCGCCGCCCCCGCCCCCACGCGCAGCGTCATCGGCGAGCGGTAGAAGACCCGCATCCCGACCATGTTGAGGAAGGGGCTCGCGGAGTAGCCGACCGCCACCAGGCCCGAGACCACGTACTGCTCCGCGTAGTACACGGCCACGTAGCTCACGCTGAACATGAGGACGCCCTGGAACGCGATCCACAGGTGCTCGCGGCGCGGGAAGCGAAGCGGAAGGCCGCGCGCCAGGCACCAGGCGAACAGCATCGCCGAGGCCAGCAGGAACCGGTAGAAGACGCTCATCTCGGGCGCCACCGTCCCCAGCTGGAAGGTGATCGCGATCCAGGTCGAGCCCCAGATCGCCACGCAGGCCGCGAAGAGCTGGAGGGTGGTCAACGCGCCAGCCCGAGCTGGTCGAGCACGAACGAGTAGGTGAAGGCGAGTTCCTTCAGGGAGTCGTAGCGGCCGGAGGCGCCGCCGTGCCCCGCCTCCAGGATGGTCTTGAGGAGCAGCACGTTGGAGTCGGTCTTGAGGGTGCGCAGCTTCGCGACGTACTTCGCCGCCTCCCAGTAGGGCACCTGGCTGTCGTTGAGGGAGGCCTCGACGAGGATCGCGGGGTAGCCCTTCGCGGCCAGGTTGTCGTACGGCGAGTAGGCGCGGATGACCTTGTAGTCCTTCTCCCTGTTGGGGTTGCCCCACTCGATGTATTCCTGCGTCGTGAGCGGGAGCGTCGCGTCCAGCATCGTGTTCACGACGTCCACGAAGGGCACCTCGCTCACCACGGCCCGGAAGAGGTCCGGCCGGAGGTTCGTCACCGCGCCCACGAGGAGCCCGCCCGCGCTGCCGCCCTGGATCACCAGGCGGTCGGGCGCCGTCCATCCGGCCGCGACGAGGTGCTCGGCGGCCGCGATGAAGTCGGTGAAGGTGTTCATCTTCTTCGCGAGCTTGCCTTCGTCGTACCACACGCGCCCGCGGTCGCCGCCGCCGCGGATGTGGGCGATGGCGAAGACCATCCCGCGGTCGAGCAGGGAAAGGCGCGACGAGCGGAAGTTCACGTCCATCGGGTGGCCGTAGGCGCCGTAGCCGTAGAGCAGCAGCGGCTGCGGCCCGCCGGTGCGAAGCGACTTCTTCCACACCAGCGAAACGGGCACCTTCGTGCCGTCCTTCGCCGTGGCCATGAGCATCGCCGACTCGTACTCCTCGGGCTTGTACCCGCCCAGCACGGGCTGCTGCTTGAGGAGCGTGCGGCTGCGCTTCGCCACGTCGTAGTCGTACGTGGTCCGGGGCGTCACGTAGCTCTGGTAGACGAAGCGGAAGAGGGCCGTGTCGAACTCGGCGTTGGTGCCCGGCCCCGTGGAGTACACCGCCTCCGGCATGTCGATGTAGTGGTGGCTCCCCGTGGCGAAGTCGGTGACGCGAAGCTTGAGCACCCCGTCGTCGCGCTCCTTGGCCACCCAGAAGCCCATGAAGAGGTCGAAGTCCTCGAGCATCACCGCCTTTCGGTGGGGCAGGACCTGCTTCCAGTTGCGCGGCGCGGGATCGGCGAGCGGCGCCCGCACGAGGCGGAAGTTCCGCCCCTTGTCGTTGGTGCGGATCCAGAACTCGGCGCCGTGGTGGTCGACGTAGTACTCGTGCCCGGTCCTTCGCTTCGCCACGAGCCGCGCCGGCGCCTCGGGCTGGACCGCGGGGATCACGCGCACCTCCGAGGTGTCCTTCGAGGCCGACGTCGCCACGACCCACTCCCCGCTCCTCGTCGTGCCCACGCCGAGGTTGAAGAGCTCGTCCTTCTCCTCCCAAACGAGCGCGTCCTTGGCCTGGCCCAGCCGGTGGCGGAAGACGCGGTCCGGGCGCTTGGCGGCGTTCTGCTGCGTGTAGAAGAGCGTGCGGCCGTCCGCCGCCCACGCGATCGAATCGGCGCGTTCCAGGCGGTCCGCGAGGAGCTCGCCCGTGCGCAGGTCCTTCACGTACACGGTGTACTCGCGGTAGCCGGTGAAGTCCGCGGCGTAGGCAAGGTAGGCCCCGTCCGGGCTCACGTCGAAGAAGTCGACGCCGGTGTAGGCCTTGCCCTTGGCGAGCTCGTTCACGTCGAGCATCACCTCCTCGGGCGCCTCCATCGACCCCTTGCGGCGGCAGTAGATCGGGTACTGCAGGCCCTCCACCTCGCGCATGTAGTACCACCAGCCCTTGTACAGGTAGGGGACGCTCTCGTCCGTCTCCTTGATGCGCGAGAGCATCTCCTTGTAGAGCTTCTCGCGGAAGCCCTCGAGGTGCTTCGTGGCGGCCTCGGTGTAGGCGTTCTCCGCCTTCAGGTACGCGAGCACCTCCGGGTTCTCCTTCTCGCGCAGCCAGAAGTAGTCGTCGACGCGCTTGTCGCCGAATTTCGTGATCGTGACGGGGACCTTCGCCGCCACGGGCGGCGGCGGCAGTTCGGCGGCGGAAGCGGCGGGGGCGATGGCCATGGCGAATAGGGTGGCGAGGGCTTTCATCTGGGTGGGGGAATCCCCGGGCGAAGGAGGGCGGATTATAGCCAACCGGGGCCCCCCGCCGGCCCGCCTGCAACGAGCCGTAACCCTGCCGGCCTGGCCCGGCGCCGGGTGGTAACCTAACGCCCTCGCACCCCGTTTCGCCGCCATGTTCGCCGCTCCCGCTCCCGTCGCCCGCGCCGCCAAGGCGGACGCCTATGCAAGCCTCCTCGCCCAGGCCAAGGCGCTCCTCGAGGGCGAGCGCGACGCCACCGCCAACGCCGCCAATCTCGCTTCCCTCCTCTTCCACGCCCTGCCGGACCTCAACTGGGCCGGGTTCTACTGGCTCAAGGACGGGGGCCTGGTGCTGGGCCCCTTCCAGGGCAAGCCCGCCTGCGTGCGGATCGCGCTGGGCAAGGGCGTGTGCGGCACCGCGGCGGCCGTCCGGCGCACCGTCGTCGTCCCCGACGTCCACGCGTTCCCGGGCCACATCGCGTGCGACGGCGCCTCGGAAAGCGAGATCGTGGTGCCCGTGCTCGAGGGGGAACGGCTGCTGGGCGTCCTGGACCTCGACAGCCCGCGCCTCGCCCGCTTCGACGACGAGGACGCGTCGGGGCTGGAGGCCGTCGTCCGCGCCTTCGTCGAGGCCACCAACCTCTAGGCCGGGGCCGCGGCCCCGCGCGACGCCGTGACGCTTCGCTCCCTCCTCGTCGACTTCAACTCCTACTTCGCCTCCGTCGAGCAGCAGGTCGAGCCGAGGCTTCGCGGCCGGCCCGTCGGCGTGGTGCCGATGATGGCCGACACCACCGTCTGCATCGCCGCGAGCATCGAGGCCAAGACCTTCGGCGTGAAGACGGGCACGAAGGTGGGCGACGCGAAGAAGCTCTGCCCGGGCATCGAGCTGGTGATCGCGCGCCATGCGCTCTACATCGACTTCCACCACCGCGCCGTGGCCGCCGTCGACACCGTCGTCCCGGTGCGCCAGGTCCTGTCGATCGACGAGATGGACTGCGAGCTCACGGGTCGCTGGCGCGAGCCGGAACGCGCCCTCGGGCTCGCGAGGAAGGTGAAGGACGTGCTGCGCGAGCGGGTTGGCGAGTGCCTTCGCACCTCCATCGGCATCGGGCCCAACACGTTCATCGCCAAGACCGCCTCGGACATGATGAAGCCCGACGGCCTCGTGCTCATCGAGAAGCGCGAGCTGCCGCAGCGCCTCTTCGGCCTGGGCGTGCGCGACCTCTCCGGCATCGGCAGGCAGATGGAGAAGCGGCTCGCGGGCCACGGCATCCGCACGGTGGAGGACCTCTGCCGGCGCACGCGCGAGGAGCTTCGCGCCGTGTGGGGCGGCGTCGGCGGGGAGGTGATGTACGACCGCCTCCGCGGCGAGGAGGTCGCGGGCCGGGACACCGACACGCACTCGATCTCCCACTCGAGCGTGCTCGCGCCGGAGAAGCGCAATGCCGAGGACGCGTTCGCGGTCATCAACCGCCTCACTCAGAGGGCCGCCATGCGGCTGCGCAAGGCGGGGTACTACGCATCCCGGCTATCCCTCGCGGTGAAGTACCTCGACGGGTCGCGGTGGGACGCCGACATGCGGCTCGTCGACACCCAGGACACCATGACGTTCCTGCACGCGCTGGACAAGCTCTGGGCCGGGCGGCCGAAGGACCGCCGCACGATATTGCAGGTCGGGATGGCCTTCGGGGACCTCGTGCCGGAGGCGGGCCACACCGGCTCCCTCTTCGCGGGCGAGTCGAAGTCGAAGAGCCTCTACGAGACGCTGGACCGGCTGAACGCGCGCTTCGGCCGGCAGGCCGTCTACTTCGCCAGCGCGCACAAGGCGAGGGACCGCGGCGGGATGCACATCGCGTTCAACCACATACCGGACCCGGAGACGGAAAAATGACCTGGAAGGACAACGTCGTCGTCGTCACGGGCGCATCGAAGGGGATCGGGGCGGAGCTCGCGCGGCAGCTCGCGTCGCGGGGCGCGTGGCTCGCGCTCGCGGCGCGCGACCGCGAGGCGCTGGAGTCGGTGGCCGCCGAATGCGTGGCGAGGGGCGCGCGCGTCGAGGTGATCGTGACCGACGTGGCGAAGGAGGAGGATTGCCGCCGCATGGTCGAGCGCGCCGTGGCCGCCTTCGGGCGCATCGACACGCTCGTGAACAACGCCGGAGCCACGATGTGGGCGCGCTTCGAGGACATCGCCGACATGTCCATCCTCGCGCGCATCATGCAGGTGAACTACATGGGCGCCGTGTACTGCACGCACCACGCCCTGCCCCACCTGAAGGCCTCGCGGGGCCGCCTCGTCGGGATCGCGAGCCTCACCGCGCTGGTGGGCGTGCCGACGCGCTCCGGCTACGCCGCGTCCAAGCACGCCATGCGCGGCTTCTTCGACTCGCTGCGCATCGAGCTGGCGGACGCGGGCGTGAGCGTCGTCATGGTCTACCCCGGCTTCGTCTCCACCGGCATCCGGGAGAACGCCACCGGCCCCGACGGCAAGCCCATCGAGGTGAGCCCCGTGAAGGAGGGCGAGGTGATGGGCGTGGAGGAATGCGCCCGCATCTGCCTCGAGGCCATGGAGACGAGACGGCGCGAGGTGATCATGACCTTTCGCGGTAAAATGGGAATGTTTCTCAAACTCGTCGCGCCCGGGCTGGTGGACCGCATCGCCCGGAACGCGATCGAAAAGGGCCGCTAGTGGACCTCTCCGTCTGGCTCACCTACCTCCTCGCCACGATCATCCTGTCGGTCTCGCCCGGGCCGGGGGTGTTCTCGAGCCTCGCGGCGGGGCTGAACCATGGCTTTCGACGAGGCATGTGGAACGCCGTGGGCATGCAGGTCGCCAACTTCACGCTGATGATCTTCGTGTCGGTGGGGCTGGGCGCGATCCTGCTCGCCTCCGAGAACCTCTTCAACGCGGTGAAGTGGGGCGGCGTGGCCTACCTCGTCTGGCTCGGATTCGTGACGTGGCGCTCGGAGCCGCACCACTTCGACGCCCGGGCCGACGCGCCGAGGGGCAGGAACTCCCGGGAGGTGTTCACCAAGGGGTTCCTGGTGAACATCACGAACCCCAAGGGCATCATCTTCTATGTCGCCGTGCTGCCGCAGTTCATCGACGTCGCGCGGCCGCAGTTCGTGCAGTACGCCATCCTGGGCCTCACGACCCTCGTGGTCGACATGTTCGTCATGGCGGGCTACATCGGGCTCGCGGCGCGCGTGCTCGCCGTCATGAAGGACCCGTCGCACCTGCGCTGGGTCAACCGCATCCTGGGCGGCGCCTTCGTCGGCGCCGGGCTCGCGCTCGCGGCATTCCGCCGGGCGCACTGAGGATTTCGTCGCAACTCCCACAACGAAGAGAGGAACATCGAACATGACCATCAAAGTCGGCGACCGCCTGCCCGAGGGCACGATCAGCGAGTTCATCGAGGTCGAGGGCGGCGGCTGCACGCTCGGCCCCAACACCTTCAAGGTAGAGGACCTCGTGAAGGGTAAGAAGATCGCGATCTTCGGCCTGCCCGGCGCCTTCACGCCCACCTGCTCCGCCAAGCACGTGCCGAGCTACCTCGACAACCACGGGGCGCTCAAGGCCAAGGGCGTCGACGAGATCTGGTGCTTCGCGGTGAACGACGCCTTCGTGATGGGCGCCTGGGCGCGCGACCAGAAGGCCGGCGGCAAGATCCGCTTCATGGCCGACGGCAGCGCCGACTACACGAAGAAGCTGGGGCTCGAGCTGGACCTCACGGCGCGCGGCCTCGGCGTGCGCTGCAACCGCTTCTCGATGTACGTGGTCGACGGCGTCGTGAAGTCGCTCAACGTCGAGGGCCCGGGCAAGTTCGAGGTCTCCGACGGCGCGACCATGCTCAAGCAGGTCGGCTGATTCCCGAAAAGGCGAAATGGGGCCAGGTTGCCTTGCACAAGAAGCGTGCAAGGCAACCTGGCCCCATTTCGCTGCTATCCCTTCCCGCCTGCCAGCAGGATCATGAAGAGCACGACGAGGACGCCGACCACGAGCAGGGCGATCTTCCACCACGACTTCGGGCTCTCGCCCGAGACCTCGCCCGTCTGCCCGTTGATGAGGAAGCGGTAGACCTTGTCGCGATACCGGTAGGCCGATACCCACGCCGGCAGCAGCACGTGCTTGAACTTCACGTCGGCGTAGCGCGTGGACACCGAGTGGATGCGCTGCTGGTCGCCGCCGATGTCGCGGCGGATGAGCGCGGCGATGGCCTCGTCGATGTATTGCTTGGCGATGGGGAAGCCATCCCGCAGCGTCACCTGGTAGGCCTCGGCCTGGAAGCCGCTCACGAATTCCGGCTGGTAGGGCACGAGCCCCTTGAGGTTGAAGCGCATCACCGAATCCGTGATGCCCTGGGGTAGCGTCTTCGAGGCCATCACCAGCACGTCGTCGTGGAACTTCTCGACGTGGCCCGAGGCCGGCGTCCAGCGCGTGTGCTTCACGCGCCGCGTCTGCGTGCTGGACCTTCCCGACGAATCCTGGGTCGTGTAGGTCTCCGTCGTGTAGTAGTCGTCGCCGCGCTCGCCCGCGTAGTCGCTCGCGGTGTTGCAGTCGTAGGTCCAGTAGGGCAGGTACACGCCCGAGAGCCCCGCGTCGCTCTGCGCGTATTTCTTCAGGTCGCCCGGCGCGAGCCACTGGCCGCGGATCCAGCGGCGGAAGCTGTCGGCCGCGCGCGCCTTGTTCACCTGGAAGGGCACGATCGCCTTGGGCTTGATGCGCCGGCTCGCGTAGCTCTTCGAGACGATGGCGGCGCCGCAGAAGGTGCAATGGCCCGCGAAGAGGCTGCCCGCCAGCGTCTGCTCGGCGCCGCATTTGTCGCACTTCACCTCCTCGACCTCCTGCACCTCCATCTTGCCCTCGAGGGCCTTCAGGTAGGTCTGGAAGTCGAGCTCCTCGACGCGCGAGTCGTCCCGCGCGATCTCGTTCGAGGTGCCGCAGTACTCGCACTTGAGGGTGCGCGTGCCCGGCGCGAAGGAGAGCTTCGCCCCGCACCCCGTGCAGGGGAAGGTCTTGACGAACGCGTTCTCGGGGCGGGTCGGCTGGAGGTCGGCCTGTTCCATCGACTACGAGGCGGGCGGCACCGGGGGCGGCACGTTCGCGAAGAGGGGCGCCAGCTCCGGCACGTCGCCGGCCTTGGCCCACTGGGCCATGCCGGCCTTCCAGACCAGCGACGCGCGGGTCAGGCTGCCGCTCGCCGCCTGCTGCTGCAGCACGGCGAGGTCGAACGGCCCCACCTGCTGTCCGTTCACGGCCACGTGGAATGCGACCGCGCCCGGAATCGGCGGCGGGGCGGCACCGGCACCGCCGAGCGGGGCCGCAGCGGCATTGCCCCCCATGGCGTTCATCATTTGCGCGCCCATCGCGACCCCGGCGCCGATGCCCACGGCGGCCCCGGCGACCCCGCCGGGGTTGTTGGCCGCATCGCGTATCGCCGAGGCGGTCTCGTACTGCGTGTAGGCCTGCAGGTTGCCGATGGCGGCCATGGCGCCGCGCTTGTCGATCGCCTTCTCCACCTCCTCGGGAAGGCCGATGTCCTGGACCTGGACCTCCACCAGCTCGATGCCCATGCCCTCGAACTCGGGCGAGAGGCGATCGCGCAGGCGCGCGCCCATGTCGGTCACCTTGGCCTCGAGCTCGATGATGGGGATGCCCAGCTCGGGCATCACTTCCTTGATGCGCAGCCCGATCTTGCCGCGCAGGTTCTCCTGGATCTCGTCGGTGGTGAACCGGTTGTCGGTGCCGACGAGGTCCCTCACGAATATGCCCGCGTCCTTGACGCGGATGGCGTAGATGCCGAAGGCGGTGGCGCGAACCATGCCGAAATCCTTGTCGCGCATCATCGCCGGCCCCGGCGTGCCCCACTTGAGGTCGGTGAACTTGCGCGTGGAGCAGAAGTACACCTCGGCCTTGAAGGGGCTGTTGAAGCCGTACTTCCAGCCCTTGAGGGTGGCGAGGATGGGCAGGTTCTGCGTCGTGAGCTCGTGCGTGCCCGGCTTGAAGACGTCGGCGAGCTTGCCCTCGTTGATGAAGACCGCCACCTGGCCTTCGCGGACCACGAGCTTGGCGCCGTACTTGATCTCGTTCTGGTAGCGCTCGAAGCGGTAGGAGAGCGTGTTGTTCGAGTCGTCGAGCCACTCGACGATGTCGACCAGTTCGCCCATCAGCTTGTCCCACAGGGCCATGGCTTCCCCTTTCAGGAACGGAAGGCTGCCGGTTATCCCCGGCCGGGAGGGTTAAAGTAACCCCGTTTCGCCCCACAATTCAATCCTCGGATCCCCATGGCCATCGTCGTCTCGCAGCTGAACGTCTACCCCGTCAAGGGGCTCAAGGGCGTCACCCTCGATTCGGCGTTCGCCACGGCCCGCGGCCTCGAGCACGACCGCCGCTTCATGGTGGTCGACCCCGGTGGCCACTTCCTCTCGCAACGGGAGTTCCCGGCCATGGCGACGGTGTGGACGCAGATCGCGGGCGACGAGCTGCGCCTCGCCGCTCCCGACTGCGACGAGATCTCCCTGCCCCTTTCACCCCGCTCGGGCGAGCCGGTCCTCGCCACGGTGTGGGACAGCCAGTGCGCCGCCATCGCGCCCTCGCCCGAGGCGGACCGCTG
Source organism: Betaproteobacteria bacterium (assembly GCA_037445795.1). Taxonomy (GTDB): domain Bacteria; phylum Pseudomonadota; class Gammaproteobacteria; order Burkholderiales; family Usitatibacteraceae; genus FEB-7. Next base: position 17,301 of record JBBIJT010000021.1, on the reverse strand, counting down.
GCTCTCGGAGGCCCTGGCCCGGCCCTGCCGCCTCGTGTACATGCCCGACTCGACCCGCCGCGAATCGAAGCCCCGCCGCGCCGGGCCCGGCCACCTGGTGGGGTTCGCCGACGGCTACGCGCACCTCGTGATCTCCGAGGCCTCGCTCGAGGCGCTCAACGCGCGCCTTGCCCGGCCCGTGCCCATGGACCGCTTCCGCCCCAACATCGTCGTCGCGGGCTGCGCGGCGTTCGCCGAGGACGGCTGGACCGACTTCGAGGCGGGCGCCGCGGCGCTTCGCATGGCGAAGCCCTGCGGACGCTGCCAGGTCACGACGACGGACCAGGCCACGGGCGAAGTGACGGGCCCGGAGCCCCTCGCGACGCTTTCGTCCTGGCGCATGAGCCCGGAGTTCGGCGCGCAGTTCGGGATGAACGCCGTGACCGTGCGCGCCGGCCCCGTGCGCGTCGGGGACGCGGTCGTGCCGGCCTAGGGACGCTCGGCGGCGAACGCGTGGATCGCGAGCAGGACCCAGCCGGCCATGAACGCCGAGCCACCAAGGGGGGCGACGGCGCCGGCCGACGTGCCGGTGAAGGCCAGCCAGTAGAGCGAGCCGCAGAAGCAGGCGATGCCCAGCAGGAACGCCCCCCCGGCCGCCAGCAACCACCGGCTCGCCCCGAATCGCGCGGTCAGCCCCGCGAGGACGAGCGCGATACCGTGGACGAGCTGGTAGAGCACCGCCGTCTGGACGAGGCGCGCGGCCTCCGGATGGGGCGCGGAAGGGGCCGCGTGCGCGCCGACGGCGCCCATTGCCACGCCCGCAGCGAGCACCAGGGCGCCCGCGGCCGTGAACGTCCGCGCCAGGCGCCCCGCGGGCACCTCAGGCCGTCTCCGCCGGCTCGGCCGGCTTGTGCTGCTTGAGCAGGAAGGCCGCGAGCGCCGGCAGCAGGAAGATGGCCCCCACGGCGTTCAGGAAGAACATGAAGGCGAGCAGGACGCCCATGTCGGCCTGGAACTTGAGGGCCGACATGGCCCACGTGCCCACGCCGATGGTCATCGTCACGGCGGTGAACACCATCGCGGTGCCCCGCTCCTTCAGCGCCTCGAAGAAGGCGACGGCGAGCGACTTTCCCTCCTCGAGGTGCACCTCGAGGCGGTCGTAGAGGTAGATCCCGTAGTCGACGCCCACGCCGACCCCGAGCGCGATCACGGGCAGCGTCGAGACCTTGAGGCCGATGCCCAGGAGCGGCATGAGCGCCTCGCACAGCACCGAGACGATGGCGAGCGGGACCAGGATGCAGAGCGTGGCGCGCAGGCTCTGGAACGTGATCATGCACATGACGAGCAGCGCGCCGAAGATGGCGAAGTTCATCTCCCAGCGCGCCTGGTCGACCGCCTCGTTGGTGGCGGCGGTCACGCCCATGTTGCCCGTGGCGAGCTTGAACTCGAGCTTGTCGGAGTTGTTGGCCGAGGCGAACGCCTTCACGTTCGCCACCAGCGAGGCGATGGTCTCGCCCTGCTGGTCCGTCGTGAAGACGAGCACCTGCATCGCGCTGCAGTCCGGGTTGAGGAGCCCGGTCGCGGTGTCGATGGGCGTCACGCTCTGCGCCATCACCTGCGGGTCGCGGGGAAGCGCGCGCCACTTGACGTTGCCCTCGTTGAAGCCCGCGTTCACTCCCTTGGCGAGGCCGGGCAGCGAGATCACGGACTGCGTGCCCGGCGCGTTCTGCATGAACCAGTCGAACTTCTCGATGACGCTCATGATCTCGTAGTTGGTGCACGCGCCCTGCACCCCCTTCGTCTGCGCCACCACGCCCAGGGTGTTCGTGCCCATGGCGAACTTGCGCACGATCGTCGCGTTGTCGGTGTTGTAGCGCGACTCCGGCCGAAGCTCCGGCACGCCGATCCCGTAGTCGCCCACCTTGAGGTTGTGGGCGCCCACGACGCCCACGGCCAGGACGACCGCGGCCGAGGCCACGATCGCCGTAGCCTTGCCCTTCTCGACGCAGCCCGACGCCGCGGACCAAATGCGCTCGACGCGGCTTTCGTGGAACGCCTCCTTCGTCACCGCCGTCTTCGTGATCTGAAGGTGCGAGAGCAGGATGGGCAGGAGCATCTTGTTGGTCACGATCATCCACGCCACGCCGAGGGAGGCCGTGATGCCCAGCTCGCGGACGATGTCGATGGGGATCAGCATGATCACCGCGAAGCCCAGCACGTTCGTGAGGAGCGCGAAGGTCCCCGGGATGAAGAGCCGCGCGAAGGCGCGCTTGGCCGCGGTGAGGCTGTCGGTGCCCGAAACGACCTCGCGCTCCCAGGTCTTCGCCATCTGCACCGCGTGCGAGACTCCGATGGAGAAGATGAGGAAGGGCACGAGGATGGAGAGCGGGTCGATGCCGTAGCCCAGGATGGGAAGCGTGCCCAGGAGCCACAGCACGGGCATCATGGCCACGACGATCGCGACGCCGGTGAGCTTCAGGTCCTTCACGAACCACAGCATCAGGCCTGCCGTGATCACGAAGGCGACGCCGAAGAACCCCAGCACGCCGCGGGCGCCGCTCCTGATGTCGCCCACCGCCTTGGCGAAGCCGATGATGTGCACCGAGTGCCTCGGCCCCTCGTACTTGTGGCGAAGTTCCTCCAGCTTCGTGGCCACCTGGAAGTAGTTGAGGCGGGCGTTGGTCTGGGGGTCGATCTCCAGCAGCCCCGCGGTGACCAGGGCGCCGCTGAAATCGGTGGCCACCGTGCGGCCGATCTCGCTCGACTTCTGCACGTTGGCGCGCACCTGCTTCAGGTCGGCGTCCGTGCCCTGGAAGGTGGCCGGGATCACGTTGCCCCCGGAGAAGCCCTCCTCGATCACCTCGATGAAGCGCGTGTTCGGCGTGAAGAGCGACTTCACCGAGGGGCGGTCCACGCCGTTCAGCAGGAACACGTCGTCGGTAAGGCCCTTGAGCTTCGCCATGTACTCCTTGTTGAAGATGTCGCCGTCCTTCTGCACGATCGCCACCGCCACGCGGTTGGCGCTGCCGAACACCTTCTCGTAGTCCCGGTAGACCTGCATGTAGGGGTGCTTGAGCGGGACCATCTTGTTGAAGCCCGCGTCCACGACGAGCCGCGAGGCCGAGGCCGCGAAGATCACCGTGAGGATGCCGAACACGACCAGCAGGACCTTGCGGTTGTTGAAGACGAGGTTGGATACCGCCGTGATGAGCCTGTCGAGCATCTTCGTGGTACTCCTAGCGCTTTCCGAGCGGAAGCGCCGCCTCGCGGGCGCCGGTCTCGCCGATGAGGATCACCGCATTGGGCGGGCCGAGGATCGCCTTCGAGAAGGCCTTGGTGCTTCCCGTCGCGAGCGGCACGAAGGACTGGCCGTTGTCGCGAGAAACGAGGACGGTGCCGCCGTTGCCGGCGATCACGAGCGCCCCGTCCGGCAGCCGGATGCCGCCCATGAGGGTCGCCGTCGAGGGATTGTCGATGGCGCTCCAGGTCGCTCCCCCGTCCCCGGAGCGGAAAAGGCGGCCGCGCAGCCCGTAGGCGACCACGGCGCCGTCGTCCGCGACGAGCCCGCCGAAGAGCGAGCCCTTGTAGGGCGAGGTCACCGGGGACCAGGTCTTGCCCGAGTCCTTCGACACCAGCATCGTGCCGGCCTCGCCGAGGATGATGAGCCGCCCTTGGGGAAGCCGCACGAAGGCGTTGAGGTGCTTGTCGTCCGGGATCACCTTGCGCGGGTTCCACGTCTTGCCGCCGTCGGCGGTTTCGAGGAACGCCCCGTACGCCCCGATGGCGTACCCGACGTTCTCGTCGACGAAGAGGACGTCGAGGAGCGGCTGCTGGTCGGCGGGCGCGGAGTATTGCTGCGTCCAGGTCTCCCCACCGTCCGTCGTGGCGAGGATGACCGAGTCGTGGCCCACGGCCCACCCCTTCTTCGCGTCGACGAATTCCACCGCCGTCAGCAGGGGCGCCGGCGGCGACTTGGCGCGCCGCCACGACTTGCCGTTGTCGTCGGAAAGCACGATGTAGCCCCGGTCGCCGACCGCCACGACGCGGCTGCCCCGGTGCGTGGCGTCGATGAGGAGCAGGCGCTCCATCGTGACCTTCGGCAGCGGCCCGGACTCGGGCAGGATCTCGGCGCGCGCGAACGCCACGCCGAGCGCGAGGCCCGCCATCGCGACGAGCCCGGCAACCCTGGTCTTCCTCATTTCCTTCTCTCCCCTGGCCGCGATTCCGGCCGACAGAAACGAAACGGGGGCAGTCCCCGCGCGCATGGCGCGAAACTGCCCCCGGCCGGCCCGGGGCCGGGTCCGGCCGCTAGCGCGTGCCGAGCGCGCGCAGGCTGTTCGGGTTGTAGTCCGCGCCCGTGCGCTTGATCGGCTCGTAGATCTTGGTTTCCTCGTTGCGCAGGCCCATCGCGATGTAGCGGCCCGACTGGAGGTCGTTGTGCACCTCGATCGTGCCGAAGAACATCGGGACGTTGTACCAGTTCTCGTTGTGCTGCTCCGAGTAGCGCCACAGCTCGCCGCGGCCGTCGTACTTGTCGGTGGCGAGGATGGCCCAGCTGTCCTCGTCGATGAAGAAGACGCGCTTGTGGTAGATGTGGCTCGTGCCGGGCTTGAGCGTGGCCTCGACCACCCAGACGCGATGCAGCTCGTAGCGCGCGAGGTCCTGGTTCATGTGGCCCGGCTTCAGCACGTCGGTGTACTTCAGGTTGGGCGCCGTCATGCGGTTGGAGTTGTACGGCATGTACATCTCCTTCTTGCCGACCAGCTTCCAGTTGTAGCGGTCGGTGGCGCCATTGAACATGCCGAAGTCGTCGTTGGTGCGCAGGCCGTCGGCCGCCGTGCCGGGGTTGTCGTAGGCCACGTTCGGGGCGAGGCGCACGCGGCGCTGGCCGGGGTTGTAGGTCCAGGCCGAACGCGGCTCCTTCGCCTGGTCCACGGTCTCGTGCACCAGCAGGATCTGCCCGGCGAGGCGCGCGGGCGCGGTCGTCACCTGCAGGTAGTTGAGGATCTTGTTGGGCTCGCGCGCGGCGGCGGGCTTCGAGCAGTTGCCGTACGAGAAGTCGTACTCGTACTCGAACTTGACGATGGCGTAGTCGCCGGTGCGGGTGACGGCGGCCTGCGCCCAGTTCTGGGCGAAGGTGTCGCCGCGGTAGCGCAGCATCGAGTTCCAGATGGCCTCGTAGCCGTCCTTCGGAATCGGGAAGGGAATCCCGCCCGTGCAGCCCGTGACGCCGTTGCCGCCCGCGGCGAGCTTCGCCTTGGACGCGCAGTCCTTGGTCTCGTTGTAGTGGCACTGCGGGAACGCCGCGGAGCGCCGCGTCGGGTACACGATCATCTTGTAATCCGGGTACTTCTTGAGCATGGCCATCTGGCCGGGGGTCAGCTGGTCCCTGTACTGGTCGGCCTTCTTGCCTTCGATCGTGAAGAGCGGCTTGTCGGCGGGGAACGGGTCCGGGTACTGGCCGCCCGGCTTGTAGCCGGCGACCGGCTTGGTGATGCCGCCATCCCAGGCCGGAATGGTGCCGGCCGCGTTGGCGGCCTTTTCCGCGCCCACGGGCGTGAGCGTCGTGCCGAGCTTGGCGATGTCGGTGTTGGACATCTCCGCGGCGGCGGGGATGGCGAAGGCTGCGCCCACGGCGAGCAGCGCCGTGGCCTTCCTCGAGTTGGCGAACATGCTGGATTTCCTCCGGTTGTCTGTCTTGTCTAATGAGGGGTCCCGGGAGCGCCGCGGCGGGCGCTCCCGGGCGGCGCTCAGAACGAGTAGCTCACGCTGACCGAGTAGAAGTCGCGGTCCTTGAGGGGGTTCGCGACCGAGCAGTAGCTCGCGCTCTGGCCAGGCGTGACGGAGCTTCCGGCCGGCGGCACGTCGGTGCCGCAGTAGCTTCGCCCACCCATGTAGGCGGTGTACTGCATGTCGACCAGCCACTTGCGCTGGTAGTCCCAGTTGGCGCCGATCGACAGCGACTTCGCGCCCTCGTTGAAGCTCGGCCCCACGCCCTTCACGTCCTGCGACCAGGCGAGGCGCGGCGAGACGTTGCCGCCGAAGAGGGCGTTGTTGTACTCGAGCCGGCCGACAAGCCGGTAGCCCCAGGACGTGCTGGTGAGGAAGCCGGTCTCCTGCACCGAGTAGGCGCTCGACAGGAGGGCGCCGAAGGCCGTGGCCGGCAGGAACACCGCCGGGCCGTTGAACTTCACCTCCGTGGGCAGGCTGTGGAAGTACGTGAAGCCCACCTCGCCCACGACGACCAGCTGCTCGGCGCCCAGGACGCTGGGCTCGCTCTTGGTCGCCGTCATCTGGAACTGGCTCGCCTTCAGGCGCTGGTAGCCCTGGAGGTAGGAGCCGTCCGGCACGAGCGCGGCACCCGTGGCGCCGGTGGGCGCGCCGGGAATCTGCGTGTAGCCGGTGATGAGGTTCGGCAGGCCGAGGGCCGCGAGCAGCAGCTCGGGCGTGGCGTACTGCACCGGCAGGTTGGAGCGGTACGAGTACTCGCCCTGCAGCGCGATGCCCGCCGGGCCGGCGGTGTTGAAGCTCAGGCCGAAGAGCTTGATGTCCTCCGGGTACTCCGCGAAGTAGGTGGCCGTGCCCGTGTGGCACAGGGACCGAAGCGCGGCATTGGCGCAGATCGGCGCGATGAGCGGCCCGCCCGTGAGGATGGAGGACGGCGTGCCCTTGACGCCCGAGAAGAGCGGGATGCGGCTCGTGTAGTTCATGTAGTACACGCCGAACTCGGTGTTGTTGAGCTCGTTGGCCAGGTAGCGCAAGGCGAGACCCCACTGGCCGTTGTCGCTGGGATTCCTGTCCGGGGCGCGCGGCGCCCAGACCGAGGCGGCCGGATCGTACGGGCCGTAGAGCGCGGCCGCGGTCGGGCCGAGCACCGGGATGACGGGCGGCACCGGGTTGGAGGGCGGCTTGTTCTGGTCGTTGCGGCGCCCGAAGGACAGGATCACGCGCGTCGAGTCGTCGGAGGCGAAGTCGTTGTTCGAGAAGTAGGTGTTGCGGGGGTCGAGCTTCACCTTGTCGTGGTTCGTGAGGTAGAAGCCCTCGAAGCTCGCGTTCTTGGTGAGCTCGAGGTTGCCCCAGAGGCCGGCCGTCGGGATGAAGGCCTCCTTGAGCTCGGAGCCCGGGATGCGCAGCTTGGAGAGGTCGACCGGGTTGATCACGTTGATGCCGTTGGGGATGAACGTGCTCTCGCCCCAGCTGATCACCTGCCGGCCGGCGCGAACCCGCAGGTTCTTGCCCATCGGGTCGAAGGCGCCGTACACGAAGCCGTCCAGGCCCACGATGTTCTTGCCCACGCGGTCCTGGGCGGTGTCGCCGAGCTTGTCCTTGTTCACGTTCGTGAAGTCGTAGAAGCCCGTGCCGCGCCCGAAGAAGCCGAAGTTCTTGTACTTCATCTCGGCGTCGACGGTCGCCTTGGCCACGTTGGCGAAGGGCTTGTTCTTGTCGTAGTTGAGGTTGCCGTCGTCCTCGTTCACGGAACGGGCGGTGCCGCCGTTCGCGATGCCCACCAGCCCGGAATCGCGGTTGCCGGCGCGGACGGAGACGCCGTAGGAGAGCGTCGTGTCGATGGCGCCGGTGATGCCGTTTCCGAGGTCGTACTGGAACGCGAAAACAGGGGCCGCGCCGGCGAGGGCGAGGGCGAGCGCAAGGGGCTTCAGCATGGGGCGGTATGCGGACTTCATGTAGGCGTCTCTCCTGGCGATGTTATGTGGAGCTCGGGGGCCTTGGCGCGAGGGCTCCTGTCCGGTGTCGATTGTCCGCCAACCGAGGAGGAAATGACAATGCGGCGGTGCATCAATCGTCTTGGGAATCAGCAGGATGGGCGGGACCCGCGCGGGTCCCGCCCGCCCCGTCACTCGCTGATGGTCGAGGTGCGGTAGCCCGGGTCGCTGGTGATCGCGGATTCCGTGAACGGCAAGGTGATCCACTGCTTGGCCGAGAAGCGGGCCGTCTGGTCGGCGAAGTTGGGCGAGGCGGGGTTCGTCGACTGCGAGTAGGTGAGGAACGCCTGCGCGTTCACGCCGGCGTCGGTGAACTGCACCGTCTGGATGTAGCTAGTGCCGCTGGTCACCACGTAGCCCACCCCGGGTACCAGCGAGCCGCCGATCGCGTTGTAGATCCCGAGGGGCGTGCCGTTCCCGCCGTGGACGGGCACGATCGTCCGGCCGCCGGAGTACAGCAGCTGGCTGCCGAACTGGAGCGTGCCCAGCGCCGCGTCGACCGCGAGCCCCGCGTCGGTGATCTTCTTTCCGGCGGCAGCCAGCGCGTTCACGAGCGCGGTGGCGACCGTCGCGTTCGAGACGTTGAACCCGCGCGGCGTCGTGAGCGGATTCGTGTAGTCGAACGCGACGGTATAGACGTTCGGGATCTTGGGCGCCGCGCCCACCGTGCCGACGGCATTGAGGAAGAACTCCAGCCAAAGGTGAGCGCCCTTGCTCGTCAGATCGAACTTGCGGTCCCAGGCCCCCAGGACGGCGCATAGCGACTTGACCGACGCGGCTGCCTCCGTCCCGCACAACGCCAGCACGTCCGGAAGGAAGAGGTCCGCCGAATAGGCTCGGTTCGAGAGCGCGATCTGCTGCAGGAGCGGCAGCGTGAACTTGGTGCCACCGAGCCCGTCGGCGTTCGAGAGCCGCGCCAGCGTCTGCGAGACGCCAAGGCGCGTGCGCAGGTTCTGCTGCTCCGGCACGAGCCCCACCAGCGCGGGAACGAAGAAGCTGTAGAGGTTGTACGCGGGATTGGTGAGCCAGTAGCTGTCGTTCGAATTCTGCACGTAGCTCTGCGTGTGGAGCCTCGGCATGAGCGAGCCCGGGAGCAGGCCCGGCTGGGGCGTGGCAGGATCGACGGCCCACCGGCAGGAAGAGCGCGTGCCGTCGAGGATAAGGACGCTAGTGCCGGGCAGGAGCAGCTTCGCGAAGACCCCGGCCGCCTGAGCGCTCGGCGTGCATACCGATTGCAGGAACCGGTCGACGTTGGGCGCCGTGCTGATGACCGCATAGAAGGCGTTGCCGTCCTTGTCGGCGGCGATCGTGTTCACCCAGGGAATGCCCAGGTTTCGTTCCAGCGCGGACTCGATCTCCGTCGTGCTCGCCGCCCGGTTGATGTCGAACCACTGCTCGCCCATGCGCCAGTTGTCGAGATTCGCATCCGCGAAGACCATCGCCGTGGACGCGGTCCAGGCGAGGCTCGGCGGAATGCTGATCACGGTGCCATGCACCGTCGAATAGAACGTCTTGCTGACCGGCGCGAGCGCACCGCTCGCCTGGAGCGCCTGAACGGTCACCGTCTTCGTGGTCATGTCGCGGTACTGCCCGTCATAGGAGTACCGGAGCGGGTTGGCCGGATCGAGGCTGAGGGCGTACAGGTTGAAGTGGTTGACGGTGTCGACCGTGTGGCTCCAGGCGACGTCCTTGTTGAACCCGATCGCGACGAATGGCAATCCGGAGAGGGAGCCGCCCATGACATCCATCTGGTTGGGCACCGTGAGATGCATCTGGAAGAAGCGCAGGTTTCCGACCCACGGGAAGTGGGGGTTGCCCAGGAGCATGCCGCGGCCATTGTCCGTCGCCTCGGAGCCGAGGCCCACCGCGTTGCTGCCCAGGTCGATGCGCTTCTCGCCGTACTCGCGCAGGAAATCCCGGTTCCTGAGGCCATCCAGCACGTCGTCCGCCATCGACTTGTCGGTCGCCGCGGAGGTCGCCGTCGGTGGATTCGTGATGGCGAAGGCGCTGATGAACGAGGCGTTGGCGCTGGTGGCGTAGAGCGCGAGCGAGCGCAGCAGGCGCATCATGTCGACGTTGTCGATGGGGCGCACCCAGGCGGCGCCCTTGCAGGGCGCCGGAAGGTTGGCGACGCCCGTGTCCTTGAGGTAGCGGTTGTATCCCGCCACCCACCCGTTGAAGGCGGCCTGCACTTCCGGCTTCATCTTGGCCAATGCCGCGGACAGCGGTGCCGGATCGCCGTTGACGTACGTGTAGAAGAAATCGCTCGCCAGGTTGTTGAGCCCCTGGTAGTCCGTTCCCGCCGGACCGAAGTAGCGCGACCTCTCGCCGCGGACGCTCACGAAAGTGTCCGCGATCAGGCAGAAGTTGTCCTGCGCATAGGCGTAGCCCACCCCGTAGCCCATGCCGGCGAAGTCGCTCGCCTTGATATGGGCGATGCCGAACGAAGTGCGCCGCACCTCGGCGCTGTACTTGGTCTGGGCTGAAGCGTCGGCGGTGGCGAGCGTGGCGACGGCCGCAAGAGCGGCCGCGCACGCCGTGAAGGCGATGCGGGGCATCGGTGATTCCTCCTCGTTGGACGCCGGATAGCTCCGGCGCCGGGCGGTTGTGGTTGTTGTCCCGGCCCGCCAGCAGCTCGGGCCGGGGACTAGTGTAGCGCCTCGAACAGTCCCGCGGCGCCCATCCCCGTTCCGATGCACATCGTGACCATCCCGTAGCGGCCCTTCGTGCGCCTCAGGCCGTGGACCATCGTGGCCGCGCGCACGGCGCCCGTGGCCCCCAGGGGGTGCCCCAGCGCGATGGCCCCGCCCAGCGGGTTCACCTTCGAGGGGTCGAGCCCGAGGTCCTTCACCACCGCCAGGGCCTGTGCCGCGAACGCCTCGTTGAGCTCGATCCAGCCGAGGTCGGCCTGGTTCACGCCGGCCATCCTGAGCACCTTCGGGATCGCCTTGATCGGGCCGATGCCCATGATCTCGGGCGGCACGCCCGCCACGGCGAAGCCCACGAAGCGGGCGAGGGGCTGGATGCCGTACTTCTTCATCGCCTTCTCGCTCATGAGGACCACCGCGCCGGCGCCGTCGGACATCTGCGAGCTGTTGCCGGCCGTGACGGACCCGCGCGCGGCGAACACCGGCCGCAGCTTCGCAAGGCTCTCGATCGACGAGTCGGGCCGCGGGCCCTCGTCCGTGTCGGCCACCTTCCTGCGATGGACGACCTTGCCCGTGGCGAGGTCCGGCGCCGACGAGGCGATCTCGTAGGGCAGGATCTCCTCCCTGAAGTGGCCCGCGGCGATGGCCGCCGAGGCCTTCCGGTGGCTCGAGACGGCGAAGGCGTCCTGCTCGTCCCGCGACACGTTCCACTGCGCCGCCACCTTCTCCGCCGTGATGCCCATGCCGTAGGCGATGGCGACGTTCTCGTCCTTCGCGAAGACGGCGCTGTTGAGGGCCACCTTGTTGCCCATCATGGGCACCATGGACATGGACTCGGTCCCCGCGGCGATGACCACGTCGTCGTCGCCCGTGCGGATGCGGTCGGCCGCGAGCGCGATGGCCTGCACGCCGGAGGAGCAGAAGCGGTTGACTGTCATGGCCGGCACGCTGTCGGGCAGCCCGGCCAGCAGCGCGCCGATCCGCGCGACGTTCATGCCCTGCTCGCCTTCCGGCATTGCGCAGCCCACGATGACGTCGGCGATGTCGTGGGGGTCGAGGCCGGGCACCCTGGCGATCGCCCCCTTGAGCACGTGGGCGAGCAGGTCGTCCGGCCGGACGTTGCGGAACATCCCTCGCGGGGCCTTGCCGACGGGGGTGCGGACGGCGGCGACGATGTAGGCGTCCTGGATCTGGCGGGTCATGGTCATGTCCTCCTGGGAATGGAAATCCTTGGTGCGGGTTGAATCAGGCTTCGGGCGCGCGGGCCATGGCGCCGCGCGCGATGACGATGTCGCGCTCCCGTGCCGCGCGGGCCGTGACGGCCTGCTCGGGCGCAAGGCCCAGCTCCCGGGCCACGAGGCGCGTCACCGCGTCGGCGACCTCGACCCTGGGCAGGCCTTCGGCGATGCGCACGCGCTTGCCGTTGCCGGCGACGGCAATGACGTCGAAGAAGGCCGCCTCGCCGAACCGGCTCACCTCGCTCAGCGCCCATCGCGATTCGACATGATCGACCTGGGCGCGCGTCAGGCGGCGCCGCGACAGGCCCACGAGGCCGCGCGTCACCACCTCGAGAACCCCGTTGCGCACCCAAAGTTCGCGCCGCGCGCGGGCATACGCCAGCGACGCGGCGAGGTACACGAGCACGGCCGCGATGGCTGCGAACGCCACGAGCCCGCGCGCCGTGGACGGCCGCAGGTCCCTCAGCACGACCGCCCAGACAAGGATCACGAGAAGCAGGACGGGAGGGTAGAGCCCCGACAGCCGGAACGGCGGCCCCGACTCGCGCTGGAACTCGATGCACGTGGTCCCTTCGCGCCGCCGGACGCGCGCGACATCCGTGGAGATGCCGCCGTCTTCTTCCTGCAGGCCCGGGTCGCGCGCCTCCCCGTCCAGCGCCGCCGACACGATCGCGTCCGCGCGCGCGGACGACGCGACGAGGATCTCGACGGGTTCGCGGAACTGGAGCCATCCGAGCCAGGTGAGGAGGATGCCGGAGCAGGCGCTCGCCAGGGACCAGATCGCCAGCATTTCCCTCGTTCCCCGGCCGGGGGGGGGACTCAATGACGAACGGGACGGAGCCGCGCGCTCGTAGTACACGGTCACGACGTCGCCGGGCCGGCGGACCGCGGGCGCATCCTCGGGAAGCCATGCCTTGCGGTCCGCGTCGTATTTCCGCGCGCCCTCGTTCTGGTAGTGGTAGATCGTGCCGCTCTCGACGCCCAGGTATGCCCTGCCGTCGACCTCGTAGCTGTAGGTCGTGAACATGGCCGAGTGCGTGGCGTTGCCCTCCTGGCGCACGTCCTCCTTGTGCGACAGGATCAAGCCCTCGACGGAGGCGCGCGGCCGGTCGCCGCTGCTTGTCGTGGCGGCAAGGTACCCTGCGACCGCCGAGGCCAGGAGGCAGGGTAGCGCGACGAGCAGCCATCCCCCGACCGCCACGCGCTTGCGGCCCGCGACCCCGAGGTGCATGCCGAGGTGAAGGATCGGGTTCATGCGTCGCCTGTCCCGGAAGGGTCCGCCGCCGGCGAGCCCGCGCTCCCGATCCGCGAGGGATCGAGGCCGAGGGCACGCCCGATGCGCTGCGCGAGGGAATCGGCGATGTCCGTTCCCCGCACGCCGTCGCCCACCGGAATGCGCTGGCCGCCCCGGTCCACGGCGTGCAGGGCGAAGTAGGGAACGTCGTTGACCGAATGCGTGTTGCCCACCTTCAGCGCGACGATCTCGTCGCGCCCCGCCCGCCACGCGCGGCGCCCGAAGAGGCCCGACTTCTCCACGGCGAGCTCGCTGCGCGAGACGGTCACGGCGAGCGATTTCACCATCGTCGCGACCGCCGCCACGTCCACGAGCCCCCCGATCGCCAGGAGCGCCGCGGCCGCGAGGCCGATCCCGTCGGCGGCCAGGATCGCGGCGCCGATCGCGCTCAGCACGCCGCCGGTGACGAGCAGGGCGATGCCCAGGCCCAGGTTGCGCCGTCGCGAGTAGCGCAGCGTGAGCGTTCCGCCGCTCTCCTCCACCGCCGCCAGCGATTCCGGAATCGCCACGGAGGCGGCCGGCGGCGGACGAAGCCGGGTCGGGCCGCCGTGGGGGTCGAACATCGCGCGCGCGGCCCGCTCGGCGAACGCCCCGGGTGCCGACCTTGCCCGTGCGGAAGGGGGCGTGGCCGTTCCGCGGCGTTTCGCCACGAAGGCGCTCCAGGTGACCGAGATCGCGGCCCAGAGCAGTCCCAGGCCGACGAGCGGAAAGAGCAGCACCAGGAGCCCCATCCACTCGCCTCGTTCCACGATGTCGGGCACCGCGAGGAAGGCGATCGGCCAGGACATCGAATTCCAGAAGAACGCGAACACCCATAGGAACCGGGCGGACGAGTCACCGCCCGACGCGCCCTGGCCCGAGGGCGCGCCGAGTGCCTGCCCGACGGCCTCGTTGGCCCCACCCTGCCCGCCCTTGCCCCGGAGGACGTAGTACATCGCGACGAGGGCGCCCACGCCGACCCCGCCGAAGGCGAGGGAGAACGGCACGAGGAACAGCACCTCGCCCCAGCGCAGCTCCCGGTCGAACACCGAGTCGGCCGGGTTGTCCGGGTTCACCCAGACGGTCACCGGCAGCCCTGCCGCCCTCGCGTCCGCCAGCCTCGCGCTCGTCTGCTCGTGCCAGTCGTCGATGTTGTCGGAGCCGCCCAGGCGGGAGATGCCGAGACGGCTCCCGCTGTACGGCCGCCCCTCGAAGACATATCGGTAGCGGCCATCGGCGCGAAACGTCGTGCCCCCGTCGCTCCCGCTCGAGGAGCTGAGCGAGGCCTCATCCACCGTCGCCCTCACCCGGACCCAGTCGCGAGCCCGCCACGCCTCGTGCAGCGTGGAGCCGATGGCCCAGGTCGCGAAGACGCCCACGCCCCCGAAGGGAATCGCGAAGACGAGGCAGAGGGCGGCGGCGCCGAGCTTTCCCATGGCCGGGTGCTATGTCGTCTTGCCGCTTCCCAGCAGCGCGTCGAGGGGAGCCTTGAGCCGGCGCCCGCCTCCCGCAGCCGTGAGGACCTGCTCCGGATACAGCCCCAGCGCCGCCCCGATCGTGCGGGTGAGCGTGTCCGCGATGGCGACACCCGGGATGTTCTCGCCGATGACGATGCACTCCCCCGACTTCAGGATGGCGGCGACCTCGAAGAGCGTCTCCTCGCCTTCCTGCACGACCGGCCGCGGCTCGAGGAGATCGATCTCCTCCTTCGCGATGTTCCGGCAGGGAAGGCTCTCCCCCCAGCCCTGGCAGCACACCAGGCCCTCCGGCGTGGCCTCGAGGGTGCACTTGTGAAGGCGCTCCCGCATGGAAAGGTAGACGAACCAGCTGAAGGGGAAGGTCACGATGGCGATCACGACCGCGTGCATCACCGACTTGAGCGCCCCCCCGAACAAGATGGCCGCGAGGAACACCAGCCACATCGCGATGGTGACGCCTCCCCGAACGCGGGTCGCCACCGGGAACTCGATGTTCAGGCCGTCTGCGGTCTGGACGACCGTCCCCGCCTCGGGGCCCAGGGGCACGTCCTCCGGCTCCGGCAGGGTGCCTTCCTGCCACTGGCGGATGGTTTCGCCCCGGGCGGTTCCGGCCCGCACCGCCGGCGCGCGGCTTGCCCGCATACCCTCGGGATCCCACCGCAGCACCATCCACAGGAAGCGCGCGGCAATGGACATGGCGATCGTGTGGAAGAATCCCGAAAGGCCGCAGCCCTGGTCCGATGTCGTGGCGAGGCAGTACCAGCCCGCGATGGCCTCGAAGGCGAGGTAGGCGCAGAGCGCGAGCAGGGCCGCGGCGATCACGAATCGCGCGAAGAGGGAGAACCCGCCGCCCGAGGCTCGCAAGGGACTAGTTCCGCAGGGGCTTGCCCGTCTTCAGCATGTGCTCGATGCGGTCCCGCGTCTTCGCGCTCTTGGCGAGCTCCACGAAGTGGTGCCGCTCGAGGTCCAGGAGCCACTTCTCGTCCACGAGGCTGCCGGGCTCGACCTCGCCGCCGCACACGACGGTGGCGATGCGCGAGCCGATCTCGTAGTCGTGGTCGGAGATGAAGCCGCCCTCCTTCATGTTCACGAGCATCATCTTGAGCGTGGCGATGCCGGTGGAGCCGGCCACCGGGATGCGCGTGGGCGCGAGCGGCGGGCGCTGGCCCGCGTCGGCCATGGCGCGCGCCTGCCCCTTGGCGACGTGCAGCAGCTCCGCGGGATGGAACACCACGACGTCGGCCGGCTTGAGGTACCCCAGCTCGCGCGCGTGCTCCGCGCTCCTCGACACGTCGGCCATCGCGACCTGCCGGAACAGGCGCCCGATCTCTGGGAAGGCGTCGCCGCCCTTGGCCCAGTCGCTGGCGCGCTGCGCGATCTCCTTGAGGCCGCCGCCGGCCGGCAGCAGGCCCACGCCCACCTCGACGAGGCCGATGTAGCTCTCCAGCGCCGCGACGACGCGCTGCGAGTGCATCACGAACTCGCAGCCGCCGCCGAGCGCAAGGCCCTCGACCGCCGCGACCGTCGGCACCAGGCTGTACTTGAGCCGCTGCGAGGTCTGCTGGAAGAGCGCGACCATCTGCTCGAACTCGTCGATCTTCCCGGCCTTGAGCGACTCGAGCGCGGCCTTGAGGTTGGCGCCGACGGCGAAGGGCGCCTCGTGCCAGATGACGAGGCCGTCGTAGTTCGCCTCCGCCTCGTCGATGGCGCGGTTGAGGCCCGCGAGGACCTCGGAGCCCAGCGAGTGCATCTTGCTCCTGAAGGAGACGATGGCGATGCCGTCGCCCTGGTGCCAGAGCCGCACGCCCTCGTCCTCGAACACCGTCGTGCCGCGGTCGGCCTCCTTCTCGCCCAGGACGAGCTCGGGAAAGAGCTGGCGGCGGTAGACGGGCAGCGTCGAGCGCGTGTGCATCGTGTCGTCCGAGGCGGAGAAGGACCCGTCGGGGCCGTGCACGCCCTTGCGGCCGTCCGTCACCCACCCCGGCAGTGGCGCCCTCGCCATGGTCTTGCCGGCGGCGATGTCCTCGGCGATCCAGCCGGCGACCTGCTGCCAGCCCGCCGCCTGCCACAGCTCGAAGGGCCCCAGCTTCCAGCCGAAGCCCCAGCGGATGGCGAAGTCCACGTCGCGCGCGCAATGCGCGATCTCGGCGAGGTGCACGGCGCAGTAGTGGAAGAGGTCGCGGAAGATGGCCCACAGGAACCGCGCCTGCGGATGCTGCGAGGCGCGCAGCTTCGCGAATTGCGCGGCCGGCGACTTCTCCTTGAGGATGGCCTGCACCTCCTCGGCGATGGCGCCCGCCGACGGGCGGTAGTCCTGCTTCGCGAGGTCGAGGACGTGGATCTCCTTGCCCTTCTTCACGAAGATGCCCGCCTTCGTCTTCTGTCCCAGCGCGCCCTTCGCGATGAGGGCCGTGAGGAACTCGGGCGCCTTGTAGTACGGGTGCCACGGGTCGCCGGCGAGCGTGTCGTGCATCGTCTTCACCACGTGCGCCATGGTGTCGAGGCCCACGACGTCGGCCGTGCGGAAGGTGGCGCTCTTGGCGCGCCCGATGGCCGGCCCCGTGAGCGCGTCGACCTCGTCGAAGCCGAGCCCGAAGGCGAGCGTGTGGTGCATCGTCGCGAGCATCGAGAAGACGCCCACCCGGTTGGCCACGAAGTTGGGCGTGTCGCGCGCGCGCACCACGCCCTTGCCGAGCGTGGTGGTGAGGAACGACTCGAGGTCGTCCACGATGGCGGGGTCCGTGGACGCCGTCGGGATGATCTCCACGAGCCGCATGTAGCGCGGCGGGTTGAAGAAATGGATGCCGCAGAAGCGCGGCCGCAGGGCCTCGGGCAGCACGTTCGACAGCTCCGTGATCGACAGCCCCGAGGTGTTGGAGGCGAAGATGGCCCGCGGCGCGAGGTGCGGCGCCACCTTGTCGAAGAGCGCCTTCTTCCAGTCCATGCGCTCGCTGATCGCCTCGA